>JBBDSN010000140.1:0-4870 GCA_040904885.1 Gemmatimonadota bacterium | reverse complement strand
TCGTGCTTCACCGAGCCGCCCTCGTGCTTCTCAGACTCGGGAATGCTCTCCCTCAGCCGCCAGAGCTGGCCGCGCTGCTGGCCCGATTCCGCGATCACGCCATCGAGGATCTCGCCTTCCTCCATGCCGGTCATCAGGATCGCCTCGCTCACTTCGCGGAGCTGCTCCTCGCTCTGGCCGGAGGAGAGCTCGAGCAGGACGTAGTGCGGGTGAGCATCCTCCAGAGGATCCACGAGGCTGTCGCTGTACCCGAGGGCCAGCTCCAGGGACGGCCGGGTGACGTACTCGAAGGAGGTGACGCAGTCGCCACTCTCCCGCCGGGCCCGGCCGAGGAGCCGGCAGGCCGCGGCGGCATCGGCCACGGCCAGCCAAGCGGTCTGTCGGGCCGTCGGCTGAGGGAAGAGCTTGAGCGTCGCAGCCGTGATGATGCCGAGGGTGCCTTCCGCACCACAGAACAGCGACTTCAAGTCGAACCCGGTGTTGTCCTTCCTCAGCCCCGAAAGACCGTGGATGACGCGGCCGTCGGGCAGCACCACTTCCAGGCCCAGGCACAGCTCCCGTGCGGTGCCGTACCGGAGCACAGCGAGCCCACCCGCATTCGTCGCCAGCGCGCCGCCGATCTCGGCGCTGCCCTCCGAGGCCATGCTGAGGGGGAACAGGAGGTCTCGCTCCGCCGCGGCTTGCTGCGCATGGGCGAGGACCACCCCCGCCTCGGCGGTCATCGTGAAGCCGACCGGGTCGATGCCGCGGACGGCGTTCATGCGGGAGAGAGAGACGAGGACCTGGCCGTCGGCATCGTCGGGGGTGGCACCGCCGCAGTAACCGGTGTTGCCGCCCTGGGGCACGATGCCTAAGCCCGCCTCGTAGCAGATCGCCATCACGCGCGAGACTTCGTCGGTGCTGGCCGGGCGTACGATGAGCGCGGCCTCGCCCCGGTAGAGCCGCCGTTCGTCGATGAGATAGCCCTCACGGGCGGCTTCGTCGTCGACCACGCCCTTCGGGCCGACGACCCTGCGGATACGGTCGAGTGCTTGTTGGCGGTCGAGATCACTCATCGGTCGGCGATCAGTAGAGGAGACGGGCGCGGATGGTGCCGTCGATCCCCTTGAGCCGACCGACCAGACCCCAGGCGTCGTCCACTTCCGCGTCCATCACCACGTAACCCACGCGCGGAGAGGTCTGCAGATACTGTGCGGCGATGTTGACGCCTTCCTCGGAGAAGATGTTGTTGATCTTCTCGAGTACACCGGAGACGTTGCGGTGCACGTGCAGGATGCGCCTGAGCTCGTCGTTCTCCGGTAGGGACACCTGCGGGAAGTTGACGGCCTGGGTCGTGGAGCCGTTGTCCGAGTACTTGATGAGCTTGCCGACGACCTCCAGCGCGATGTTCTTCTGCGCTTCCTGGGTGCTGCCCCCGATGTGGGGCGTGAGAAGCACGTTGTCGAATTTCACCAGAGGCGAGACCAGGGGGTCGTCGTTCGATTCCGGCTCTTCGGGAAAGACGTCCACGGCAGCGCCGGCCAGGTGGCCGTCCTCCAACGTCTTGGCCAGGGCATCGATGTCGACCACGCTCCCCCGGGAGGCGTTGATGAGATAGGTATCTGCGCGCATGGTCGCGAGCTCCGTGGCGCCAATCATCATCCGGGTCGCGGGCGTCTCGGGCACGTGCAGCGTGACGACGTCGGCCTCTTTCAGAAGATCCGAGAGATGGTCCCGTGCGGAGGCGTTGCCGAGGGGTAGCTTGTTCTCGATGTCGTGGTAGATCACTTCCATGCCGAGCGCTTCGGACAGCACGCCGAGCTGACTGCCGATGTGGCCGTAGCCGACGATGCCAAGCTTCTTGCCGCGCATCTCGTAGGAGTGAGCCGCGGACTTGGTCCACTCGCCCCGATGCGCGGCGGCGTTCTTCGCGGGAATGCCACGAAGGAGGAAGACCACCTCCGCCAGCACGAGCTCGGCCACGCTACGGGTGTTGGAGAAGGGCGCGTTGAAGACGGGCACACCCTTCAGCTCCGCGGCATCGAGGTCCACCTGATTCGTGCCGATGCAGAAACAGCCGACAGCGGCGAGCTTCTCCGCTGCGGCCAGCACGTCGGCAGTGAGCTGGGTGCGCGAGCGGATGCCCACGAAGTGGACGTCGGCAATCGCCTTCTCGAGCTCGTCCGGGGTCAGGGACCCCGCGTGCGCTTCGACGTTGGTGTAGCCGGCCTCACGTAACGCCTCCCGGGCCGTCGGATGGATGCCTTCGAGCAACAGGAATTTGATGCGGTCTTTTGACAGCGACAGTCGGGTCACGGGGTACTCAGAGTCCGGCTAGGGAGATGACGGCAAGACTTTAAGCATAAGCACGGGCGACGCATGGTCAATGAACGCAGCCTCGACGCCGAACGAACACGGATAGCGTTACCGCCTGGACGGGAATGAACGCATACAAGACCAAGAAGGCTGTTGAAGGCTACCCGCAGGAGAACCACGGAACCCACGGCGGCTCGTCAAAATTACATCCCTACTCCAGCTTCGGCTTCCAGAAGATCCTGGGCCTGGGGCACTTCCTGTGGATTCCACTTCTTCCCGTGGTGCTTCTGGCTATTCCCGGTGTGGATGGTGGGTTCAGACTCTTCCTCGTCGCATGGACGGTAGCGACCACGATTTTCGCGGATGTCTGGATGCACTTCACCGGGGCAAAGCAGGTGATCTCGCAGAACGATTGACAGTGCGCGTCCTCGACCACTCATCCATTTTCCCGGCGCTCCCTCACGAAGCGGTCCGTGCTCCATCGGTCCACTCCCCGGGGCATTACGAGAATCAACAGGACGAGGAGGAGGCGGGGAAGGATGTGGCCGGTCACCACGAAGAAGGGTTCCTGGAGCAGGTGTCCATAGGTGACAAGAACCAGGACGAAGCCCAGGGCGACCGCCGCCTTCCGGGTCCATAAGCCAAGGACCAGGAGCAGTCCTCCCATGAGTTCGATGAAGGGGATGACGGTGCCGAGGAGCCACAGGAGCCAAGTGGGGATCCAGTGTTCGGCGAAGCCCTCCACGAAGAGACGCCGAGCATGGGTCAGGGCACCCATCTCAACGACCTTGTGCCATCCAGGCACCAGGAAAAGTGTCCCGAGGATCGCCCGGGAGAAGAAGGCGGCCCAGCACCAGCCAGCTCGGTCCTCCGCGGAAAGCGGTCCGTCGATACGCGGTCCGGAGCCGGGGCAGCTGTGGCGGCCCGATGGATTCATGGTCTGCTTCAGCGGCGAAGGGGGTGGACTTCCTGCCGGTCAGAACTCCTGCGGTGTCCCGAGCCAGGTCTCATGCAGGTGAACCCATTGCAAGTCCGTCGGTGGACGAGCATGGGTCCCGAACACCACGGTGCTGAGACGGCCACGGGCGGCGCTTCCCCGGCGCTCCTGCCACTCCTCGTAGGTGACGATCATCAATTCAGCCCACGCCTGCCTCAAGGTCACGTTTTCGATCCAGAGGCGCGCTGCCGGATCCGACCCACGCTGGGACGCCACGCCGGTCACGACCGTGTTCCGATCCAGGACCCGTCCTCCCGGTGTGATGAGAACGAAATCGGGGGCCAGGGCGGCTTCCAGACGAGAGAGGGAGGCCTCCACCGCCTCTCCCCGGAACCAATCCTGGAAGAACCGGTGGAGTTCCTCGATCTCCTGCTGTGCCCGGATGGCAGGGGGCTGGAGGGTCATCGTCGTACCTCGGTTGGTGCCTCATGCCGGGGAGGAAGAATAGCGCACATTTCGTTCAGCCATCGCTCGGGGTCACGTGCGGACGCGGCCCGTTGAAAGGTACACGTCATAGAGGTCGAGGCCACCGCAGTGGAAGAGGACGGAGGCACGGCGGCTCGCATCGCCGGCACCTCGAGCTCCACATCCAGGACTCCCCCTCAAGCGCCTGACGCGGGGCGCTCCCCGAACCACCGGTAACGCCCCGGATCGTCCGTGAGGGTGACGTTGACCTCCGGGCGCCTCGGATCGTAGACCACGGTCACTCGTTCCCGAATGAAGGTGCGCTGGCCGTAATGGAACCCCACGACCCCGTGCGGGAAGCCTCCTTCGTCCCGGAAGCGGTACCGCACCTCGAAGCACGGCCCTCGGCGGCGGAGCAGGTTGCGCCAAAGGGGACGCCGGACCCCATCGAGCCGGGCCTCCGCACCGCGGCCGTGCGCGGCCAAGCGTCGTATCCGACGCTCGATCCCTTCCTTGTGAAGTCCTACGGCGAGGAAGAGAACGCCGACAAGGGTGCACAAGGCGACGAGGAGGGGCCGCGCCGGGAGCGCCCCCTCACGGAACCAATGCACGCCCGAGGCGATCGAGACCATGACGACAGCCGCCGCGCCCATGAATCGAAGCTTCGCACCGGGTCGTGCCGGTTCGGCATGCTCCAGCGGAGAGACCAGATACGTCCTCAACTTCTCGGCCTCTCAGCTGCCTGCGCGCACGCCGCCGCGCCGCGACATCGGACGCGCGACCTTTAGGCGAATCTCGTCGACCGGAGGACTCATGGGACCAAGCTACAGCCTCCGCTCCGCCTTTTCTTGGACCTTGCGTGCCCGCTATGAGGCGAACATCTCCCTCAGCGTGCCGAGGACCTATTGCGGTACCGCATTTCTAGACGCTGCAAATCCGCGGCACGCAATATGTCCGGTGTGAAATATTCGTACCCACGAGCAAAATAGCTGTCCACGAGCTGGAGCAGCGCCGTGTACTGCTTGTCGGAGATTTGCTCCACATCATAGCCTGTCTCACAGCGCCTCTGGTCAACGTAGCCTTGCATGAGAAAATCGTCCCAAAGCGCAATCGACTCTGTTACCGCTGACGGCAATCCCGCCACCTCGATAACTTTCCTGTTCGCGAGTAGGA
>JBBDSN010000139.1:17539-28483 GCA_040904885.1 Gemmatimonadota bacterium | reverse complement strand
CTAGAACTCGTCCACGCGTTCGAAGATGTGCACGCCGCGGGCTTCGAGGTGGTCGAGCACGCTCCGGTAGCACGCTTCGTTGCGGCCGACGATCTCGGGAGTGGCGAGCCCGGGCTCCGTCCACAGACCCCGCGCGATCAGGCGCACCATGGCCGTGCACGTGTAGCCGGTCGTTCTCGCCATGGAGGACGTCTCGGTGTCGGGGTTGTAGTAGTCGAGAAGGTTGTAGGTGTGACGCAGGCTCTGGCCGTCCTTCACACCCTCGACGACGATGCGCATGACGGTGAGGTCGGGCTCCCCTTCCTCGAACTGCCACGCGCTGAACAGCAGCGCTTCGGTCACGTCCCGCGGTCGCACGGATCCTGAAGCCGCCTGGATTTCACGGCTGGAGAAGAACCCGGCGTCGCGAAGCATCCGCATGCGCTCGGCGTGACCTGGATAGCGCATGGTCTTCTCGACCATGTTCGGGGTGTCGCAAGTATGGAGGAGCGAGCGCAGCCCGTCGGTATTGAACGCCTCGAGCGTGCCCAGCCCGGGGAAGTTCACCAGCTCGGGCTCGGAAAGCGCGGGAAGCGTGATCTCCTTGCCCTCCCGACGCAGCCGCGCGGGCCGCACGTACTCCTCGATCACGTCGCCGGGCGAGAACGGCGCCTTGTAGTCCCAGGGCCAGGTACGCTCAACGGGCAGACCGCCCACGAAACACTGGAACGAGTGTGTTTCGTCGAGCTCCGCCTCCATGCGTCCGAGCACCAGGTTCGTGAACCCCGGTGCGATGCCGCAATCGACGAGGCACGGGACCCCGGCCTTCTTCGCGAGGTCCTCGAGCCCCCGCGCATCCTCCGGGAAGAACGAGATGTCGACCACGGGCCGACCTTCTTGGAGGACCCGCTCGACCGTCTGGTAGCCCATGAAGCCGGGCACTGCCCCGACCACGAGGTCGGCCTCGGTGGCCGCCACGGCACGCGCGACGGTGTCGGGGCCGGAGAGATCGGCGACGATGCCGTCCGCCCCGAACTCCGTGAGCTGCTCCACCGCGACCGGGTCGACGTCGACCACGACGACAGAGAAGTCGTCTTCGGCAGCGAGGTCCCGCACGATGGCGTGTCCCACCCGTCCACCTCCGAGCACTACGATCTTCAGGGTCCACCTCCACTGGAGCTTACGGCTCGTTGCGAGGTTGGAATCAGCGCAGAACGGGGTCCGTGTGCAAGGGGGGACGGCTCGAGCGTCACAGAGGGTGATGAGCGAACCATGGGACCGGCTTCCGGGGTAGCCTGCGAACAGCCGACTCTGCCCGTTTTCGACGCGTGGCGCGTCCGACCTGGGGGTTTTCGTTGACGACCGACTGGAACGAGATCTACCGGAGCACCTTTCCGGACCTCGTCCGCTTTCTGCACCGGAAGGTGTGGGACGACGAACGGGCCCGGGATCTGGCTCAAGAGGCGTTCGTCCGGGCACTGCGGCATGAGCCGAATCGGCCGAGGGCGTGGCTGTTCCAGGTGGCGGCGAACCTCGCCCGGGACGAGGCGCGGATGGTGCTGCGGCGAAAGAAGCACCTGGCGCTCTTGAAGACGGAGACGGAGGCGAACGCCTCGACCGACTCCGATCCGGCATCGGAGATGGACGAGCAGGTGCGCTGGCGCTTGGTGAAGGAAGCCCTCGAAACGCTTTCGGAGCGGGACCGTGACGTGCTCCTGCTCTGGGATGCCGGGCAGAGCTACACCGAGATCGCGGAGCAGACCGGGCTCTCCGTGGGCGCGATCGGCACGACGCTGTCGCGTGCGCGGAAGAGGTTGGCCGAGGCTTATAGAGACAAGGAGGAGGCGGATGTCGCACGTTGATGAGGGCGCGCTGCACGCCTACCTGGACGGCGCGCTGGACGAGTACCCGAGCGGCCAGGCGCGTAGGATCCGGGCGCACCTGGAGCGGTGTGAGCGGTGTGCCGAAGCGTTGGCCGAGGCGAGCCGTGTCCGTGACACTGCCGAGACCATTCTCGCAACGCCCGAGTTGAACGTTGCGCCACCGCCCCTCGAGGAGCTGAAGCGCCTTGCACGTTCCTCCACGTCGGATGGACGACGCCCACGTTCGGGATTCTACCGGCTCGGTTGGGCGGCATCGGTCGTGCTCGCCCTCGGCGTGGGCTGGATGCTACGCGGCGGGCAGCGCATTGATCCGACGGGCACGGATCGGAGCGCGCTCGCCTCGAGAGAAGCCGAATCCGCGGCGGCACCCGCATCCGTGCCCGCGCCGGAGTTGGAGTCGGAGGTCGCGCCCCCGCCGGGTCGCATGGCGGATGCGGCGCCGATGGTCCAGGACCGGGTGGCCTCGACCCCGGGCGACCTTCCGGCCGCACCGGAGCCACCGGTCGTACCTTCCTTGGAGATCTCATCCGAGCTGCCGGCGGCGGACGAGGTGCGCGTGGCTCTCGAGGACGCCGAGCCGCTGGCTGCCACTGGAGACACGGGGGTCGCGGCCATGCCGCAGGTGTCGGAGTTCGTGGCGTCGGCGGAGTCGGCGAGTCCGGCGCCGGAGCCCGAGACCGCGCCGGCAGATCGCAGCACCAGCCTCTCGAGCTCCGGCGCGCGCTTGGAGCTATCGTCGCGGGTCGAGGGCGGAGTCGCCGGTGCGTTCGACGAGGCTCCCGCCCGGACCGCGGGTCCTTCCAACGACGTGGACGGCGCGGAGACCGGCTCGCTCGTGGTGCCGGGGCTCGACGTGCTCTCCATCGTCTGGCGTGAAGAAGGTGTCACCCCGGCAGGTGTGCGGGTGCTGCAGCGTCTGGATGACGGCGGCGTCCTGGAGCTCATCCATCTTCCCGAGGGCGTCGCTCCCGAGGTCCTGGATCCGGTCGAGCCGGGCGTCTCGGAGCTCGCCGTGCCGCGGGGGAGCGGTTGGCTCATTCTGCGTGCCCCGGTGGGTGAGGACGCACTCGCCGATCTGCTCCGGCGGCTGGAAGCGGCTCCTCCCGTCTGAGGCTCCCGAACCCTCGTTCCGTCCCCTCGGTGTGTCCTTCACGAAGGACGACGCGGGTCGGACGAGCCGAGCGAAAACAATAAGAAGAGAGCCCCGGTCCGCGATCGCGGACCGGGGCTCTCTTCATTCGAGCCTCAGGCGTTTCTAGTTCAGCTGCTCGGACTCGACCGGATAGTGCCGGAAGAGGTGGTCGAGCCGCATCGCCTGCAGCACTCTTGCAGTCTGCCAGGGGAGTGCGCGTACCCAGACGCTCTCGCCTGGGGCCGCAGCGAGACGAGCCGTGAGGATGAGCGCCAGATCACAGACGTCCGGCCGCTCGAGACCGGTGAAGTCGAAGACCACATGGCCTTCGTCGGCAGACAGGCCTTCCGGCTGTCGCTCCTGCGTGTGCATGCGCAACTCGCTTCTGCGCTCGTCGTCACGTCTCATCTGTGCCTCCCACGGTTCACGGAATGTTGGAACTCGAGGCTGATGAGGTAATGTTACAAGAGTCGTGCCACCCTTACGGTGTAGAATCATGCCAGATTGACACGCACGCGGGCCGCTGGCCATCCCTTGCCTGGGGACCGAGATTGGAAAGGTCGATACCTGGTTTGCATCCATTCCGGCGCACCGCTATCTCGGTATGCCTGTCGGGTCCGCCCGGGTCCGCGCAACACGCATGTCACCGCGGGGAGGCAATACACCGGTGGAACGGATCGAGCGAAGAGGGCTCATGGCAGCGATGATCCTGGCGATCTCGTGCGTGGCCCTGCCAGCCGCCTCGGCGGCTCAGGACGCTTCGGCGACCCGTGCCTATCTCCGGGCGGTGGCGGAGTATTTCGAGCTCCCGGCGGACGAGGTATCGATTCTGGCCGACTGGAGCATGCCGGCCGACGAGATTCCGGTCGCGCTGTTCGTGGCGACTCGAGCGGGTGTCTCTCCGGAGGCGCTGGTGGCGCTCAGGAGCTCTGGGCGGAGTTGGGTCGAGCTCACGGGGCGCTATCAAGTGGGCGCGAGTCAGCTGCACGTACCCTTCGCCCAATCACCGTCCTCGGGCCTGCTTCTGACCGCGTACGAGCAGTACCAGGCGCACCCACCGGGAAAGTGGAGTCAGGTCAGCCTCAGCGACCAGGATATCGTCACGCTGGTCAACGTGCGCGTGCTCAGCTCGGCGCTCGGCATCCGACCCGATGACGTGCTGCTGCGCCGCGCCTCCGTGAACAGCTTCGTCGAGGTCTACGCCCGGAGCATAGGGTGAGCGGATCGGAAGCCGGGGAGCAGGCGACTCGACCCCGAATGGAGCGCCTCTCCGGTTACGTCGAATACGACGTCGAGACGATGCGTAATCGAGCAGCGGATCATATGCGAGACATGCGCCGCCGCCGGACGGTCCGGGACTTTTCGGATCGCTCGGTCCCGAGGGATATCATCGAAACGTGCATCCGGGCGGCTGGGAGCGCCCCGAACGGAGCGAACCACCAGCCGTGGCGCTTCGTCGCCGTATCGAATCGGGACAAGAAGCGGGAAATTCGCCTTGCGGCCGAGGAGGAGGAGCGGGCGTTTTACGAAGGTCGCGCACCCTCGGAGTGGCTCGAGGCATTGGCGCCGCTCGGGACGGACGCCCACAAGCCCTTCCTGGAGCACGCGCCCTGGCTGATCGTGATCTTCGGCGAAAGCTGGGGAGCGATGCCGGACGGCACCCGGAGAAAGAACTACTACGTGACCGAGTCGGTGGGCATCGCGACGGGCATGTTGATCTCCGCGCTGCATCTCGCTGGACTCGCCACCCTCACCCACACACCCTCGCCGATGAAGTTCCTGAACTCCATTCTCCAGCGTCCGGACAATGAACGCCCGTTTCTGCTGCTGGTGGTGGGATATCCCGCGTCCGATGCGCTCGTCCCCGTGATCGGCAAGAAGGCGCTGGCCGAGATCGCGAACTTCGTAGAGTAGCGCACATGGGCCAGGACGTGACAGGAGCGACCACCACGCCCGAGCAGATGAGAGCGTTCTCGAAGGCGCTGCTGCGGGACCTTCGTGCCCTCGAGCGCATGCTCGCGGAGAACCTCATCGAGTCGGGCGTGCGACGCATGGGTGTCGAGCAGGAGATGTTTCTGGTCAACGAAGGGTGGCGGCCCGCTCCCGCCGCTCTCGAGGTGCTGGAGAAGCTCGACGGTCCGTTCGGAACAGAGCTCGCGCTCTTCAATCTCGAAGCGAACGTCGAGCCCCGCCTGCTCGAGGCGCGTTGTTTCAGAGACCTGGAGGCCCGTGTGGACGAGCTGGTCAGCCAGGTCCGGACCGCGGCCACCGAGGTGGGAGCCCACGTGGTGCTGACGGGCATCCTTCCAACCTTGTCGAAGTCGGACGTGAATCTCGCCAACCTCACGCCCATCACTCGGTACAAGGCGCTCGACGCTGCGCTGTCCGCGATGCGTAATGGCGAGCCCTACAAGCTGCGCATCGAAGGGGCGGACGAGCTGAATATCCAGCACGACTCGGTCATGCTGGAGTCCTGCAATACGAGCTTCCAGGTCCACCTGCAGGTGGACCCTGAGCGGTTCGGCCAGGTGTATAATGTGGCCCAGCTCATTACGGCGCCGGTCATGGCGGCGGCTGTCAATTCTCCGATCCTCTTCGGGAAGCACCTCTGGCACGAGACACGCATCGCGCTGTTCCAGCAGTCGATCGACACGCGGAGCGGCTCGGTGCACATGCGGGACCTGTCGCCGCGCGTACGCTTCGGGGAGGCCTGGATCGAGAAGTCGGTCTCGGAGCTCTTCCAGGAGGACATCGCGCGCTTCCGGGTTCTGCTGACGAGCGAAGTCGATGAAGATCCGCTCGCGGTGCTGGACGAAGGGGGGACGCCGAGCCTCAAGGCGCTCCAGCTGCACAACAGCACCGTCTACCGCTGGAACCG
This sequence comes from Gemmatimonadota bacterium, assembly GCA_040904885.1. GTDB lineage: Bacteria > Gemmatimonadota > Gemmatimonadetes > Longimicrobiales > Gaopeijiaceae > JAWLHJ01. The sequence goes on along the minus strand of JBBDSN010000139.1, from coordinate 22,611 downwards.
TCCGTGTTACGGGGTTACCGACGGTAAGCCGCACGTGCGCATCGAATGTCGTGTCCTGCCGGCCGGACCCAGCGTACGAGACGAGGTTGCCAACGCGGCCTTCTGGATCGGGGCGGTGCTCGGAGCCGCCGAGGAGTATGGTGAGGTGTCCCGCCGCATCCAGTTCGATGACGCGAAGGCGAACTTCCTCGCCGCCGCACGCCACGGCTTGAAGTCCGGGTTCCGTTGGCTGGACGGGCGCGTGATCGGTTGCCGCGAGTTGATCCTCGAAGAGATGTTGCCGCTGGCCCGATCGGGGTTGGCCGCCGCGGGGGTGTCGGAGGTCGACATCGAGACCTACCTGGGTGTCATCCGCGACCGGGTCGAAGCCCGGATCACGGGCGCACGCTGGATGTTGAACTCGATCCAGTCCATGAAGCAGCAGGGTACGCGCGCCGAATGGCTGACGGCCCTGACGGCTGGGACGGTGTCACGCCAACAGATGGGAGATCCGGTGCATCTGTGGAGTCCCGCACGCCTCGAGGAAGGGGGAGGAGGGCGTCTGAGCTACCTACGCGTCGAGCAGTTCATGACCACGTCGCTGTTCACCGTGCACGAGGACGAGCTCGTCGACATGGTGGCTTTTCTCATGGACCGCAACCAGATCCGGCACGTCCTGGTCGAGGACGATGCCCACTCGCTGGTCGGCATCGTGTCTTACCGGTCCGTTCTGCGCTTGATGGCGGAGGGGTTCGACCGGTCCGTCGAGCCAACGCCCGCCGTGAAGCAGATCATGGAGCGAGACCCGATATCGGTTCAACCCGACACCCGGACCGTGGACGCCATCGACCTCATGCGGCAGCACCGGGTATCATGTTTGCCCGTCGTCTCCGACGGGAAGCTGATCGGGATCGTGAGCGAACGGGACTTTCTTCCCATCGCCTACGACCTGCTCGAGGAGCGCCTCAAGAGTTGAGAGTGGTCACCAGCGTGCATCGATCCGATACGACACGAAAGTCGACGCCGATTCAGCGCGTGCTCGGAAGATTACAGGGGGATGCACCCGGCCCGACGCTCATTTGCGTGGGCGCCATGCACGGGAACGAGCCGGCCGGAGTCCACGCGATCCGACGGGTGGTGCGTCGACTGGCGGATGGCGATCGGTTGCAGGCTGGTGCATTCGTGGGTCTCGTGGGCAACCGTGCGGCACTCATGCGTGGCTCGCGGTTCGTCGATCGCGACCTGAATCGTGCGTGGACGGAAGAGCGGGTCCGGCGCTTGACCGCGAATTCGTCGAGCGCGACCGCGGACGAAGACACCGAGCAGGTCGAGGTGCTGCGCGAGATCCGACGGGCCATCCACGAGGCCAGGGGCCCGGTCTATCTACTGGACCTGCACACGACGTCCGGACCGGGCGGCATTTTTTCCGTTTTCGGAGACGCCCTGCCCCAGCGCGCGTTCGCTGCTTCCTTTCCCGTGCCGATGGTGCTCGGCCTCGAAGAGCTGGTCGACGGAACGATCATCCAGTTTTTCGGCGAGCGGGGACTGCTCGCGGTCACCGTCGAGACCGGAAAGCACGACGCGCCGGAAGCCGTTGAGCGGGCGGAAGCCGCGGTCTGGGTCGCCCTGGCCGCCCTGGACATGCTCGCACCGGACGCCCGAGAGGAGGCCGCGACCGGAGAGCGTCTCCTGAGACGAGCTTCGGAGGGACTTCCTCGTGCGCTCGAGATGCGACACCGCCACGCGGTGCGACCCGGCGACGGCTTCAAGATGGAGCCCGGATACCGCAACTTCGATCGTGTGGTGCGTGGAACGGTGATCGCCGGGGACTCGACCGGCGAGATCTCGGTCCCGGAGACGGCGCGGCTGCTCATGCCCCTCTATCAGGACCAGGGCGAGGACGGCTTCTTCCTCGTTCGGCGCTTCAGTCCGTTCTGGATGTGGGTTTCCGAGCGGCTCAGAGCGGCCCGTGTCGACCGGTTCGCGCATCGGTTGCCCGGGATCCATCGCGTGCCTGCGGACCCTCATGCGGTCGTGGTCGACCGGAGGGTCGCACGATTCTTCGCACGGCAACTCTTTCACTTGCTCGGCTTTCGCAGAGTCGACGAGTCGGGCGACCGACTCATCATGAGAAGAAGGCCGTTCGATCGGCCAGGAGGATCTTGACATGCTACGATCAGCTCAAAAATTCGAATCGGATCCGGTTCGTGGGCTACCGTCCCAAGGACCGCGTATCACCGCCGATTCGACGTGGAGTCTCTCAACTCGGAGCGGAATATGCGCCCGGAATCAATGACCTGGATGCTCTGGATCCCCCTCACCCTCTTCTTCCTGGGGACGCCATCCCCGGACGCCCAGCGACCGCTCCCCGGGGACCCCGTGGCCGGTGTGGTGGCGGGTATGGGCGACGCCGTGGGAAGCGGTGTCGTGAACGGGTTCGACCACAGCTGCCGGCTCGAGGAGTCGGGCACGGCCCGCTGCTGGGGTGCGAACGACCAGGGGCAGCTGGGGGACGGCACGACCGAGCTCCGGATGGAGCCCGTCGAGGTCGTCGGGGGTCTCTCGTTCTCCGCACTCTCGGCGGGGCACAAGCGTACGTGCGGGCTCGCTGAAGGCCAGGTGCACTGCTGGGGCATGGAGACGGCCCGCGTACCGGGGCAACCCGCCAGCGAGCCGAGCCTCGAGCCGTCGCTCGTCGGTGGAGCCGTGACTTTTGCTTCGGTGTCGGTGGGCACGCAGCATGCCTGTGCGCTGACGCAGGCAGGCGAGGCGTACTGCTGGGGCCGGAACCATTCCGGTGAGCTGGGCGACGGGACCAACGTAGCCCGTGCCGAGCCCACGGCCGTGACGGGCGACCTCCGGTTCGCCGCCATCGCTGTCGGCGGCGACCACACGTGTGGCGTGACCGGAGACGGCCAGGCGTACTGCTGGGGGAGCAACGACTTCGGTGAGCTCGGGAATACGGAGATCGGCCCCGCATCGGAGCCGAACGTCGTACAAGGGGACCTGAGCTTCGAGCAGATCGACGCCGGCCTGAACCGGAGTTGCGGGCTGACGGCGGACGGCGTGATCCACTGCTGGGGCGCCAACGGCCACGGAGCGCTCGGCGACGGCACGGATGAGCCGCGCAAGGAGCCGGCCCCTGTGGCCGGCGACGTGAGCTTCTCGACGCTCTCGGTCGGAGCGCTCCATACGTGTGGACTCGACGGTGACGGTGCCGCCCACTGTTGGGGCTTCAACGGCTTCGGTGAGCTCGGCGACGCCACCACCGAGAGCCGATCCGAGCCGACGCCGGTGGCCGGTGAGCACACGTTCTCGGATCTGAGCGCGGGGTCCTACCGGACGTGCGGCGTGACGATGGGGGGCGATCTTCTGTGCTGGGGGCGCGATCCGTCGGGAGCGATTGCCGGGGCCGGCGTCATCCGGGTGACGGAGCCCGCACCGCTCGCTGCGGCCGGCGAGGAGGGCGGAGCGTAGAAAAAGCCGGGCTCAGTTCGCCCGCACCGCCCGGTCGGCCGCCCAGACTCGCATCGCATCGATCTTCTCGCGCATCGTGACGGCGAGCGGGCGCGTCGCGGCCACCTCCCGCCCGAGCGTGGCCGTGTCGAGGGCCGTTCCGGCCGCGAAGGCCGTGTAGAGCCCTGACACGACGACTTCTTCGATTTCCGATCCGCTGAAGCCCTCGGCGTGCGCGGCCAGCGTCGCCACGTCGATGTCGGCCGGGTCGCGTTCCCGCCGCTCGAGGTGGATCCGGAAGATCTCCTCGCGAACGGCCCGGTCGGGCAGGTCCACAAAGAAGATTTCGTCGAACCGGCCTTTTCGGAGGAACTCCGGCGGCAGCGCCCCGATATCGTTGGCCGTGGCGACGACGAACACGTCGCCGGTGCGGTCCTGCATCCATGAGAGGAAGCTTCCGAGCACCCGTTTCGCTACGCCTCCGTCCTCGCCACCGCCCGAGGCGAACGCCTTCTCGAGCTCGTCGATCCAGAGTACGACTGGCGCCATGCGCTCGGCGACCTGAACGGCGCGCTTGAAGTTCCGCTCGCTCTCGCCGATGTACTTGTTGTAGAGATTCGACGGGTCGAGCTTGAGGAGTGGGAGTCCCCATTCGCTCGCGACCGCCTTGGCGGACAGGCTCTTGCCGCATCCCGGCACGCCGAGCAGGAGCACACCCTTTGGGAACGTGAGGCCGAATTCGCGCGCCCGCTCGGGCTCCCGGACCACCGCGGTGCGCTTCGCCAACCACGACTTGAGTCCCGCCAGGTCCGCCACGTCGGCCAGCGCGTGCTCGGCAGGATAGTACTCGAGCAACCCCTCGCGCTCCACGATGCGGCGCTTCGCCTCGAGCACGTGCCCGATGTCGTCACTGGTCAGGGCCCCGTCCTCGATCATCGCTTTGGTCAGAACCTTTTCGGCTTCCATCAACGTGAGGCCCGAGAGCTGCTTCACCAGAGCGGCCTGCTCCGACGACGACAGCGAGATGTCGACGTGCGTGACCCGCGACAGGTCCCGGGCGATATCACCGAGCAGCTGAGAGAACTCTTCGTTCGACGGCCCGGGGAGGGAGACGGAAGCCGCGACTTCCTTCAGCGGCGCGGGGAGCTCGACGTGGTCACCGGTCATGATCACGGCGCCGTCGAGCCGCTGGAGACTGTTCGCGGCGTCTCGGGCGAGGGCGATGAGAAGGTCCTGTCCGGCGAGGCTCGGTGCCAGCGACACGAAGTGGTACACCGCCTCGATGCCGGCCGATGCCACGTGGCGGAGCGCTTTCGCCACCTCCTGCGTGTCGTAGACGGGGTCGGCCATTCCGTCCCGTCGCAGTCCACCGGACCGGGTCCAGGTGAAGAACGGGATGCCGAGCCGATCGGCGACGTGCCAGAGAAGGGTTCCGGCGCGCGTCTCCTCGGCCGTGTCCAGGTAGACGAGGCCGTGGCGCGAGCGCAGGATGAGTTCGATGTCGTGCAGTGCGTCGTGAGGCATGCGGGATCATATGTTGCTATGAGATCGACGCCAGTCCGGCCGCACCCTCACCCTCATCTGGCGAAGTCCCCGGGGAGCCCGTTTTTCGGAACGACGCTCCGGCGCTCGGACGA
>JBBDSN010000139.1:0-17439 GCA_040904885.1 Gemmatimonadota bacterium | reverse complement strand
CGGGACGACATCCGCTGGTCGGAAGGCTTCGACACCCGGGTCCCCGACGGCAGCGAAGTCGTCGTGCTACCCTCCGTCAGCGGTGGGTGAGTCGGCCAGGGACGCGCGCACGGCGAGTACCACGCAGCCAAAGCCGAACGCCACGGCCAGCAGCCGGATGGGGAACCCGAGCCACGGCATGAGCATCGCGACGGCCAACACGGCGCCTCCGAGCAGGAAGGCGCGCACGGCCGGGGTGGGCGGCGCTCCCGGCCGGTCGAGGAGCGAGCGGCCGAGCCACAGGCCAGGCAGAACCGGCGCGAGATAGAGCGCCATCAGGTACAGGATGCCCGCGATGAAGGCCAGGGGGATTCCGATCACCGTGACGAAGGCGGCGGCCGTCATCACGGGAATTGCCACGAGCCAGAGGAGCCCCAGCCCGAGGGCCGGAAGTGCGCGGTCGTCGAGCTGGGAGGCCGCCCGGCGGAGCGGCGGGACCACCAGCAGCAGGATGCTCCCGACCAGCAGGAACGCCGCAGCCCGTCCGGTCCCGATCAGGATCCGGAAGGCGAGCGAGGGCCCGGGAACGGTCACGGCCGCCACGTCGCCCGCGACGCTGGACGCCGGGTCGATCACGATCCCGCCTTCCCGGACACGGTAGCTCAAGTCTCCCTCGATGCGTGCCGAGGGGCCGAGGGTGAGGCTCCGCGCGATCACATCGACGTTGCCGGTGACCGGACCATCCAGGATCACGTCCCTGCCCGCCGCCCGCAGGTGCCCGGCCACCGTGCCACGCTGCTCGACCCGGCCGCCGACCAGGTACGCGTTGAGGCCCACCTGCGCCCCGCCGTCGAGCACCACGTCCGCCCCGAGCAGCGTGACGTTCCGCTCGGTTCGGCCGGTGGCCACGATGCGGCCGCCCGCAGCGCGCATGCTGCCCGCGATCGATCCCTGGAGCTCCTGCGTCGTGCCCACCCCGAGGAATGACCCTCCCGACGATCCCGTGAAGACGATGGCACGCCCTGCCGCCATCACGTCGCCATCCACGGATTCGGGAACGTCGACCACTGCGCCCCCCGCGATCAGGTCACCGCCCGAGCGGAAGCGCATCTCCTCCCCGTCGGGTCCCAGAGGGCCGCAGCCTGCCAGGAAGAGCAGGCACGTCACGGCCGGGAGAGCGTGGGTTCGGTGCAGCTGGAGCAAGTCGCCTCCTGGTCACGGGGAGTGTCCGATGCGTGGACATTAACAGATGCCCGTCGGTATGCCAGCGCCGTCGCGGTCGCCCGGGTCACCTCTCCGCCATTGGCGAGATGCCACCGGGGCTTGAGATTCCGACGTGAGGTGATACGCTCACCCCTTGGGGGGAGCGTACGAGTCGAGTCGCTTCCCGTCGTCCGCCGAAAAGGTTCGTGGTGTCATGCGCAAAGCACTTCTCATCATTCTGGACGGTTGGGGCCACTCGGATTTTCAGGGGGAGCCCGACCCGGGCAACGCCATCGAGCAGGCGGACGTGCCGCGCTACCGGGCGCTTTTCGAGTCGGCTCCCAGAACGCGATTGGCCTGCTCCGGTGAGGCCGTCGGGCTTCCCGCCGGACAGATGGGCAACTCTGAGGTCGGGCACCTCAATCTCGGTGCGGGGCGGGTGGTCTACCAGGACATCACCCGGATCGATCGAGCCATCGCCGACGGATTGTTCGCGGACCAGCTCGCGCTGCCGGGACTCGTCGAGGGGTTACAGGAGCGCGGTGGAGCGCTGCACGTGATCGGCCTGGTCTCGGATGGCGGCGTCCACGCGCACCTGCGGCACTTCACGGCCCTTCTCGACCGGCTCCCCGCCGACCTCGACGTGCGGGTACACTGCATCACCGATGGGCGGGACACCTCGCCGACGGGTGGGCGCGATTATGTGTCCGAGGTCGAGCGTGCCTGTGAGAAGAGCGAGCGCTGGGCCGTGGCTTCCGTGACCGGGCGGTACTGGGCGATGGACCGTGACCGGCGCTGGGACCGCACCAAGCGCGCCTACGATTTGATCGTGCGCGGCGAGGCGGAGGCGTGGGCCGAGGATCCGGACTTCCTCACCGATTGCTACGAGGACGGCGTGACCGACGAGTTCGTCGAGCCCACAGGTATTCGTGATGTGGGTGAGCGGGGCGTCCGCGAGGAGGATGTGGTGATTCTCATGAATTTCCGGGCGGACCGTATGCGCCAACTCACTGCGGCGCTCTCCCGCCCGGACTTCGATGATTTCGAACGGAAGGGTCCGCTGCCTTCCGAGATCGTCACGATGACCGAGTACGAGGAGGATCTGCCCGTAACCGCGGGATTCCCACCCGAGAACGTGAAGCGCGGGCTTTCCGAATATCTCTCGGAGCGGGACAAGAGGCAGCTGAAGGTCGCCGAGACAGAGAAGTACGCGCACGTCACCTACTTCTTCAACGGAGGTGAAGAGAAGGCGTTTCCCGGGGAGGACCGCAATGTCGTTCCGTCCCCGCAGGTCTCCACCTACGACCTCCAGCCGGAGATGAGCGCGGCGGGCGTCGAGGCGGCCGTGGCCGAGGGCATTCGCGGCGACACGTACGATTTCATTCTCGTGAACTTCGCGAACCCGGACATGGTCGGTCATACCGGATCGATTCCTGCCGCCGTGAAGGCCGTGGAGGCGGTCGACGAGATTCTCGGGCGGCTGCTCGACCTCGTGGACGAGCGGTCGGAATGGGTCGCGTTCGTCACTGCGGATCATGGGAACGCCGAGAAGATGCTCACCCCCGACGGGGCACCCTTTACGGCGCACACGACCGAGCCGGTCGACTTCATGGTCTTCGACGGGGGTGGAGCGCGGGTTTCGCTTCGCGAGGGGGGGTGCCTCGCCGATGTCGCACCTACCGTGCTCGCGTACATGGACCTCGAACAGCCCGAAGAGATGACCGGCCGAAGCCTCCTGACCGAACAGCCGGCGCCCGTCTGATGGAGCTCGAGCCGCTGCTTGCTCAGGTGCTCTCCCTGGGAGACGAAGGGGATTGGGCGGGGGCCGCCGAGCTCCTCGTCGAGCATCTCGACGAGTTCGAGGAGGAGCCGGCCATGCACTGCTGGCTCGGTGTCGCGGAGCGCGAGATGGGGCTGGAAGGGTTGGCCTACGAGCGATTCAAGCGGACGTTGGCGCTCGAGCCGACCGATCCGTACGTCCTGGCCACCGCTGGGAACGGCATCGCGGCTTTCGACGACCCTGCAGCCGAACAGGCCCTGCGCACGGCAGCCCTGACGGCCCCGGAGGTCTCGCTCGCGCGCATGCTCTACGGAGCCTACCTCTCCCGCGAAGGTCTCTTCGAGGAGGCTCGGAACGAGCTGGACGCGGCGATCCTGATCGCGGAGGAGGATCCGCAGATCCGCTACGAGCTCGGAGTGCTGTACGCCCTCCAGGACCGCTTCGACGAGGCGGCCGATGCCCTCGCGGACGCCGTGCGGCTCGATCCCGGCGACGGTTGGACCCGGATGGTGTTCGGCCTCGTGCTCGTCGAAACCGATCGCCTCGAAGAGGCCGCCGGTGAGCTCGTCGAAGCGGCACGGATCGATCATGAGGACGTGGAGGCCCAGCTCGCGGCCGCCCTGGTGTCCGCCGCGATCGGGCGGGAGGGCGTCGCGTACGAGATGCTCGAGCGCGCGCGCATGTATTCCGGCGAGGGCGATGCGGATCTCGTGACCGCCGTCGAGGACCGGTTGGATGCCGACCACGAAGCTGCTCGAACGCTGCTGCTCGACGACCTCGCACCCTCGTTCCTTCGTGCACGGTTGAACGAACGCCCTTGAACGGGGCCGGCGACGGCAGGCGTCCGTCGACCACCCCCGTCGCACACCCTTAAGGAGATCTCGTGAGCGGACTGTCCATTCCTGTGGAGCGCCACCAGCTCGACAACGGCCTTCGCGTCGTCCTGTCCCCCGACCGGACCGTGCCGGTGGTGGCCGTAAATCTTTGGTACGGCGTCGGATCGCGTAACGAACCGGTCGGGAAGACCGGGTTCGCGCACCTCTTCGAGCACATGATGTTCCAGGGGTCCAGCCACGTGCCGAAGAACAAGCACTTCGAACTCGTCGAACGAGCGGGCGGCACCCTGAACGCCACCACCTGGTTCGACCGCACGAACTACTTCGAGTCGCTGCCGTCGCACGAGCTGGAGCTCGCGCTCTGGCTGGAATCCGACCGGATGGGATGGATGCTTCCGGCCATGGATCAGGAGAAGCTCGACAACCAGCGGGACGTCGTGAAGAACGAGAAGCGCCAGCGGTACGACAACCAGCCCTACGGGGACTGGGACGAGCGCTTGCAAACGCTCGTCTTCCCATCGGACCACCCCTACCACCACACCGTCATCGGATCGATGGCGGACCTCGAGGCCGCAACGCTCGACGACGTCGCCGCCTTCTTCGAGACCTACTACGCGCCGAACAACGCGGTGCTGGCCATCGCGGGTGATTTCGAGTCCTCCCGGGCGCTCGACGCCGTCGGGCGCTACTTCGGAGATATCGAGCAGGGCGGACCCGTTCCACCGCTGCCCGGCCACCCCGACCTACCCCCCCTCATCGGAGGAACCGTGCGCGACGACGTGGTCGCGAACGTCCCGCTGCCCCGGGTCATCATGGCGTTCCGCATTCCACCTTATTCGTCGCCGGACTTCGCCGCGGTCGAGGTCGCGCGTGCACTGCTCGGGCAGGGGAAGGCGTCGCGGCTCTACCGGCGGCTGGTCCGCGAACGGCGGGTGGCCAAGAGCGTGGTGTCCTACGCGTTCCCGTTGCTGACGGGCGCGTCGATGTTGCTCGTATGGGCGACGGGCTATCCGGGGACGTCGCCACGCGCGCTGGAGAAGGCGCTCGCGGAGGAGATCGAGAGCCTCGTCGACGCCGATGTCTCCGAGGTGGAGCGTGCGATCGCGTTGACGGAAGCCGATATCGTCACCTCGCTCGAACACCAGTCCGAGCGGGCGGACCGGCTCGCGATGTTCGAGCTCTACTTCGACGATCCCGACCGGATCAACCAGGAGCTCGATCGGTTGCGCGCGGTCTCGATCGATGAGGTGCGGGCTTTCGCGGCCGAGCGACTCGGCCCGAACAACAGGGCGGTCGTCACGTACCGTCCGGGAGAAGACCAGTGAGTGTCCTCGACAGAACCAGGCCCCCAGAGAGCGGCCCCATGCGCGACTTCGATTTCCCCGATACCGAGCGCAAGCGCCTCGAAAACGGCCTCGACGTCCGGGTGGCCCGGGTGGCGCGTCTTCCGCTGGTCAGCGTCGATCTCTTCATGCGTGGGGGAGAGCAGGATCTCCCGGACGACCGTGCGGGCCTCGCCGTGCTCGCGGCGGACGCGCTCGACGGGGGTACGCGTCAGCGGAGCGGCATCGATCTGGCGGATGCCTTCGAGCGCCTCGGGGCTCGCGTCTCGGCCCACGCTGGCTGGGAGGGCACGACGGTGTCGCTCACGTGTCTCGCGGACCGGCTCGACGAGGCGTTCCCGCTGCTCGCCGAGCTCGTTCTGGAACCGGACTTCCCCGCCGCGGAGGTCGCTCGATCGAGGGAGCAACGCCTGGCCTCCATACGGCAGCGAGCCATGGATCCAGGAGCGCTCGCCAGCGATTCGGCGCTTCGGTGGTACTTCCAGGAAGGCGTGCCTTATGCCCGGCCGGTCGCCGGCACGGTAGCGTCGGTATCCGGCCACACCCGGGAAGCCCTGCTGGGGTACGCGGAAGCGGCGTACCGCCCGGGCCGGGGCGGCGGGCTGGTCGTCGCCGGCGACGTGGATGCGGGCGAGGTCGTGGCGCTCGCGCGCCGACATCTGGGGTCCTGGGAAGGCTCGCCCATGTCGTCGGCACCGTTCGAGAGCGTGCCGATGACCCGTGAGCGCCGGATCCGGGTCGTCCACCGGCCGGGGTCCGTGCAGTCGGAGATCCGCGTGGGTCACGTCGGCGCCGCACGGGCGACCCGCGACTACTTTCCGCTGCTCGTCGGCAACATGCTTCTGGGGGGAACCTTCACGAGTCGTCTGAATCTGAATCTGCGTGAGAAGCACGGCTTCACCTACGGCGTACGCTCGCGGTTCTCCTACCGAAGCCGACCGGGACCCTTCGAGGTTTCCACCGCCGTGGGGAACGACGTCACGGCGCCTGCGGTGCGCGAGATCCTGGGCGAGCTGGAGCGGTTGGTCGAAGGCGGGCCCACGGCCGAAGAGGTCGCGTCGACGCGGGACTATGCGGCGGGCGTGTTCGGCCTCCAGATCGAGACGGTCGACCAGATCGCGACCCGTCTGACCCACATCGTCGTGTTCGGGCTCGACGATGGTTATTTCCACGACTACCGGGGTAAGATCCGTGCAGTGACCGTCGGGGAGACCGCGGCTGCGCTCCGGCGTAAGATCAAGCCCGGAGAAGCCCAGATCGTCGTCGTCGGTGATGCCGACGAGATCGCTGGTCCGCTCGGGGAGCTCGGCGTCGGTCCGGTGGAGGTGGTCGATCCGGACGCACCACCTCCGGAACCTCAGGCGTGACGCATGGATTAGAAAGGTGTGAGGCCAACGCGACGGGGGATCTGTCCTAAATTGGCGGGCTCAGACGTCACATAGATAGGACGATGCTGATGGGCAGGCCTTGAAATCCGTGGATTTCGGGTGTGGCACAGCCCCTGCATCTTGATAGAGACGTGAGAACGATGGCCTGTCGGATCGGCAGATGCCGCGAACCAGGAGGTACATGTGGCCAGGGCAAGGGTGGAACACAAGCCAGAGCAGCAGGGATTCGGCGACGCGAAAGCGCACCGGGTCCATCTCGGCGAGTTGGGCGACTCGGACGTCGTCCAGGCCTCGCTCGACGGTGATCCCCGCGCCTTCGGCGAGTTGGTACGCCGGTACGACCAACGGCTGCTCAACTTCGTGTACCGGACCATCGGCGACCGGGAACGGGGGCAGGACCTCGTTCAGGAGACGTTCGTGAGGGTCTACCGGCACCTGCACCGGTTCGACCAGTCGAAGAAATTCTCGACCTGGATCTACACGATCGCCAGCAACCTCGCGAAGAACGAGCTTCGGAACCGCTCGCGTAACCCATTGGTCCTCTTCCAGACACTGAAGAAGAATTGGGACGCGGATCACCGGCCGCTCGAGTGGGAGGACACGCAGTACAAGCCCGACGACCTCTTCCGGAAGCGGCATCTGCGCGAGAAGGTCGAGGAGGCGGTCAAGCAGCTTCCCGAGCACCACAGGATCGTGTTCGTGCTCCGGGAGATGGAGGGCAAGACCTACGAGGAGATCGCCGAGATCACGGACTGCAACCTCGGTACGGTGAAAAGCCGCCTGAACCGGGCTCGCAACAACTTCGCGCAGATCATCGCGCCGATGATCGACTGACGGCCCACGGCCCTCGAAAGGCGGCCGAAGTCCCCACGCGGCCCTGCCGGAATCCTCCGGTGGGGCCGTCGTGCGTGGAACCCCCCATCCCGCGTGACAGTATCACTCCACCGATGACCTACTCGACGCGAATGTGATGTTTCCTGGAATCGAAGATCTCAGGACCTATGAACTGTACTGACTTCGTGGACCGCTCGTCGGACTACTTCGACGGGTCCGCTCCCGCCGGTGAGAGGGCGCTCATGGACGCCCATCTGTATGCGTGCGATTCGTGCCGCCGATACAAGGCCGTATACGAGCAAGGCACGTCGCTGCTCCGCTCCCTGCCCGAACCCGAGCTGGGAGAAGACTTCGAGCCCCGGCTTCGCCACCGGATCTTCCACGTGGACGATCGCCGAGCGCTCATCGACAACTCCGGGTCCGCGACGCCCGCGCTGACGGTCCTCGGGCTCGCCGTCCTCCTGACCGTCGTCGCATGGTCCCCGCTACTTCGCGAGGAGCCGCCTGTGGTCGATCTGGCGCCGATCGTCGTCGATCAGGTCCGGCAGCCGGAGCCCGCTTCGAGGTCCGCGGGCGGGTATGCCTCGGCCGTCGCCTTCAGCGCGCTCGACCGGGGTCTCTGGGACGACGCCCGGCTGTACGAGTACACGCGCCTATCCAAGCGATACGCGCGAGAGGGTGGGCTGCGGCGGATTGGTTTTGACCACGACTGAGGCGACCGGCGGCGCGTTCTACCTTCACGGGGACGATCACTTCCGTAAGGAAGAGGAGCTGCGGCGACTCATCGAGTTGCACGCGGACCGCGCGTCGCGCGACTTCAACCTGGACCTCTTGAGGGGCACCGACGTCGACGCCGAGACGCTCGCTTCGGTGCTCGCCACGCCGCCCATGATGGCCACGTGGCGCGTCGTCGTGCTCCGCGAGGTCGAGGGTTTGGCCGGGAGCAAGCACGCCCGCGACGCGCTCGTCGATGTCGTGAAGGATCCCCCGCCGGGACTGGCGCTCCTCATGAGTTGCACGGTTCCGGACGGCTCGAAGGCGAAGCTTTACCGGGAACTCGAGAAGCTGGCCCGCTCCGTCTGTTTCAGCGCCGTCTCTGAGGCCGATCTTCCGGGGTGGATCGTGGGCCGCGCTCGGGAGGTCCACGGGGTCGAGGTGGAGATCGCCGCGGCCCGGGCGCTCGGCGCCGCCATCGGAAGCGATCTCGGAGTCCTGGCGCGCGAGCTCGAGAAGCTGAGCGAATTCGTGGGCGAACGGAAGAAGATCACCGTCGCCGATGTCGAAGCGGTCGGCACCCGGATCCCGGCGCAGGACCGGTGGAAGTGGCTGGATCTGGTCGGAGGCCGTCGCTTCGACGAGGCGCGCGCCACGCTCGGAACCCTGTTCGCGCAGGGCGAGTCCGGTGTGGGGTTGGTCATCATGCTGGCGACCCATCTACTTCGGATCGGGGTCGTCCTCGAATCGGGGCGCCAGGGGCTGGAGAACGCCCTGCCGCCCTACCAGCGCTGGCTCGCCAAGAGCGTCGTGCCACAGGCGCACGGTTGGGAACGTGCCGAGCTCGACCGGGCTGTGCTCGAATTGAGAGAGGTCGACCGGATGTTGAAAACGAGCTCTCACGGGGACGAGCACTTCCTCGAAACGTGGCTGCTCGGCATGCGCGTCCGGCAGGAGGCTGCATGATGCCGGTCTCGCCCCTGGTCGCTCGATGGGCAGCAGTGGCCGCCTTGGCTTTGGCCGTGACGCTCGGCGGGGGCGTGCGCCCGCTCGCGGCGCAGGTGGACATCGAAGAAATCGACGCGCTCGCGCGGTCCGGCCGTGCGACGGAAGCTCGTGCGGCTCTCGTCACCTGGTGGGATACGGAGCACGACGAGGCGGACCGCGAGACGCAGCAGCGGGCGCTCTGGCTCCGTGCTCGGCTGACGGTGGATCCGGAGCAGGCCATGCGGGACTACCAGCGCCTGGTCGTGCTCTACCCGGGTGGGATGTTCACCGATCAAGCACTCTTCCGCCTGGCCCAGGCCGCGCATGCGTTGGGGGATGGGCGCCAGGCCCGAGCCCATGTCGAGGCGCTGGTCCGGGACTATCCCCGCTCTCAGGTCAGGCGCTCAGCGGAGACGTGGCTGCAGAGCGCAGGCGATCCGCCGCCGCCACCCCAGCGGGCGCAAAGCACGGAGGAGCCCGAGCGGGCGCCCGCCCGGGCCGGAGGCGATCCAGGTGCGTCGGAGCAGACCGAGCCGGTGCGTTACTACGCGGTGCAGCTCGGCGCGTTCGGAGAGGAAGAGCGTGCGATGAGCGTGGCCGCCGCTGGCCTGGAGGCTGGCTTCGACGTGCGTGTCGTGAGGGTGGAAGGCAGCCCCTTCATGCACGTCCGGGTCGGCATGTTCCCGGAGCGACCCGAGGCCCTGGAGCTCTTCAACAGCTTGGCCCGGGCCGGCGTTCAGGGCGCGTTGGTGCAGGACGACCGGGCGGAGTTGCCTGCGCCACGCTGAGCGAGGCGCGCGATGGACGCCCGTTCGCGGCTCGTCCGACTGGGCTCAGACGCGGTCGAGCGCCCGCTTCATCCGGTCGCGCACGTCCTCGGCGAGGGGACCGAGATCCTCGCGGCCCGAGACGCCGAGCTGCTGCACCGGATCCAAGATCGCCACGGAGCATCGTCCCGGCTGCTCGTCGGTGTAGACGATCACATTGCACGGTAGCAGGAGACCGATATCCTCCTCCTGCGTGAGCGCCTGATGGGCCAGGGCCGGGTTGCAGGCACCCAGGATGCGGTATTCCCGGAAGTCCACATCGAGCTTCTTCTTCAACGTGCCCGCCACGTCGATGCGGGTCAGGATGCCGAATCCCTCGGTGGAAAGCGCCTCCTCGACGCGCACCTCGACGTCGTCGATCGATCCGTCCACCTTCTTCTTGAATCCGTACCCTAATGTGTCGGACATATCGACTGACTCCTGGAGATTCGTAGTTTCCCGCATGGCTTCTTCTGGCGACACACCCCTGATGCAGCAATGGCGCGAGGCCAAATCGCGCCACCGGGACGCGCTCGTCTTCTTCAGGGTAGGGGATTTCTTCGAGTTGTTCAACGAGGATGCCGAAGAGGGAGCGCGTCTGCTCGGCCTGACCCTGACTTCGCGCAACAACGGTGCGGCGGCCCGCGTGCCGCTGGCCGGAGTGCCCGCCAAGGCCCTCGACGAGTACCTCGCCCGCCTGGTGCGGATGGGCAAGCGGGTCGCGATCTGCGACCAGGTGGAGGACGCCGCGGAAGCGAAGGGGATCGTTCGCCGCGAGGTGACCGAGACGGTCACGCCGGGTACCGTGCTTTCGGACGCGCTCCTGACCGACCGGCGCAACAACTACCTCGCGACGCTCGTGCAGCGGGAGGCGGGGGGGTACGCGATGGCTGCGCTCGACATCTCCACCGGAGATCTCTCCGTCCGCGCGGTGCCCGCCGGGGAGCTGAGGGCCGAGCTCGGACGTCTCGAGCCCTCCGAGCTGCTCCTGCCCCGCTCGCTCGAGATGGAGGCCGCGCTCGCACCCGACCGCTCGGGCTCGACGGCGCCACGCACGTACCGCGAGGACTGGATGTTCGAGCTCGACGTGAGCACGGACGCGCTGAGGAGCGTCTATGGTGTGGCTTCGCTGGACGGCTTCGGGTTCCAGTCGGGCGACGAAGGGCTGATTCGCGCCGTCGGGGCCCTCGTGCAGTATCTGCGCGAGATCCGGCCCGGGGGGGTGACCCACCTCCGGCCCGTACGGATCCAGCGTACGGGTTCGGTCATGCTGCTCGACGACATGACGCGCCGAAACCTCGAGCTCACCGATCCGCTCCGGAGCGGAGAGGAAGGCGGCACGCTGCTCGATGTCATCGACGAGACCGTCACGGCCATGGGCGGTCGGCTGCTGCGCCGGTGGGTGCTCGAGCCGCTCATCGTGGCCGAAGGCATCTGGGCTCGTCAGGGTGCCGTGGTCGACCTCGTGGAGCGCCGGGAGGTCCGGGAAGGGCTCCGCACGGCCTTGGGAGGCGTGAGCGACCTGGAGCGTATCGCCGGAAAGCTCGGGACGCAGCGGGTCGGACCGCGCGATCTGGCCGGCCTGCGCCGCTCGCTCGAGCGTCTGCCGGCCGTGCGGGATGCCATCACCGGTGCCGAGGCGAAGCTCCTCGGGGTGCTCGTGGCCGACTTCGACGTGCTCGAAGACGTACGCGAGCTGCTCGAAGAAGCCATCGCCGAAGACCCGCCGGCCACGTTGGTCGACGGGGGAGTGATCCGGGAGGGCTGGTCCGAAGAGCTGGACGAGCTTCGCACGATTCGCGACGGCGCCCGGGACTTCATCGCCCGCCTCCAGGCCCGCGAGCGCGAGCGGACCGGAATCGGCTCGCTCAAGGTCGGGTTCAACAAGGTGTTCGGGTACTACCTCGAGGTCACGCGCGCGAACCTCGACAAGGTCCCCGACGACTACGTTCGCAAGCAGACCCTCTCCAACGGCGAGCGCTACTTTACGCCCGAGCTCAAGGAGTGGGAGGAGAAGGTCTTCGGGGCGGAGGATCGCATCGCCCAGACGGAGTCCACGCTCTTCGCCGGGGTGCGCGAGCGGGTCGCGGGCGCGGTGCCGCGCATCCAGGAGGCCGCCGCACGTGTCGCCACCCTCGACGTGCTCGGAACGTTCGCACACGTGGCGATCCGAAGGAGCTATGTGCGGCCCGAGCTCCACACCGGGTTCGAGCTCGATATCCGCGGAGGTCGGCACCCCGTGGTCGAGACGATGATGCCGCGAGAGGAGTTCATCCCCAACGACCTGGTGCTCGACGACGACGGTTGGATCGTCGTGCTCACGGGGCCGAACATGGCCGGGAAAAGCACGGTGCTCCGCCAGATCGGCCTCATCCAGCTGATGGCCCAGATGGGCGCGTTCGTGCCGGCCGATTCGGCCAGGCTGCCGCTCGCGGACCGCGTCTTCACACGGGTCGGCGCCTCGGACAACCTCGCACGCGGCCAGTCGACGTTCATGGTGGAGATGAGCGAGACCGCGGCCATCGTGCATGGCGCCACCGACCGGAGTCTCGTCCTGCTCGACGAGATCGGCCGCGGCACCTCGACGTACGACGGCGTCTCCATCGCCTGGGCGGTGACCGAGCACATCCACGAGCATATCGGCGCGAAGACCGTGTTCGCCACGCACTATCATGAGCTCACCCAGCTCGGGGATCTGCTCCCCGGCGTCAAGAACATGAACGTCGCCGTGCGGGAAGTCGGGTCTGAGATCGTCTTCCTGCGCCGGCTCATGGAGGGCGGCGCGGATCGCTCCTACGGCATCCAGGTGGCGCGCCTTGCCGGGCTTCCCGAAGGAATCGTGCGACGGGCACGGGAACTTCTCGCCGAGTTGGAGGGAACACATAGCGGCGGGGGTGAGGGGCTCGGTCGGCACGGAACGTACCGGCCCGCTGGCGAGCCTCCGCCGGACCAACTTTCCTTCTTTCAGGTCGAGCATCCGTTGCTCCGGCTCCTGCGCGGGCTGGATCCTGACGAGCTTTCTCCCAAGGAAGCGCTCGACCTGCTCTACGAATTGGGCAACGCCGCGGCAGACGAGGACGACGAGTGACGCGAGTCGGACGAGACGGGGTCTTCGGATGGGTGATCACGCTGACGGTCACCACGGGGATGCTCGCATGCGGAGGTGAAGGCGAGGTCGAGCAACCGACCCCGCTCTACGGCGACGTGCCGATCGAGTATCCGCTCCATCTCTGGGATCAGGACATGGAGGGCGAGACCCTTTTGCGGGTGCGGGTCACGGATACCGGTACGGTCGACAGCGTCGAGATCGTCGAAACGTCGGGGCACGGCGACTTCGATGCCGCGGCCGTGGACGGCGCGAAGGGGCTCCGCTTCACTCCCGCCCGCCAGGACGGTAAGCGGATTCGGGTGTGGGCGCGGGTGCCGGTCCACTTCTCGAAGAAGCCGATGCCCGACACGCTCCGCTTCCGGGACTGACCGGAGGAACTGGCCCTCGCCGCCGCCGTTCCATACCATCCGGTCGAGAAGGCGCTTCGTATGGCCCCATTCTTCCAGATCCGCGGCCCACCCAAGGAGCTTCGACGTATGACCGAGCGGCACCTCCAGCCCTACGACAGCATTCTGGACCTCATCGGGTGGACGCCGCTCGTGCGCCTGAAGGCCGTGACCGATGGCGCGCGCGCGCCGGTGTACGTGAAGTGCGAGTTCATGAATCCGGGAGGGTCCATCAAGGACCGGATCGGCCTGGCCATGATCGAGCAGGCCGAGGAGAACGGGACGCTGAAGCCCGGCGGCACGGTTGTGGAAGCGACCGGAGGCAACACGGGGCTCGCGTTGGCGATGGCGGCCTCGCTCAAGGGGTACCGCTGCATCTGCACCATGCCGGACAAGATGAGCAGCGAGAAGGTGAAGCTCCTGCGCGCGTTCGGGGCCGAGGTGATCATCACGCCGACGGCCGTCGCGCCGGATCATCCGGACCACTACCTCCAGCGGGCCCGGACGATCACCGCCGAGACGCCCGGTGCGGTCATGGCCGATCAGTTCTACAACCCGGCCAACCCCGACGCGCATTACCGGACCACCGGACGGGAGATCTGGGAGCAGACGGAGGGCCGCGTGACGCACTTCGTGGCATCGGCGGGAACGGGCGGCACCATCACCGGGGTGGGCCGCTACCTGAAGGAGAAGAATCCCGATGTCCGGATCGTGGGCATCGACCCGGAGGGCTCCATGATCGCGCCTTACTTCAACACCGGGGAGAAGATCGAAGGACACCCGTACAAGGTGGAGGGGATCGGCAACGACAAGATTCCGGGCTCCCTCGACCTGAGCGTCGTGGACGAGTACCGCACCATGGGGGACGGACCGGCGTTCCGGATGGCGCGCCGTCTGACGCGAGAGGAGGGGCTGTTTGCGGGCGGGTCGGCCGGATTGCTCGTTCAGGGAGCCGTCGATGTCGCCCGGGAGCTCGACGACCCGGATGCCTACGTCGTGTCCATGGTCTGCGACTGGGGTGAGCGCTACCTGAGCAAGGTGTACGACGACGATTGGATGACGGAGCACGGATTCCTCAGGCGACCGGTGCGGCCCAACGTCGGGGCCGTGCTACAAGCGAAGGAGGATGGGGTGGGAAGCGTCGTCTCGGTGGAGCCGAGCACGCCCATCCGGCTCGCGCTCTCGGCGATCACGACGCACGACATCGGCCAGCTTCCCGTGATGCGGAACGGAGAATGCCTCGGGTCGGTCACGGAGGGCCTCTTGATGGGCGAGGTCATCTCGGACCCGTCGATCCTCGACAAGCCGACCGAGTCCATCATGGGTCCGCCCTTCCCGTCGGTCGACATCCATGCCGACTCCGACGAGGTGCGTAGCCTTCTGACACGCGAGAATGCGGCCTGTCTCGTCCGCGACGAAGATCGTGTCGTCGGAATCATCACGCGGTACGATCTCGTCCGGGCGCTCACGGGATGAAAGTCGCTGTGCTGATGGGGGGGACCTCCGACGAGCGTGAGGTGTCGCTCGCGTCGGGGGTTCAGGTCGCCGGCGCACTCCGGGAGGCCGGTCACGACGTGGTCGCGGTCGACACCGTGACCGGAGTGCTCGCGCCCGAGCGGGAACAGGATCTGCGGGACCGCGGCGTGGGGGCGCTACCCCCCTCTTCCGAGGAGCTTGCCTGGATGGACGAGCGAGGGACCGTCGCGCTGACGCGCTCGCCCGAGCTCGAAGACGTCGACGTGTTCTTTCTCGCGCTCCATGGCGGGAGTGGCGAGGACGGCACGATGCAGGCGCTGTTGGACGTCGCGGGCGTGACCTACACCGGGAGCGACCGGCTGGGTTGCTCGCTCGCGATGGACAAGGAGGTGACCAAGCGCCTGCTCCGGGACGCCGGCGTGCCGACCCCCAAGTGGTATGCGGTGCAGCTCGGCGACGAGCCTCCCTCCGTGTCCGATGTCGAGTGCTTGCTCGGGCTCCCGGTCATCGTGAAGGCGTCCGGCGGCGGCTCGTCCCTCCGGCTCGAGCTCGCCCACGACCGGACTGAGCTGGAAGCCGTCATCGCCGAGAGCCGGGGGTGGAACGACGTCGTTCTTTATGAGCGGTATCATCGGGGGCGAGAGCTCACCGTCGGGGTCGTGGATGATCGAGCCTTGCCCGTCGGTGAGATCGTCCCGCGGAACGAGATCTTCGATTACGAGTGCAAGTACCAGCCGGGCATGGCCGAGGAGATCTTCCCGGCGGATATTCCCGAGACGTGGTCCGTTCACCTCCAGGAGCTCTCGCTGCGGGTGCACCGTGCGCTTCGGCTCCGTGACTACTCGAGGATCGATTTCATTGTGGATCCGGAAGGAGGCGCGTGGTGCCTGGAGGCCAACACCCTCCCGGGCATGACCGGCAACAGCCTTCTGCCGAAGGCGGCGCGGGCCGCCGGGCTTTCCTTTCCCGAGCTCTGCTCGACCCTCGTGGAAATCGCGGCCCGGCGGGACCGGCGGGCCTCGCGGCAGGAACCTGGCTCGGAGCCGGGGGTTCGATAAGCTCCCACATCAACCCGGTCGGAATGAGGTATGGCGCACGCGTTACGGAGCTTCGGAGGAGGGTTCATGCTCACCCCCATGGTGAAGCGGCTCCTGATCGCGAACGTGGTGGTCTTCGGGGTGACGTTGATCGTCGGCCAGCCGTTCATGTTCGAGTGGTTCGCGTTCCAGCCGACGCGCATCGTGCTCCGTCCCTGGGGTCCGATCACCTACATGTTCCTTCACGGCGATCTCATGCACCTCGCCGTCAACATGTTGGTGCTCTTCTTCTTCGGACCTCCGCTCGAGAGCCGTTGGGGTGGGCGCGAATTCATCCGCTTCTACATGATCTGCGGGCTCGGCGGCGTCGTTCTCAGCTTTCTCTTCCTGCCCGCATGGGTCGTGGGCGCGTCGGCGGCGATGTACGGTGTGATGCTCGCGTTCGCCATGAACTGGCCGAACATCCCGATCTACGTGTGGGGGATCTTCCCGGTGCAGGCCAAGTACCTCGTCGGCTTCCTCTTCGTGGTCAGCTTGCTCAGCGCCGTGCAGGGATCGAGTGACGGGGTCGCGCACTTCGCGCACCTCGGCGGTCTGGCGGCGGGCTTTCTCTACCTCAAGGCCGACTGGCGTTTGAAGCAGCCCCTGGAGCGCCTGCGTAAAGCTGCGGGGACCTCGCGCAGGCTCGCGATCGTACCGCGCGAGGAGGACGAGGGCGAGCCGACGTCACGGAAGCGATCCCGGAAGGCGAGGCAGGAGGACGTGCGCCTCTATGACCGGGTCGACGAGGTCCTCGATAAAATCTCGGCCGAAGGGATGGGATCGCTCACGCGGGAGGAGCGCGAGCTCCTCGACGAGGTGTCGAAGCGGCACCGTACGAACTGAGCGACGGATCGTCTGCAGCTCGAGGCCCGTTGACAAGACATATGATTATAGAGATACATGTATGTCACTCGAATCCGGAGGGCCAATGAAGACAGGCAACCGTGCTTTGCTCGATCACGCGGACGTGGACAACACGGCCCGGGTGCTCAAGTGCCTCGGGCATCCGCTGAGGCTCCGGATCCTGGACATGCTGGAACACGCGGGCGAGGCGACCGTCACGGAGATCCACGAGGCGCTGGACATCGAACAGGCGGTGGCCTCCCAGCACCTCACGAACATGCGTGACAAGCGCATCCTCCAGTCGCGAAAGGAAGGGGTGCACGTTCTTTACAGAATCGGAGACGAGCGGGCGCTCAAGGTGCTTTCATGCGTGCGGGAATCGGCATGTTGAACGGTGCCGGACGCTTTCCTACGGCAGGGACATATAGTTTTATGAATAAAGTTATTGATGTGGGCGTAGCGTTCGCTTCCCTCCTGATCGTGGCGTCGCTGCCCGGTCCCCTCGACGCGCAGGAAGTGCGGCGGATCAGCCTGAGCGAAGCGGTCGAGGAGGCGCGGGCGAACCATCCGGATGTGGGCATCGCGGACGCGCGCGCATCGGCGGCCCGGCGACAGGTCACGGTCGCGGGTGCGAGCCGCTGGCCGACGCTCGGGCTGGAAGCGGGCGTCCTCACCT
>JBBDSN010000138.1:0-4946 GCA_040904885.1 Gemmatimonadota bacterium | reverse complement strand
TGTAGCCCTCGTCACTACCCTGGCCGCCTGCGGAACAGACGCTGAATCCAGCGAAGACCGGGACAGCCAGCGGGTGCCCGAGGCGGGTTCGTCGGCCCCCGCGGTTTCCGAGGTGGTCTCGTCGATCCCCGCGGGAACGGTGCTGACCTTCGAAGTGAGAGAGGACATTTCGACGTCGTCCCACGCTGCCGGGGACGGATTCTCCCTCGTGCTCGTCGAGGGCGTGAGTGGTACGGGCGGTGCCTCGCTGTCTGCCGGAGCCGTGGCCATGGGCGTCGTGACCGAAGCTCACAAGAGCAGCGGGCCGGATGATGATGCCCTGCTCGCCGTACGAATCAATTCGGTGGAGGCCGGCGGATCGCAGCAGGCGATCGGCGGGGACGTGCAGGCGACCGAGATCGACAGCTCCAACAGGGACAGTGGTACCCGGACCGCGGCGAAGATCGCGACCGGAACGGCCGCGGGCGCGATCATCGGCCAGATCCTCGGCGGGAATACGCGTTCCACGGTACAGGGCGCCGCGGCGGGAACCGTCGTCGGCGTGGTGGTCGCGCTCTCGACGCGAGGCGGAGACGCCACGCTGCCCGCCGGATCCAGAATCGTCGTCCGCTTGGACCGCGCCCTGGTGTACTGACCCGAGAGATCGGAATCACTTCGCGGGCCGGAGCCAACGGGTTCCGGCCCGCTTCTTCCAGCCCCCTCATGACGACAACCCACCTCCGCTACATTTGCTGTCCCGCGGGCTCGTTCCGCGTCCACTGACCCGCGCCGCCTTCGCCCGTATGCAGAACCTCCCGTCCGAGATCGAGGTCGAGCTGGGGCTCGACGAAGCCGACGACGACGAGGCCCTACGCCGGAAGGCGGCGCGTAAGGTGGGGGTCGCAGTATCGGAGCTTCCGGAGTTGGCGCTGCGCAAGCGCTCCATCGACGCCCGCCACGGACGGGTGGTGTTCCGGCTGATGCTCGAGGTCGACCCCGAGCCGGTCGACCTCGGGACGCCCCACCCCACCGATGTCGACCGGCTCGCCCGCGTCGTCGTCATCGGGGACGGACCGGCCGGGCTCTTCTGTGCCTACCAACTCGCGCGCCAGGGCATCGGTTGCACGGTGGTCGACCGGGGCAAGACGGTCCAGCCGCGCCGCCGCGACCTCCGCGGCCTGAACCAGTTCGGCATCGTGGACTCCGACAGCAACTACTGCTTCGGCGAGGGGGGCGCGGGCACCTACAGCGACGGCAAACTCTACACGCGCTCGCACAAACGCGGCGACTGCCGAGACGTGCTCGAGGTCCTGGCGCTCCACGGCGCGCCGGACACCATCCTCACGGACGCCCGGCCCCACATCGGCAGCAACAAGCTCCCCAAGGTCATCACGTCGATGCGCGAGCGCCTCGAAGGCCACGGGGTCGCGTTCCGCTTCGGTGCTCGCGTGACGTCGCTGATCACGCGGGACCAGGGGGCGAGACGCCATGTCGCGGGCATCCGGCTGCACGACGGCGAAGAGCTGGGTGCGGACGCGGTCGTGCTCGCCACGGGGCACTCGGCTCGCGACGTCTTTCTCATGCTGGCCGAGGCTGGCGTCACCCTCACGCCGAAGCCGTTCGCGCTCGGCGTGCGCATCGAGCATCCGCAGCCGTTCATCAACGAGATCCAGTACGGGAAGCACGCCGATCATCCGAAGCTGCCCAACGCGGCGTACCGGCTGGCGCATACGGAGTCGGGCCGAGGCGTCTTCACGTTCTGTATGTGCCCGGGCGGATTTGTGGTCCCCGCGTCGACGAACGAGGGCGAGCTCGTGCTGAACGGGATGAGCCTCTCCCGGCGCAACTCGCCATACGCCAACTCGGGCCTGGTGGTCGGCATCGAGATCGAGGACACACACCGAGCGGGCTTCACCGGACCCCTCGCGGGCATGGAGCTACAGCGCCACATCGAGGAGGCGGCGTGGGATGCGGGCGGAGGGGGGCTGAGGGCGCCCGCCACGCGCGCCACGGACTTCGTGGCCGGAAGAGGCTCGAGCACGGTGCCGGGTACCAGTTATCAGCCGGGTCTGACCCCCGGGGACGTCAGCGAGGTCCTGGATGTCGTCGGACTCGATCTCGCCGCCCGCATGCGCCGCGCCCTGCAGCGGTTCGAGAAGCGTATGCACGGCTACGTGACCGAAGAGGCCGTGCTCATCGGCGTGGAGTCCCGCACGAGCTCGCCGGTGCGGGTGCCCAGGGACAAGGTCGGCCTGGCCAACCCCGACGTCGCGGGCCTCTATCCGTGCGGAGAAGGCGCCGGATACGCCGGCGGGATCATGAGCGCGGCGATGGACGGCATGGCCGTCGCCAGGGCCGTGGCGGAGACCGTCGGTCGAAGCTGAAGCTTCCCACCCCCCTTTGCCGGTCCCACTCGACGCTCCTGCGCACCGCAGGAATACGTCTCCGGAACCGCTTCCACTCAACAGCGTACTCCGTCGCATGCCCAACCCCATACGAGTCTTCGGTCACCGCAACCCCGACGCCGACGCGATCTGCTCGGCCCTCGCATACGCCGACTTCAAGGCCCGCACCGACGACGGCGAGTATCTCGCCGCCCGTTGCGGGAACTCGAACCCACGTATCGATGCGGTGCTCGACCATTTCGGGGTCCGCCTGCCCGCGTTCGTCGGTGACGTCACGCCCCGACTCCACGAAGTGATGTCCAGCGATCTGGTGACCGTCGACGCCGAAGCCACCTGCGCCCAGGCGCTCGAGCTCATCGAACAACGCGACATCCAGGTTCTCCCCGTCGTGGGAGAAGAAGACCGGCTCGACGGGATCGTCTCGATCTTCCATCTGGGGCACTACTTCGTGCCCCGGCAGGGACGGGGCCGGGACATGCGGTGGGTCGACACGTCCCTCCAGAGCATCGTGAGGGCGCTCCACGCCGAGGTCCTCCACCTGGAGGACGGAGACCGGGTCGAACCCATCTACGTGCGGGTCGGAGCGATGGACGTAGGCTCGTTCATCGAGTTCGCGACCGCGGAGCCCGAAGACGTGAGGCAAACCGCGATCGTGGTCGGCGATCGCCGGAACATCCAGGAGCGGTCGATCGAGCTCGGGGTTCGCCTCCTCGTGATCACCGGCGGGCTCGATGTCGCACCCGAGGTCGTCGAGGAAGCGCGGAAGCAGGGCGTGAGCATCATCAGGAGTCCCTACGATTCCGCCACCACCGCCTGGACCATCCGGGCCGCGACCCGGATCGGCGAGGTGATGTCGAAAGAGTACGTGGCATTCCGACCCGACGAGACGGTCCAGGATCTCCGCAGAAAGACCGCGACGCTCGACCCGGCGGTCTTCATGGTGACGAGCGACGGCGGGCGCCTCAGGGGCGTCTTCACCCGCCGTGACATTCTGCGACCCAGCTCCACGAAGATCATCCTGGTCGACCACAACGAGCTCAGCCAGGCCGTTCCCGGGGCCGACCAGGTAGAGATCGTGGAGGTCGTCGATCACCACCGCCTCGGGGACCTGCGAACGCAGGACCCGATCCTCTTCATCAACCGCCCCGTCGGATCCACCTGCACCATCGTCGCCGACCTCTACCGGCAGGCGGACATCACGCCGACGAGGGAGATCGCGGGCGTGCTGATGGGCGGCCTGATCTCGGATACGTTGAACCTGAAGAGCCCCACCACGACGCGCACCGATGGGGAGATGCTCGCCTGGCTCCAACAGATCACCGGGGTGACCGGGAGCGAGCTGGCCGACATCATCTTCTCGTCGGGGTCCGTGGTGGCCAGCCAGAGTCCCGGCGACGTGATCGGTCTCGACCGCAAGGTGTACGAGGAAGGTGACTTCCACTTCGCGATCTCGCAGGTCGAGGAGGTCGGCTTCGAGGAGTTCTGGGATCGCTGCGTAGCCCTCGCCGACGCCCTGGAAAAGAGCCGGACGGCCGAAGGTCTCGACTTCACGGCCCTCCTCGTCACGGACGTGAAGAGCCAGGACTCGCTGCTCATGGTGTCCGGGAGCCCCGTCCTGGTGGACGCGATCACCTACACGCCGATCTATCCTGGAGAGATCTACAGCCTCCCCGGGGTGGTGAGTCGGAAGAAGCAGCTCCTTCCCTTCCTGACCGGCACGCTGCGTCGCATGGCCGGCTGACCCGAGAGAACCGATATGCAGATCGAAATCTGGTCCGATGTGGTGTGTCCGTGGTGCTACATCGGCAAACGACGCCTGGAGCACGCGCTCGAAGGGCTCGACGAAGACGTGAACGTGGTGTGGCGAAGCTTCGAGCTCGATCCGTCCGCACCCACCGAACCCCTCGACAAGCTCGACGAAGCCCTGGCCGAAAAGTACGGCACCACGGTCGAGAAAGCCCGGGACATGATGGATCACATGGCCCGGACCGGCGCCGAAGAGGGCCTCGAGCTGAACTTCGATCGCGCCCGGCGCGGCAACACGCTCGACGCCCACCGGCTCCTCCACTTCGCCGCCTCCCACGGCCTGCAGCCCGAGATGAAGGAGCGACTCTTCCGGGCCTACATGACCGAAGGGAGACCGATCTCGGACCGGAGCGAGCTCGCGCGCCTGGCGGGCGAGGTCGGGCTCGACCCGGACGAAGTGCTCGTCTTGCTCGAGACCGATCGCCTCGTGGCAGAAGTCCGGCAGGACCAGGCCCGGGCCAGGCAGATCGGGATCCAGGGGGTGCCCTTCTTCGTGTTCGACGGCCAGCTCGCGGTCTCGGGCGCACAGCCTTCCGACGTCCTGCTCGGTGCGCTCCGCCGCGTCCAGACGGAACGTGATCCCGGCCCGGACGGCTGACACCCGCTCTTTCTTGCTCCCCTGAATCCCCGCGTCTACCTTTTGTGCCAGGTCGATGGGGCGTCTGAAGGCCCTGTCCCTTCCCCAGATTCCCATCGGATTCTTCGATCATGTCGGACAGGCGCGAGGCAGCCGCGCGTTCACCGGGTGCGGCGAAC
>JBBDSN010000137.1:2559-5002 GCA_040904885.1 Gemmatimonadota bacterium | reverse complement strand
GGCCTTGCTCAGCTCGCAGATCGAAGGGACTCAGGCATCTCTCGTCGACGGGGTGGGAGCTGAAAGCGCCCCCCGGATTTCCGGGCGGCGCCTCCAGCTCCACTGCGCTCAGGCTCGGCTAGCAGCCGTGGTCGCGGGCTCGATGTTCTGGTTCACGTGGAAGAAGTTGTCCGGGTCGTACTTCGCCTTGACCTCACGCAGGCGCTCGTAGTTGCCCCCGTACGTGGCCTGAATCCGGTCCTGCCCTTCCTCCATCATGAAGTTGACGTAGGCGGCCTTCTTCGAGTGGGGGTGGATGGCATCCCAGTAGTCCCGGGCCCAGCGGGTGATCGTCTCCGCGTTCGCCGGATCGGGATCGACCCCGGCGATGACCATCGACCACGTCGCGTCGCGGTGCGCCCATGCCGTCTCGTCCGATCCCACGCGGTGCACCGCCCCGTCCACCGGGTAGAGGTGCATGGTCGACTTCGTGGTCGGCACCTCGGCGAAGCGCAGGTGCGCCTGGATGGCCTCATCGCTGAGATCGCCCAGGAACGTGCCCTTCCAATACCATTGATCGCCCGGTGGATACAAGCCATCGAACAGCGACTGGAGCATGGGATAGGGCATGGGGCCGGTGAACTCGAAGATCGGCTCCGCGACCTCGCGCGCCTCCTGCATGGCCGCCTCCGCCTCCTCTTCGGAATTGAGACAGCACCAGAGGAGCCCGCACACCTTCCTTCCGTGGACCTCCTCGGGAAACGGAGGACCCGGCGGCACCTCGGCCGTGAGAAAGAACGCGTACACGTCTTCCGGCGCCTGCGGTAGCCATTCGCGGTACCAGCGCATCGTGGACTCGAGCTCCTCGATCGGCCAGAACATCGGCCCCCCGATCACCTTGTCCACGGGATGCATCCGGTACTCGAAGGAGGTGACGACCCCGAAGTTGCCACCGCCCCCTCGCAACGCCCAGAAAAGATCCGGGTGCTCGTCCTCGCTCGCGTGGACCAGCCGCCCGTCCGCCGTCACCACATCGGCGCTCAGCAGATTGTCCATGGTGAGCCCGTACTTCCGCGTCAGATAGCCGTGGCCGCCGCCCAGCGTCAGGCCTCCGACTCCGGTCGTCGAGATGATGCCGCTGACGGTCGCCAACCCGAACGCGTGAGCCGCGTGGTCGACGTCTCCCCACGTGCAGCCGGGCTCGACCCGCGCCGTCCGCGCCTCGGGGTCGACACGGATCCCCTTCATGAGGGAGAGGTCGATCACCAATCCGTCGTCCACGAGCGCCAGGCCCGGGCCGTTGTGGCCGCCGCCACGGACCGCCGTATCGAGGCCGTGGGTGCGTCCGAACTCCACGGCGGCGATGACGTCGGCGACATCTGCGCAGCGGGCGATCAGCCGGGGCCGCTTGCGGATCATTCCGTTGTGCAAGGCGCAGGCTTCGTCGTAGCCCGGGTCGTCCGGCTGGAGTAGCGGTCCGCGCAGTGCCGCTGCGAACCCGTCGATGGCATCTCGATCCATGATGAGACCTCTCCCGGCAGGGGTGACGGCACATGAGAGCCGCGTTGGATCTCGTGCGGGATTCGGAAGTATTCCCACCAACACGTGTCGTTCTCTTCGGCTTCGCCCTCGCCCAGGTCACGCCCGGTGGATCTAGCCTCCCGTGTCGAACAGATTCGAACATCCACCGCATACGTTACGGTCCGTACGGTCATCATACGACCTGTTCGCTCTTGGCGCATCGGACACCCCTTGGCCCTCGCTGGAGTCCGTGGCAGGTTGCGAGCATGAGCGATTTCTGGGAACAGCCCGAGGCCGTGGAGCGGTTCGCCCGGCGCGATCCGGATCACCGGCTCCTTCGGCTGGTCGACCGGCACCTGGACCCGAGCACCGACTCCGTCCTGGACGTCGGATGCGCGGGCGGCCGGAACGCCGAGCTGCTCGCCCGTCTCGGCTTCGACGTGCATGCGCTGGACACCTCCTCGGCCATGGTGGAGGAGACGCGGGCCAGGGTGGCCCGGCATCTGGGCGAGGCCGAAGCGGAGAGGCGGGTGCGACGGGGTCCCATGGATGCGCTCCCCTATGCAGACGACAGCTTCGATCTCGTCGTCGCCCTGGGGGTCTACCACAACGCCGCGGACCGCTCCGAATGGGACCGGGCCATCTCCGAGACCGCCCGCGTGCTGCGGGCCGGCGGGCTGCTGCTGCTCAGCGAGTTCAGCCCCGACACGGATCTGCACGGCGAAGGGATGCCCCCCGTCCCTGGAGCGCCCGACACCTTCGAAGGTCCCCACGGCCGGATGGTCCTGCTTGACGCCGACGCGGTGGACGCGGGCCTGGCCGCCCACGGACTCGAAGCGGAGGTGCCCACCGAGGTGGTCCGCGTGGACCTCGATCCCGGGAGACGAGTGAGCGTGAACGGCCTCTACCGTATGCGGAGCGAGTAGGGTTGAGCCCGTCGTCG
>JBBDSN010000137.1:0-2459 GCA_040904885.1 Gemmatimonadota bacterium | reverse complement strand
CGATTACGAGCTCGGCCAGTGAGCCAGACATCAGGCCTCCTTTTCGCCTGGAATGATTTGCGAGGGAGGTGAACCTAACGGCTCTGCCCGCGGCCGTGGCGGCAGCCAACGCCACGCAGGACCTCGGGCCACGGACACACACAGTATAAGGGCACATGGGTATGCATCATGTGTATCCATCTCCATGAGCACTCGTATCCATATCGTGCTGGACCCGGACGACAAGGCCCGGTACCGCGCTCAGGCGGAGCGTGAGGGGAAGTCCCTCGGGGCCTGGCTTCGGGACGCCGCCGAGGATCGCCTGGAGGCGGCACGAACCCGGAGGTCGCTCCGCTCGAAGGAGGCATTGGAGACCTTCTTCGACGCATGCGACGCGCGTGAGCTGGACCAGGAGCCGGACTGGTCGGAACACCGCTCGGTCATCGAGCGCTCCCGACTCCGAGGGCTGGACGTCACGTGACGTTCGTCGACACGAACGTCATCATGTATGCGGTCGGCGGCCCGCACCCGCTGCGCGACAAGGCTCGAGGCCTCCTCTTCGCCGCGGTCGAGCGCGGCGGCGGTCTGGTGACATCCGCAGAGGTGCTGCAGCAGCTGCTTCATGCGTACCTGGCAGTGGGTCGAGGCGCCACGCTCGACGCGGCCCTCACGCTCGTGGCCGGCTGCGTGGACGATGTGTGGTCCGTCGAGCCGGCGGACGTGCATCTCGCGCGGGCGCTCGATGGGGAGCACGCCGGCCTCTCGGCCCGCGATCTCGTGCATATCGCCTGTTGTCACCGCCGTGACGTGACGGAGGTGTTGACGTTCGACCGGGGGTTCGCGGCGGCGATGGGCTGAGCGAAGGGGTCGGCGCGCGTGGATCACCGCCGCCCGGGATGCGTTGACGTTGCCTCCGCCCGCCCCGCCCCGCATGCTGTTCCGCACCCGCACCTCGGCCCGGAGACCGCCCGTGACCCGCCTCATCTTTGCCCTGCTCGCGCTCGCCCCCTTCCTCACCCCGGCCATCGCGGACGCGCAGTGGACGAACCGGTACACCCAGGTGGGGCAAGGGCATCACGTCTATCTCGAGGGATACGAGCTTCCGACGCTCACCGCGGGGCCGATGGATGCAGCCCCTTCCCCGGACGGATCGACGCTGGCGGTCGCGTCGGAGGGGTGGCTCTGGCTCCTCGACCTCGAGACGCGCGTCGCCACGCAGCTCACCGACGGCGGCGCCATGGACTCGCGGCCGAAGTGGTCGCCCGACGGCTCGGAGATCGTCTTCCTGCGCGACGACGGAGCGGATACCTGGATCGTCGTGAAGGACCTCGCGACGGGAGAGGAGTCGGTGGTGGTGAACACCGACGCGATCGAGCTCGACCCTTCGTTCGGGTCCGAAGGATCGATCTGGTACGCGTCGGGCCGCGAAGGGCCGATCGGGATCTGGCGGCTGGACCGCGCCACCGGGACGTCGACGCAGGTGCCGAGCAGCGGGCGGGTGTCGCGCCGCCCCCAGGTGACGCCGGACGGCGCATCCCTGCTCTTCAAGCAGTCCGTCGACCAGATCGTCGTTCGGGACCTGGCCACCGGCGGCGACCGCGTGGTCTACGAGGGCCGGATCATGTCGCAGATGGAGCCGGCGCTCTCACCGGACGGCACCCGGGTCGCCTTCACCGCCCCGCAGGCGCACGGGGACGGCTGGGAGCTCAGGGTCGCGTCTCTCGACCGGCCGGGCTCGACCATGCTCCTCGCGGGCGGGGGCGACCGCCTGCCCCTCGCGCCGGCGTGGAGCCCGGACGGCGACTGGATCTGGTTCTCCGAGGCGGGCCGCGACGAGGTCTTCCGGCTGTATCGCGTGCCGGCCGTGGGGGGTGCGGTGGAGGAGGTTCCGGTCGCGGCATGGGAGCACGCGAGGCCGCGTGGCACACTGCGTCTGACGACGACGAGCACGACGTCCGACGGACCGGCCCCCGCGCGGGTGTCGGTGGCGGACGCCCGCGGGCACCCGGTGTTCGCGACGGGCCATCAGCCGCGTTTCGACGGCCAGACCGGCAGGGTGTTCTTCTATACGGACGGCGTGGCGGAGCTCGAGGTCCCGGCGGGTGAGGTCACGGTGACGGTCGCGCGCGGGCTTTCGTCGCCGACCGTCATGCGCACCGTGGACGTGGGTGCCGGGAGCCGGGCGGACCTCGCGGTCGAGCTCCAGCCCGTGTGGGACGCCCGGGCCGCCGGGTGGCTCTCGGGCGACCAGCACTTCCACTTGAACTACGGCGGCCCCTACCGCCTGGAGCCGGCGGATATGTCACGCATCCTCGCTGGTGAGGAGCTCGACGTGGCCACGCCGCTGGTGGCGAACCTCCACGAGCGGCTGGGCGAGCAGGAGTGGTTCGGATGGACGAGCGGCGGCCGGGCCCCGCTCACCCGGTTCGGCCAGGAGGTCCGCTCGCACTTCCTCGGCCACATCGGGCTCATCGGGACGG
>JBBDSN010000136.1:0-5021 GCA_040904885.1 Gemmatimonadota bacterium | reverse complement strand
TCCCGTCCACCAGGTCGTCGTCCACGCCCGTGATCGTCACCGTCTGCGGCACGTCCCAGTTCGTCCCATCGAACGTCAAGGTCGCCAAATCAACGGTCGCTTCCCCGGTATCCCCGCTCGTCACGGTAAGGACGACGTCCGAGGTCGGTTGCGCATCCAAGGCCACGGTGAACGAATCGGTGCTGCCCGCCTCCGTCACACTCAGCCCCGTCGTGTCGGCCAACGTAACCCCCGCCGAGTCGTCATCCGTCGTCGCGACCGTCACCGGCTCGCTGAGACCCGCGAACTCCGCCTGAGAGTCCCCGTCGACGACCGAAGCCGTGATCGTGCTGGTTTGCGTCCCGTCGACCAGGGAGTCGTCGACCCCGGTGAGCGTCACCGTCTGAGGGGTGTTCCAATTCTCAGGCGTGAACGTCAAGGATGCGGAGCTCACCACGACCTCGCCCTCATCGTCGCTCACGACCTGAACGACCACGTTCTCGACCGGCTCGGCGTTCAACGCGACGGTGAAGCCGTCCGTCCCTCCGGCTTCCGTGACCGTCAGGCCCGCCGTCTCATCCAGCACGAGCGCCCCGACCTCGTCATCCGACGTCGTCGCACTCGCCGCGACATCGGGCACCTCGGCGTACGCGGCATCCGACTCCGCCGTCCGCACCGACACCGTGACGGTGGTCACCTGGTCGCCGTCCACGAGCGCGTCATCGGCTCCGGTCAGCGTGAGGGTCTGGGCGGTGCTCCAGTTGGCGGCGGTGAACGTCAGGCTGACCGGATCGACCGTGACCTCCCCCCCGTCCCCGCTCGTCACGTCCAGCACCACGTCATCCACGGGCTCGCTGTCGAGCACCACCGTGAAGGCGTCGGTGATCGTCCCGGTCTCATTCACCGCAAGACCCAACGTATCCGCGACCGTGAACCCGGCCACGTCGTCGTCCACAGCAGTGACCGTGACGCTTTGACTGCCGACGTCGTCGAAATCGTCGTCCGAAGTCGCCGCATCGACCGCGACCACCACGGGGGTCGACTGGTCCCCGTCATCGACGTCGTCGTCCACGCCCGTCGCCGTGACCGACTGTGGCACGTCCCAGTTGGCGGGCGTAAACGTCAATTCCGCCGGATCCACGGTCGCCACGAGCGGGTCACCCACCACGAACGTCAGCGTCACGTCCGATGCCGGCTCGATGTTGAGCACGGCCGTGATCGGCGCGGTGTCTCCCGCCTCCGACACCGAGACGCTCGAGCCCGAGGTCACCGTGAAGCCGGGTGAGTCGTCATCGGCGTTCGTCACCGCGACCGAATCATCCTCGACACCCGAGAACGCGGGATCGGACGCGGCCGCATCGACGCTCAGCGTGACGGCAACCGTCTGGCTTCCATCGATGACATCGTCGTCCACGCCCGTCACCGTCACGGTCTGCGGCTGATCCCAGTTGCCGGGCGTGAACGTCAGCGCCGGAGGATCGACCACGACCTCGGACACCTCGCTGCTGGTCACCCCGAGCACCACGTCCGCTGCCGGCTCGGCCGTCAGGGCCACCGTGAACGTGTCCGATGTTCCACTCTCCGACACTGCGGTGCCTCCACCAGTCTCTTCGATCACGAGGCCGGCCACGTCGTCGTCCACGGTGGTGACTTCGACGATCTGGTCCGCGACATCGCCGTACTCCGGCGCGGATGCACCCGCATCGACGGCGACCGTGACGTCACTCAATACGTCGCCATCGATCACGTCGTCATCCTGACCCGTGACGGACACGGGTTGCGGTTCATCCCAGTCACCGGGCGTGAACGTCAGGGTCCCGGGGCTCACGGTCGCTTCCCCGGTGTCGGAGCTCGTGACGCTCAGGACCACGTTCGCCGTCGGCTGGGAGGTGAGCCGCACGGTGAACGCATCGATCGCACCCGCCTCCGTGACCACGGTGCTCCCGCCGCTCTCCGTGATCTGGATCGCCGCACCATCATCGTCCAGGGTCGTCACGGTCACGCTCTGGCTGGGGAGCTCCCGGTAGTCGGCATCCGACCTGTCGGGATCGACGCCAACGGTGACGGTGCTGGTTTGCGGCCCGTCCACGACCTCATCATCCACCCCGGCCACGACGACGATCTGCGGCACATCCCAGTCGTCGGGCGTGAACGTGAGCGTGCCGGGGGTAGCCGTGGCCTCACCCGTATCCGACACGGTGACCACGAACACCACGTTGCTGGACGGCCGCGTGCGGAGTACGACCGACAGCGTATCCGTGGCGCCAGCCTCGCCGACCACGGTCTCGCCGTTCGTCTCGGTCACCACGAAGCCCGTTTCGTCGTCATCCAGCGTGGTCACCGTCACGGAGCGATCGACCGCCGGCCCATACGCCGCGTCCGAAAGACCTGCATTGACCGACACGGTCACGGGTGTTTCCCGGTCTCCGGCGGGAACGGCATCGTCGACACCGGTCACCGTGACGGTCTGGGGCGTATCCCAGTTCGATGGCGTGAACGTCAGTCTCGCAAGGCTCGCGGTCACGGCCCCGACATCCTCGCTCGCCACGTCGAGCACGACATCCGAGGCAGGCTCCGCATCGAGCACCACGTTGAACGTGTCGCTGCCCGCGTCTTCGGCCACGACGGTCCCGCCGCCCGTCTCCGTCAGGGTGAACCCGGTGACGGAGAGTGTGACGGGAACCGACGTGGGTTCGTCCGGAGCGTCCGGTGACGTGAGCGTCACGGTCCCGGTGTACGCGCCGACCGGCAGTCCGGTCGAGAGGACGGAGATCTCGAGATCCGTCGGCGCGGTGACATCCGCGAGCACCGCGTCGAGCCAGCCCTCGGCTCCACCCTCCGGGTACGACACCGTGGTGGACAGCGAGCCGAGCGGACCCGAGCCCCCGTTGATCACCTCGAGAATCGCCGGATCGGGAACGGGCCCGTCGACACCTGCATAGAGGGTCGCGGATGAGGGCACGACGCCGATCCGCGGCGCAGGATCGATGGTGAGGGTCGCCTGGCCCGACGCACCCCGGAACTCGGCCCGGACCGTCGCGACCCCTTCGCTGAGCGCGGTCACGAGACCCTCTCCGTCGATGGAGGCGATGTCGCCGTCGTCGCTCTGGACCGACCAGGAGACGACGGCCGCCTGGAGCTCGACACCGTTCTCGTCGACGACGGTGGCCTCGAACTGGGTCGTCTCGCCCGCCGTCACGGTGGCGGACGAAGGGGTCACGCTGACGGACGTCACCTCGACACCCGTGATGCTCTCGTTCGTGCACGCCTGGATGACGACGACGATCCCCGCGAACAGGCATGCACCCAGGAGCGCGATCCTCCGGAGTGCCGCGCTCGCGGTCGTCATCTGTTGCGTCGGCACGACGGTCCTCCCTGCGATCTCAGCGGAACCGGAGCCTGAGAAGGCTCAGGTCGACCCGATCGAAGCGGGTCGATAGCGAAGGACCTTCAAGAACCGGACCGGCTTCGGCGGTCTCCAGCTCGGAGGGGCTGGGCAGCGCACGAGCCCGCGCCCGCCGCCCACGCAGCTCGAAGAACGCCTCGACCGCACCGACCACGCTCACGGCGGCCGCCGCACCGAGCCCGGCCATCATGTACGGTCGTTCGGTCTCACGTGAAACCACCTGGTCCGGCGGGCACGTCCCGCCACCCTCTACCGGGTTGAGACAACGGATGTTCACGTCCTCGATGAGGAACCCGGCCGCGACCGCCCCGCCGACGAGCGCGAGCACCGTGAAGCCGCCCACGGGCCGGCCCGCATAGAAGTGACCTACCCCGGGCAGCAGGGTGCCGAGGGCCAGCGCAGCGCCGGGGCTCGGCACGCTGCTCACCGCAAGGCTCTGGAGCTGCCCGATGCGCTGCGACACGGCGATCGCATCGGGGGCGTCGGGGCGAAGCTCGAGGTAGCGCAGCAGGGCCCCGGCGGCATCCGCGCTCTGTCCGAGTCGGTCGAGCGCGACCCCCCGGTTGTAGGCCGCGCCGGCCCACGAAGGGGCCTGGTTCGTCGCCACCGCGAACGCCTCTGCCGCCGCCCGGTACGATCCCTCGTCCACCGCGGCGAGTCCCTCCTGGAACGCCGCTAGCGCCGTATCCGGGAGGCTCCCTCGCTCGGCCGCGGCGATCGCGTCGAGGCGGGCCTGGGCGTCCCTGGCTCCCGACCCATCCCCGGCCAACGCGATCGTGCGGCAGTACTCGACGACCGCCTCCTCGGTCTCTCCGGAATCTTCGAGCACGCGCGCACGCCGGTAGGCGACATCGGCGGAGGCGGGATCCAACTCTGCCGCACGCTCGAGCAACGCCCCGGCACGCTCGAGATCTCCGAGGATGACCGCCTGCGCCGCGCTCGACGCCAACTGGCCGGCTTGGGCGCGGGCTTCCTCCGAACCGGACGAGGGTGCCTCGAAGACGGGGCACGTGCTCGGGCCGGCCCCCGGATAATCCCGTTGGAACGGGAGCTCCTGGGCTACGAGCTCCGGGGCCAGGACCGTCATGGCGCTCAGGAGAAACAAGAAGAGGGCCGCCCGCCGTGAGGTGGGGTCTGGGCGGCCTCGATGCGACAAGGTCCTGCAGGGCATGCGATGCGCCTCGAAACGTCCGGACCACGTGGTGAAACGGGGGGTCCTGGTGGGAAACGTGCGTTCCTGGCAAGCTCGACCCGAGCATCCACTCTGTCAAGCAGAGTACGCCCCCAGAGCGCGCGCTCGTTGGACACCCGACAGCTGCCAGCGTATGCTGCCCGAAAGGAACCCGCACGGAAACGAACGGAGGTCGGTCATGGCGGTGGGAGCCATTGCTTCGAGGTTGTGGATGACGGTGGTGGCGCTCACGGCGCTCGGATGCGCCGGCACGTCGGCCACGCAGGACGTTCGGCCCCCTGCAGCGGAAGACGATCCGGATGAAGACGCCCCCCGCGCCTACGCCGAGGTCGTGACCGCCGAGGCCGCGTCCGACGCGGGCCTCTTCACGGTGCACCGGAACGGAGGGGACTGGCTCTTCGAGATCCCGGACTCGCTCCTCGGACGCGACATGCTGCTGATCTC
>JBBDSN010000135.1:0-28976 GCA_040904885.1 Gemmatimonadota bacterium | reverse complement strand
TAGCAGCGGTAAGTGCGGTGATCGTCGCTGCGGGTAGCCTGGGGCATTTTTCTTTTCCCGGGCATGAGCGGAAGGCCGTAACGACTTGACGCACACAGCGTTAGCCAGAAGGTACAGGCCCAGGTCGTTCGCCGACGTGGCGACGCAGGAGCACGTTTCCGAGACCCTCCGCAAGGCGGTCGCCGGAGACCGGGTCGGTCACGCCTACCTGTTCTGTGGCCCCCGGGGGGTTGGCAAGACTTCGCTTGCCCGGGTGCTCGCGATGGCGCTCAACTGCCCGAATCGCGATGAGTCCGGTGAGCCTTGCGGTGCCTGCGACAGCTGCAACCGGATCTGGGGGGGGCACACCGCCCTCGACGTGGTGGAGATCGACGCGGCATCCAACCGTGGTGTCGATGATGCCCGCGACCTTCGCGAGCGTGCCATGTACGCCCCCTCGTCCGAGGGGCGCTACAAGATCTACATCGTGGATGAAGCGCACATGCTTACCCGTGAGGCATGGAACGCGCTCCTGAAGATCCTCGAAGAGCCGCCTCCCAGGGTGATCTTCGTGTTCGCGACGACGGAGCCCCAGAAGATCCAGCAGGCGGCCGCGCCGATCCTGTCACGGTGTCAGCGCTTCGATTTCCGTCGTTTCGGCGTCGCGGACATCGTCGCGCGGCTGGGAACGGTGCTCGAGGGAGAGGGCGCCATCGGATCCGACGAGGCGCTCCGGATCTTGGCGCGGAAGGCCGACGGAGGCATGCGTGACGCGCTTTCCCTGCTCGATCAGGTGCTCTCGCTGACCGGCGGGGAGGTCGAGACGGAGTCCATCCGGCGCGTGCTCGGGCTGGTGGAGGAAGAGCGTTACCTCGAGCTGCTCGAGATCATCGCCGAGCGACGCCACGCGGAAGTGTTCGCGTTCGTCGGAAGGCTGGTGGACGAGGGCTATGACCTCGCCGAGTTCTACCACGGCTTGCTCGACACGCTCCGTGTGCTCCTGAGGCTCCGTCTCGATCCCGACGCGGAGCTCGACCTGCCGGAGGGCTCGAAGCGCGACCTCGGACGGCACGCGACCGCGTTCGAGCCGGCCGACCTCGTGCGGATGTTGTCCGCGGCGGCCGAGCTCGAGAGCCAGGGGAGCCTACGGCGGAGCGTGAACCCCCGAATCCTCATCGAGATGCTGCTGCTCAGGCTGAGCTACATGGAGCACACCGTGCGGCTGGAGGACCTCCTGGGCGCGCTCGGGTCGGAGACGGTGCCTGGAGGGGGCTCGGAGGGTTCGCCCTCGGGCTCCGGCCAGGTCGGTTCTCGGGTCAACGCGGCGTCTGGTGTTCCGGGGAACAGTCCGGCAGCATCCCCTGGGACTTCGGCGGCGGCGAGAAGGGCCGACTCGGCTGACGCCACATCGGAGCGACGGCTCCACCAGGATCGTCATTCCGGCACGGACGCCGCGGGGAGCGAGCCGGCCCCCGCAAGGGCACCTTCCGTTTCCGAGCCGGGACCACTTCCGGCCTCTTCCGCGTCGGAAGCGTGGACACGCTGGCTCGACGACGGCAAGGCTCCGTCCGGGATGACGGCGTTCCTGCGGACCGCCACGGTGGAAGACCTCGGGAATGGAGCGATCGCCGTCTCGCCGCTTCCAGGCCCGGCGCTGGAGCGCTTGCGCGAGCCGTCGGTCCAAGCGGCCATACGGACGGGATTGGAGCCGTATCTGGGTCGCAAGGCCGAGTTGCGGATCGGAGCCGGGTCGGAGACGCCTCCGCCCACGGCGCGCGTGACCGAGTCGGAGGTGCGTGAGGATACGCTTCGCGCGCTGTTCCGGCAGGAACCCCGCCTGAAGCGGGCGGTAGAAGAACTCGATCTCGAGCTCATGGACTGAACCTGATGAACAACAACCTTCAACAACTCATGCAGCTCGGTCAGCAGCTGCAATCGAAGATGACCAAACTCCAGGAATCCCTGGAGTCCAGGAAGATATCGGCGAACTCGGGCGGTGGTATGGTGACCGCCACCGTCGACGGCAAGGGACATATCAAGCAGATCCAGATCGATCCGACGTGTGTCGATCCGCGGGACGTGGAGATGCTGGAGGACCTGGTGCTTGCCGCCGTGTCCGAGGCGCAGACCAAGGCCGCCGGCGAGTACGAGGAAGAGATGCGTAAGGCGACCGGTGGTATGCCGAACCTCCCGGGCCTCTCGGGCCTCCCGGGCCTGTTCTGAGCGCACCTCACCGGAGGGCGGTTCCATGTCGGTGATCGATCGGCTCACCGACGATTTTGCGCGCCTCCCCGGGATCGGACGAAAAACAGCGCTCAGGCTCGTGCACCATCTGATGAAGGCTCCCAAGGAGCAGCCGCGGAGACTTGCGGCCTCGCTCGTGGACCTCGCCGACAAGATCCGGCGTTGTGACGAGTGTGGAAACTTCAGCGAGTACGAGTTGTGCGAGATTTGCTCGAACCCTCGGCGCGACCCGGCGGTACTTTGTATTGTCGAGGAGGCTTATCAGGTCAGCGCAATCGAACGGACAGGCCAGTTCCGTGGTCTCTTCCACGTGCTGGGCGGGCACCTCTCGCCGCTCGACGGCGTGGGTCCCGACGAGCTGGACGTGGCGGGTCTGCTGGGGCGTATTGACCGAAAAGGCACCATCGAGGAGGTCATCATCGCGACGAACGCGAGTGTCGAAGGGGAGGCCACCGCGGTCTACCTCGAACAGGAGATCCGGCCGTTGGGTCCGAGGGTCACCCGCCTCGCCAGAGGCATTCCCATGGGCAGCGATCTCGAGTACGTGGATGGCACCACAATCGCCCAGGCTTTGGCCGGGCGCCGGGAGATGATATGAGGCGGACGTTGAAGACCGTGGGCATCGCGGCGCTGGCGGCTGCGGCTGCGGGAGTGCTGACCGCGTTCGTGGTGCGCGATCAGATGACCCGGCATCAACGGAACCTCTTCAGTCCTCGCACGCGGAAGCGCTTGGCCGCCCTCGGCCATATGGGACGGGAGCCGGCCTCGGTCGCCTACATCCGACTCCTGCGCGACTTCATCGCCTGGGAGCCGCGCAAGCTTCTGCGCGATCGTGCCCGCAGCATCGTGGTGCGCATGGAGGACGAGGTGGGCGAGCGAGACCTGCGGCTAGAGGCTCCGGGAGCGTGACGGCGCACCGGGTCGCCCGTCGTTCCCTTGCCACCTGCGCCAACGCTACCGAGTTTATGGGCCGCTTGCCCCATGCTTTCCGTCCCACGGCACTGCCGGCTGGGGGTTCTCCCTGTCCGTGCACCGGCCCGCGAGGAGTTACGGTGATCTTGAACCCGAACATCCAGGGAGGTGACGTCGACCCATGTCGATGATCAACTACGCCTCCCGCGAGATCAACTGCAAGATCGTCTACTACGGGACAGGGCTGGGTGGGAAGACCACTAACCTGGAATACATCTATTCCAAGGTGAACCCGGAGACCAAGGGGAAGATGATCTCCCTGGCTACGGAAACAGAGCGAACCCTTTTCTTCGACTTCCTGCCCATCGACCTGGGTGAGGTGCGTGGCTTCAAAACGCGCTTCCACCTCTACACCGTGCCGGGTCAGGTCTACTACAACGCGAGCCGCCGCCTCATCCTGAAGGGGGTCGATGGGATCGTGTTCGTGGCGGACTCCCAGGTGAGTCGCGCGGAGGCGAATATCGAATCGATGCACAACCTGTACGAGAATCTCGAGACGTACGGGTATGATCTGCAGTCGATTCCATTCGCCATCCAGTACAACAAAAGGGATCTGCCCGACATCCTACCTGTCGAGGAGCTCAGGGCCCAGATCAATCCGATGGGCGTGCCGGACTTCGAGGGTACCGCGATCGAGGGCAAAGGGGTCTTCGAGACCCTGTCGTGTGTGAGCAAGCTCGTCGTCAAGACCCTCTCCTGAGGCCCTCCGTGTCGCGGAGTTGGCTCACTGTCCCGAACGCGATCACGGTCTCGCGCATCGCCGCGTGCCCCGTGATCTTCGTGCTCGCGATGTCTCCTTCGACTGCGGCCCGCTTCTGGGCCTTCGCGCTCTTCGTGGTCGCCGCGGTCTCGGACATCTTCGACGGCTACCTGGCCCGGAGGGACGGCCTCGTCACGGACATGGGCAAGCTGCTCGATCCGTTTGCCGACAAGCTGCTCCTGGTCGCGAGCTATGTCCCGATTTACCTCGTGTCCCATCGCGAGGGCGGGATCGACGGCTTGCCCTGGTGGGGACCGATGCCGCTCTGGGTCATGGTCGTGATCTTCGGCCGGGAGATCTTCATCACGGTGTTCCGGAGCTTCGCGGCCCAGCGAGGCGTGGTGATCGCCGCCGGAATCGCGGGCAAGCGCAAGGCCCTCTTCCAGGCGATCTTCGCGGGGGGCGCTCTGCTCTGGTTTCCGCTTCGGACGTTCGCGGTCGGCCGATCGGGTGGCGTCGAGGCGTGGGGAGGCGCGTTCGCCGTGCTCGGCGCGGTGACCGCCATCAGCCTCGCGATCGCGCTGGTGCTCACCGTCTACTCGCTGATCGACTACATGTGGTCGTACCGTAACGTCGTGGGTATCCGAGACTGAGCCGGGGCTCGACCGTGTCGCCAACCATGACTCCGCGTGCCGCGATCGTAGCCGTGGGGGACGAGTTGCTCTTCGGTGAGACCGTCGACACGAATTCTGCTTGGCTCGGCCGTGAGATGACGGGGCTCGGCGTCCTCGTGACACGATGTTACACGATCGCCGACTCGGTCGAGGAAATTCAGGACGCAGTGGCCGCAGCCGCGCGAGTTGCGGATCTCGTGCTGATCACCGGGGGGTTGGGTCCCACCCGGGACGACCTCACCAGGGACGCGGTCGCCGACCTCTATGGGCGACCGTTGCGCGAAGATCCGGATCTCCTGTCCGCGCTCGAAGCGCGCTTCGCCGCCCGCGGGTACGATCGCCTTCCAGAGCCCAACCGCACCCAGGCATGCGTGCCCGAGGGGGCACGAGTGCTCACGAATCGACACGGGACCGCGCCGGGCCTGGCGCTCGAGGAGAGGGGGGTGCTCGTGGTGCTGCTGCCGGGGGTCCCCCGCGAGATGCGCGGCATCGTCGGAGAAGAATTGCTTCCTCTGCTCCGGGAGCGATACGCGGACCGGCTGGCTTCCATCCGTCACCGGGTGCTGCGCACCGCAGGCGTTGCCGAGTCCCGGCTGTCCGAGCTCGTCGACGATGCCCTACCGGCGGACCTGGGCCCGGTCAGCATCGCTTTTCTGCCTGACGCCCTCGGCGTCGATCTACGCCTGACCGTGCGGGGAAGCGCCGGTGCCGACGCGGCCGCGTCGCTCGACCAGGTCGAGGCGCTCCTGGCTCCGGTCGTCGAGCCCTGGCGTTTCGAAGCCGATAGCGGGGACCTGGCGGAGGCCGTGATCGACGCCCTGCGGTCGCGCGGGGCCACGCTCGGCGTCGGCGAAAGCTGCACGGGCGGACTGCTGGGCTACCGGATCACCCGAATCGCGGGGGTGTCGGACGTGTTGCTGGGAGGGGTCGTGGCGTACGCGAATGCCGCAAAGCAGGATCTGCTCGGCGTCCCAGAGGAAGAGATCGAGCGCCACGGAGCGGTCTCGGAAGAAGTGGCACGACGCCTCGCCGAAGGTGCCAGGAGGGTGTTCGGGGCGGACGTCGGCATCGGGATCACGGGGATCGCCGGCCCGGGCGGCGGGAGCGCAGAGAAGCCCGTCGGTACGGTGTGGACGGCCGTCGCCTTCGAAGACGACCTCGTCACGAGCCACTCCCTGTTTTCCGGTGACAGGGAGGGAATTCAGGTCCGGGCGGCGCAGCATGCACTCCGTCTTCTCCATGACCGGTTGCGGGCGACCGTGGGCGACCCCTGAACCGGGAAGGGTGGACGTGGTATCTTTCACGGTCGGGGCGCGGGACGCGCGCTCCCGAGCTCTCTTTTGCACTGCGAATGGCGAAGCGATGAAGGAACGCTCAGCGAGTACCGACCCGAGAGATGTGGATAGACCCGGGGTGGAGACCGAGTCCGACGATCCGGTGGAGGCAGCCGAGTCCGAGTCCGACGACGAGCAAGCCGAACTCCGACAGGAGATCGAGGAACTCAACGATCGGCACCTCAGGCTCGCGGCGGAGTTCAACAACTTCCGTCGTCGTAGCGAGCAGGAGCGTCAGGAATCCTGGTCGCGGGCCCAGGCGGATCTGCTAGGCCGACTCCTCGATGTGCTCGACGATCTGCAACGGGTGGCTCAACTCGACCTCTCCAACGCCACCGTGGACGGCATC
Source organism: Gemmatimonadota bacterium (assembly GCA_040904885.1). Taxonomy (GTDB): domain Bacteria; phylum Gemmatimonadota; class Gemmatimonadetes; order Longimicrobiales; family Gaopeijiaceae; genus JAWLHJ01. The sequence continues at coordinate 22,724 of JBBDSN010000135.1, read as the reverse complement.
ATGGAAGGCGTGGATCTGGTGGAGCGAAAATTCGCCCGGGCATTGGACGAGGCCGGTGTCGAGATCATCGACCCCGCGGAGGAACCCTTCGATCCGGAGCGCATGGAAGCCATCATGCGGGTGTCCACCGAATCGGACGATCTGGACGACCGGGTCGCGCAGGTCTTCCAGAAGGGATACGCCCTGAAGGGAGTCTTGGTACGACCCGCCAGGGTCAGCGTCTACAAGAGCGGTTGAGGCGACCCATGGCCGGGCAAAACAAGGATTTCTACCGGATTCTCGGTGTCGATGAGAAGGCGGGTCAGGACGACATCAAGAAGGCCTACCGCAAGCTCGCCAAGAGCCACCATCCCGATGCCAACCCCGGCGACGCGCAGGCCGCCGAGCGTTTCAAGGAGATCGGAGAGGCCTACGCGGTCCTGAAGGATCCCGAGAAACGGAAGCAGTACGACCAGATGCGTAAGCTCGGGGCGTTCGGACGTGGGGCGCGCGGGCCCTCCGCAGGCCCCTCACGTCCCCGTGGCGGCGATGCCGACCCGAGCGTCTCCTTCGATGACCTGCAGGGCGGCTTCGGGAATATCTCGGATCTCTTCAGCTCGTTGTTCGACCTCGGGGGACGTCGTGGGGGGGCGGCGAGTGGCCCGGCAGCGGGCGGTCGGGCGCGCGGACAGGACGTCGAGTACGTGGTCGAGATTCCCTTCCTCACGGCGGTGCGAGGGGGCAAGGTCGCGGTCGAGGTCGCGATCACCGAAGACTGCACGACTTGCGGGGGCGATGGTGCGGAGCCGGGCACGTCCAGACGGCGCTGCGAAGAGTGCGGCGGAACGGGCACCGTATCCTTCGGTCAGGGGGGATTTGCGGTGAAGCGTCCGTGTCCTGCCTGCTTCGGGCGTGGTCAGATTCCGGATACGCCTTGCCGGTCGTGCGGGGGCAAAGGAACCGTGCGGCAGCGGCGGACCATCCAGATCGCGGTTCCCGAAGGCGTCGATACCGGCTCGAAGGTGCGTCTGTCAGGGCAGGGGGAGCGAGGTCGGTCCGGCGGCACGGCCGGCGATCTGATCATCACGTTCAAGGTGCAGCCGCACCGGTTCTTCCGCCGCGAGGGGCTCGACATCTACGTGACGGTGCCCATCAACATCGTCCAAGCGACACTGGGCTCTAAGGTTCGGGTTCGAACGGTCGGCGGCAAGAAGGTCGTGCTCCGCATCCCTCCGGGCACGCAGTCCGGGACGAAGTTCCGCATTCGCGGGCAGGGCGTGCGGAAGGGAGAGCGCGTGGGAGATCAGTTCGTCGAGGTGACGGTCGCGGTGCCGGACAAGCTGACCGACGAAGAGCAGCGGGCCATGGAGGAGTTCGCCGAGACGGCTGGCCTCAAGCACTGAGTCGTCACGCGTCGCACGCACGCCGCGACGGCATCACGGTGGGGGCGAGGAGCCCCTGGGATCAACCGGCCGTAGCGCCGACTTCCGCCTTCACGATCCGTCCACCTCCGAGGACCCGGGTCCCCTCGAAGACCACTGCGGACTGCCCGGGCGTAATCGCAGGGTAGGGGTCGACGAGGTCGAGCACCAGGCCGTCCTCGATCGAAGCGACCGTGGCCGCCACATCAGGTGCACGGTACCGCATCTGAACGTTCACCCGCTCGCCCGGCGCTGGACGAGTCGTGTGCCAGTTCAACTCCCCGATCTCGACCCGGTCCCGGTGCAGCTCGTCTCTCTGGCCGACCACGACTTCTTTGGACTCCGGGCGCACCTCCAACACGAACAGCGGCTCGTCGAATCCGCCGCCCAGGCCACGCCGCTGTCCCACGGTGAAGCCCGCGTATCCGGTGTGCTCTCCCACGACGGTGCCGTCCGTACGCACGATCGCGCCCGGCTGGAGGGCCGGATGCGGCGCCGGGAGCCGCTTCGACAGGAGATCGCGGTAGTCACCGGTCGGCACGAAGCAGATCTCCTGGGACTCGGGCTTCTCAGCCGTCGCCAGCTCGAGCTCGCGAGCCTTCTCCCGCACCTCCTGCTTGGTCAGGTCGCCCAACGGGAAGAGCAGTCGGGGCAGCATCTCCCGCGGAAGGCCCCAGAGGAAGTACGACTGATCCTTCGCGGCGTCGAGCCCCCTCAGCAGCGCCGATGCCCCGGATCCGTGCTCGATGCGAACGTAGTGCCCGGAGGCGATCCGGTCACACCCCAGGGTTTCACCACGGACGAGCAGATCCCTGAACTTCGTGTTGCTGTTGCAGCGCACGCACGGGTTCGGGGTTCTGCCGCGCGCGTACTCACGCACGAAGTCGTCGATGACGTCGCGGGTGAAATCCTCTTCCACGTCGAACACGTAGTGCGGGATGCCGAGGGCCGTGGCGACCCGGCGGGCGTCCACGATGCCGTCCAGCCCACAGCAGGTCTTGCCGGAGTCCGGGGTCTCCGAGTAGCAGAACGTCTTCATCGTGACTCCGACCACGTCGTGGCCAGCCTCCACGAGAAGGGCTGCGGCGACGGACGAGTCGACGCCCCCCGACATCGCGACCAAAACCCTGCTCATACGGTGTCCCTCAGGCGTCGCACGACCTCGACCGTGGTGGCCGCGGCGCTCCGGATGCCATCTTCGTCGCTCAGGCGCCCCAGCGAGTAGCGTACGTGGGCTCGCGCCACGCCTGGTCCGTAGAGCGCTTCGATGACGTGGCTGCCCTTGCCGCTTCCGGATTGGCACGCGGAGGCGCCCGAGACGGCCACGCCTTCCAGGTCCAGGTTGATGATCAGCATGGTGGGGTCGACGCCTTCGAAGCCGACGTTCGCGACGTGCGGCGCGCGACGCGCCTCCTCCCCCGCGATCACCACGCCGTCGAGCTGCGAGATGAGGATCTTCTCCAGGGTGTGCCGAAGCGACCGGACGCGGGCGTCCTCGTCCTCGCGCTCTTCCACCGCCAGACGGAGGGCGGTGGCCAGGCCCACGGCCCCGGCGACGTCCTCGGTCCCCGGCCGGAGCGAGCGCTCCTGCCCGCCGCCGTGCAGGAGCGGCGTAAGCCCGGTCCCCCGGCGCACGAACAGGAGCCCCGTCCCTTTGGGTCCGTAGATTTTGTGCCCGGAAACCGTCAGGAGGTCGAGCCCCTCGATCTGCGAAGGGCTTACGAGCACTTTGCCGACCGCCTGCACGGCGTCGGTGTGGAAGGTGGCGCCGGCCTCTTCCGCTGCCGCCGCAAGCGCTTCGACCGGCAGGATGATGCCGGTCTCGTTGTTCACCCACATGCATGACACGAGCGCCGGACCCGTGCCGAGCTCCGTGCGCAGGGCATCGACGTCCACCGTGCCGTCGGGGGAGACGGGAAAGACGGTAAGGTCGACCTCACCCGACTCGGCCATCCGCTCGGCGATGTGGAGCACGGCGTGGTGCTCCACCGCACTCACCAGCAGCTTCGGCGTGCTTCCGTCGTCCGCGAGGGCCCGCGCCGCCCCGCACACCGCGAGGTTGTCCCCTTCCGTGCCCCCGCGTACGAAGCATATTTCCGCATTACGCACACCGAGCGCCGCCGCGGCCTCGGCTCTCGCGTCTTCCAGCGCCGCGGAAGCTTCGCGTCCCCAGCGGTGCTGACTGGACGGATTGCCAAAAATCGCGTCGGCGAAGGGGGCCATGGCCTCCTGGACCTCCGGTCGTACCGGAGTGGTCGCCGCGTGGTCGAGATATACGGGTTTCATGGACTTGGTTGAGATGCGTTGGCTCGAATGCTGAGGCGCCCTAACTTAACAGTGTGCTGACTCCCCCTTCGTTTCCCGACGGCCGACCGGCCCGATTCCGCGCCACGGTTCATGGTACGATTTTCGGTGGACGCGAGCGACATTTCGAGGCGCTTAGGGAAGGAGACGCCGTCCGGCTGGTGCCGGACCCGCCCGTCCAGGACCACCCCGAGGTCTGGGTCCACCTCCCGACCGGTGAGCCCATCGGGCACTTGCCCCCCGACATCGCCGGGTGGCTCTGGCCTTGGATGTCCGGCGGCGGCCGAACCGAGGCGCGGGCGGTCCGGGTCCACGGAACGGATGCCCCGTCCTGGCGCCGTCTCCTCGTCGAGGTGACGTGCCGGATGGCCTGATGCTCTCCCCACCTCAGAACGTGGCGACGCGGAGCCGGGAAAGATCATCGACTTCCAGCACCTCGTCCACCCTGAACGGCTCTCCGTAAGGCACGCGGATCAGCGAGCCGTAGTGCGCCATCTGGCTTCGGATCTGATCGAGGATCGGTCTGTCTCCACCCGGAAACACCTCGCCGATGCCGCTGATCCCCTCGAACTGCGAGCGGTAGGCGGCGAGCGCCTCCATCTTGCGGTCGATATCGTCCGTCACGTCGACCACGAAGTCGGGGCGGGCCACGTCCTCCCGGAACGCAGAGGCATAAACGAGCTTGTGGGGACGGAAGGGCTCACCCGCGACATCCAGCTTCCTCAGGCCCGAGAGGAAGCAAGCGTCTCTCACCAGCTCGGACGCGATCCTGTGGTCCCTGTGCCGCCCGACCTTCCAGTGCGTCACGACCACGGTCGGTCGCCAGGCCCGGAGGTGCTCCGCGACGATGCGGCGGGATTCGCTGTCGTTCTCCAGGGCGGAGTCCGGCAGCCCTGCGCACTTGCGCTCGGCAACCCCGAGCCGTTTCGCCGCCTCCGCGGACTCGGCCGCCCGCTCCTCGGGCGTTCCGGAGCTGCCCATCTCGCCGGCCGTGAGGTCGAGGATGCCGACCCGGAGTCCGGCCCTGGCGCTTTTGCTCAGGGTTCCGCCGCAGAGTAGCTCCGCGTCATCGGGGTGCGCCATCACGGCGACGATGTCCAGGGATTGGCGCATGGGCTATTCGAATCTCAGTGCGTCGACAGGGTCCATCCGGCTGGCTCGGAAGGCGGGAAGGAGGCCGAACATCATGCCCGAGACGACGGCCATGACCAGCGCGGCGACGACGGCCCAGAGGGGAATCGCCGCGGGAAGCGGGGTCCACGCGGCCACCCCGGAAGCCAGGGACCAACCGATGGCCATCCCGGCGGCGGCGCCTGCCACGGTGAGCAGTGACGACTCCACGAGGAACTGCCAGAGGATCTCTCTTCTCGTGGCCCCGACCGCTTTGCGAATCCCGATCTCCCGGGTGCGTTCGGTGACGGAAATGAGCATGATCCCGATCACGCCGACGCCTCCCACCAGAAGTCCGGCTGAAGCGAGTAGGAGGATCACCAGGAAGAACACGCCGGTCAACCGGTTGAACAGATCCATGATCTGCGCCGAGGCGATCAGGGCGAAGTCGTTCTCCTCCCTGGGCCCAAGGCCGCGCATGCCGCGCAGCGCCGCGATCACGTCGTCCTGGGCACGTCCCATGGACACCGAGTCTTCCGGCACGATGAGGATCTGGGCCTGCCAGCGGGACTGTCGCAGCCTTCGTTCCGCCGCCGTCCAGGGAACGACCGCCCAGTGCTGCACCGCGGCGGTGAAGATGTTCTCCGCGGCCGCGAAGACGCCGATCACCCTGAACGACTCCTGGGCGCCCTGCGAGTTACCCGACACACGCACGAAGCGTCCGATGGGGTCCCTGTCGCCGAACAAATCGGCTGCGAGCGCGGCGGAGATCACCACGATCGGATTGTTCTGGCTCACTTCGGCCGGCGTGAAGTCCCGGCCCGCGATGAAGTCCCCCGGCTGGTAGCGGGGCCATCCGGCCGAGTATCCCTGCGATTGGACGTTGCGGATGTCCTGTCCCTCGAAGCTGAAGTCCGCCGTGAACCCGAAGTTGTAGAGCGCCTCGTCCACGTTGGCGAGCTGGGCGATGCGGCGAGCCTCCTCGGGCTCGATCTCGGGCTTGTTCCACCACGGCGGCCGGTTGTTCCCTTCGTCCGAGATGCGCACGGCGGTGAAGTCGAACCGTGTCACCATGAAGTTGCTGGGCCCTGCCGACTCGAAGGCCTCCATGACGCTCGACCGGAGGCCCGTGATGAGCGCGGCGATGGCCATGACCACGGCCACGCCGACCGCGACCCCCAAAATCGTCAGCGACGACCTGATCCGGTTGGCCCACATCGCGTCCCAGGCGATGCGGATCCCCTCGCCCAGGGTCCCCCACATCGGCCGCTCGACGGGTCCGACTCCGGGCTCACTCATACCGGAGCGCGTCCACGGGATTGAGGCGTGAGGCACGGGCCGCCGGGTAGACGCCGGCGGTGATGCCCACGGAGATCCCCATGCCCACCCCGAGCGCGATCCAGTGAGGGGCGACCGCGACCGGCAGGGGAGATACGCTCGCCAGGCCCGCGGCCAACCCCAGACCGAGCGCGACCCCGAGCGCCGCGCCGACGGCGGCGAGGGTCGCCGACTCGATGAGCACCTGGATGAGGATGTCCCGCCTGCGCGCGCCGAGCGCCTTCCGCACGCCGATCTCCCGCGTCCGTTCCATCACCGACACGAGCATGATGTTCATGATCACGATCCCCCCGACGACGAGGGAGATGGAAACGAGCATCGGGAGCGCGATGAAGAGCATGCGGGAGATGTTGTCCCAGAAGCTGATCGCCTCGTCCGCCGTTTCGAGCGAAAAATTTGCCTCTTCCGTCGGGCGGAGGCCCCGGCGGGTGCGCATGATGCCCTCGATCTCGAGCTGAGCGTCACGCAGCTGAGCAGGATCGAGCGTCTGGATGATGATCTCGTCGACCACCCCTCTCGGGTTCGTGACCGCCTGGATGGGGGAGCGCGCCGGGGCGATGGCCAGATTGTCGAGGGACTGGCCGAACAGGGATCCGCGCTCTTCGAGCACACCGATCACGCGGTAGGGGAAACCCCGGAGACGTACCGTCCGTCCGACCGCGTCCAGCCCCTCGAAGATCACGTCGGCGGTCTCCGAACCCAGGACGATGACGGGGGTGCCCGCCGCGGCCTCCTGGGGCGTAAACGCCCGACCCTGGGTCAAGGCGAGGTCGCGGATCTCGAAGATCTCGGGGGACGCACCGATGACACCCACACCCGTCGCGGTGCGCCCGTTGTCCCCCACCGCGGTGCTGCTGGTGCTGCTCTCCACCGCGACGCGGGCCGGAACCCCGAGCTGCGCCCGGATGGCATCGGCATCGGCATATTCGAGTCGTGGTCGGCGCTGGCGGGCCCGCCACTCTGCGGCGTCCGTGTTGATGTTCACGCTTTGCCACCGGCGAAGCGTCACGGTGTTGATGCCGAAGACCTGGGAGGTGAAGTCCTCGCGCACGTATTGGTCCAGACCTTCCACCACGGTCACGACCAGGATCAGAAACATGACACCGAGAATGACCCCGAGCATGCTGAAGAAGCTCTTGAGCTTCTGAGCGCGGATCTGGAGCAGGGCGAGCGCCACGCCTTCCCGGAGGACCATGCGGGGCTACCCGCCTCCGGCCGGGCTGGCGCCTGCTTCGGCCGGGCGGATGGGGTCGTCGTCGCTCAGGGCACGGATCGCCTGGTAGGGGCCCGCGACGACCGTATCACCGACCTCCAAGCCGGAGAGCACTTCGAAGTGCTCTCGTCCGGTGATGCCCACGTCTACCGGCACGAACCGGACCCGGCCTTCCCTCACGACGAAGACTCCTTCCTGATCGTCGGGTGCGTCTGCGCCCGTTCCGGATGACGACGTCGAGTCGGCTTCCGAACCGGCACGCACGGTGAGCGCGATGATCGGGATCGCGAGTACGTCGTCCCTCGTGGCGACGACGATGTCGGCGGTCGCTGAGAGGTCCGGGCGGAGCTCCACCTCCGGTTCGTCCAGCGTCAGCACGACCTCGAAGTCGATAGCGGCCTGCTGCCCGGCGGCCTGCTGGGAGGGCGGGGTGATCGCGGAGTTCCCGACCTCCGTCACCCGACCGGTGAACCGGCGGTCAGGGAAGGCGTCGATACGGATGGTCGCGCTGTCGCCGAGCGCGATCCGGGGCACGTCGGTCTCGTCGACCCTGACCACCGCTTCCATGACCGACAGATCCGAGATCGTGAGCACGAGGCTCCCGGGGTTGTTCATGGTCCCGATGATGACCGTCTCTCCCTCCTCGACGTTGAGTCGGGTCACCCGGCCGGTCATGGGGGCAGTGAACACGGTCTTGGAAAGGCGGTCGGCGGCTTCGTCGACCGCCGCGACCGCCTGCGAGACCCCGTGGACGGCCGATTCGAGCGTCGCCCGCGCGACCTCGACGTTCGTCCGGGCGTCGTCGAGCTGCTGCGGACTCACGAGGAGCGAGTCCCTCGCCGACAGGTTGACGAGCCGCTCGAGATCCCGCTCCGACCGGATGAGGTTCGCCCGCTGCTGTGCCTCCTGGGACCGTGCCTGCGCGAGCTGGGCTTCGGCGCGAGAAAGGGCTGCCCGGTACTGGTCCGGCTCGAGCCGGAGGAGCGTCTGGCCGGCGACCACGTCGTTCCCTTCTTGGACCAGGAGCTCGGTCACTTTTGCGGAGATGTCGGAACTCATGTCGACCGTCCGCCGGGCCCGCACGTTTCCGGACGACGTGACGACCTCGACGAGGTCCCGGCGCTCCACGACCTCCGTCCGTACCTCCACCCCTTGGTTTCGGTTTCTGGCGATGGCGGTGGAAGCGACAGCCACCGCCACGACGACGAGGGCCACGACCAACACGATCTTCGAACGACGCTGCATCGGGTCGACTCCGGGTCAGTCTCTGAGGGAGGAGCCCACGAGCGCCTCCAGTTCCGTGACGGTGTCGTGGTACGCGAACACCGCGACGATTCGATCGCTTTCGGCCTGGGACAGCAGGGTCTGTGCATCCATGAGCTCGACGAACGTGATCGCGCCCAGCTGGTAGCGCTCGCGTGCGAGGGTGAGCTGGCGCTCCGCCAACGCTCGGTTCCGGTCCTCGAGAAGCGCGCTCTGGTAGGCTGTTCGCACGTTCGCCAACGCGATACGGAGGTCGGCTTCGAGCGCGATTTCGCGTTCGCGCAGGTCCTGGATCACATCGTCACGCTGGATGCGCGCCGCCTCCAGGTTGCGCTGGCGACTCAGGCCCTGGAAGATCGGGATGCTGATTCCCAAGGAGATACTCGGCGACGATTTCTGGAAGCCGAATGGGAACTGGTCGTTCGACTCGACGATCGCGTTCCTCTGGGCATCCGTGAACACGAGGCGGGAGCAATCGACCGGAGGGAGAGGGTCCGCGAGCCGACTGTAGAGGTCGTTCGTCGATACGCACCGGGAAATGTTCTGGGCGACCTGTGTCTGCGCCTGCGCCACGAGGAAGTCGGGGTTGCTCGCCTCCCGGGCGAACCCGCCCCAGCCCGTGGATATGGACAGAGACGGGAAGTAGGAGGAGCGGGCGGCGCTGACGCCGAGGTCGGCCGACTCGCCCGCGAGCTGCGAGGCCCGGAGGGTCGGGTTTTCGGACGTGGCGCGGGACCGAAGCTCCTCGAAATCCCATGGGGGCTCGTAGAGGACGAGGTCTGCGATGGGCTCCACCGTCTGGTCGACGGGAACACCCATCTGCTGAAGGAGCCGCATGCGCGACGTTTCCACCGCGTTCTCGGCCTGGAGCACCTGGACCTCCATACGTCCCACCTGGACCTCGGCCTGTCCGACGTCGATGGGCGTGACCGTGCCGACTTCGAGTTGACCCTGCGCCAGGCGCAGGTTGATGCGTGCGTTCTCGAGCTGCTGACGCGCGGTCACCAGCAGCTCGCCGCGACGGAGCGTCTCCACCCAGGCCCGAGTGACCGCCGCGGTGAGCTCCGCGCCCGCCACGTCGATCCGGGCGAGCGTGGTGCGTCGTTCGGCCTTGGCGCGAGCGGGCGCTTTCAGCGTGGCCCAATCGAGCGAATAGCTCACGCCGAGATCGTAGCTCGAGAAGTAATAGGAAGGCTGGTTCCCGAACCCCAGATCACCCGCCGTGAGGCTTCCGAACTGCTGCTCTCCGGGGCCTTGCCAGCTCACGCGTCCGCTCGCGCTCGCCGAGGGGAGGAGCTGGCCGTAGGCCTGTCGGACGTCCCAATCCGCGATCACCTCGTCGTTCCGGGCGCGAAGGAGCGACGGGCTGTTCCGGTGGGCGATGTCGAGGGCCTGCTCCAGCGTAAGGCGCTCGGGAACGTGCTCCTGGCTCTGGACCACCGTGGGTAGCGAGGCCAACGCCATGGCCAAGCCGAGTCGGCGTGCGCTCGTCCACATCCTCACCTTTCCCCCTTGGTCGTCACGTGCGATGTCGTCGCTCCGTACGTGGTGCGTTCCGGTCGGGTTTCAGTTCCCGGCTTACGCGCGCCGGATGCGGTGCGCAGGCGCACACGGATCCGGGACGTTCATCCACCTACGCGGGACCGCCGCAAGATCTTCATCGCGAGGGTTGCGGAAGCGGGAGGTGACAGATGCAGGTCCTGCTCATCCAACCAGATCCGTCCGTTCCGCCACATAGCCGAGGGCGGGTATCTCGACGCGAAGCACCCGCCCCAGCCGGTCGTACCAAGCGATCCTGACCTGCTCGTCGACGTTGAATTCGAGCCGTCGCGCCGGGGTCGTGCGCCCGTCGAGCGTCAGTTCGTCCTCGGAGCGGCGCTCGACGATGAGTGTCGTCTGCGTTCGCGTGCGGGGCTCGATGACGTGGATGCGCTCACCCTCGCGGGCGTCCCGCAGGAAATAGTAGTGGTGCGCCACGTCGCGATCGAGAATTCTTGTGGTCTCCCTCGCAGGGAACTCCCTCTCTTCGTCTCCCCGTTGAGACCGTGCGATCGCGACGTAGCGCTGACCGACGAGCGTCATCTGGAAGTCGAGCGGGTCGCGACCCGTCACTTTCACCTGATATCCTGCGACCACACCGCTTGGAGGGGTCGCCCGGAGCAGGGGGGTGATCTCCTGACGGTCGACCGACGCGCCCTGCGTGATGACCGCATTGGCGAAGAACGCGTCGTCACGTCCGATGCCTGCGCGTCGTATCGTAAAGTCCTCGGTTCCAACGGACCGGCCCGCGATCTCGATCGCGAAGCGACCCTCGTCCACGGCGATGCCCTGGCTCCTCGCCGCGATTGGGAAGGCGAGGCTCAAGAGGAGGACGGCGGGTAGCGCGTGTGTGCAGTGCATGGCGAACCCTTACCCCGTCTGCGAGTCGCGGTTCGCCTGCGCACGCCTGATCGTCGCACAGAGTGCTGTCACGTAGCGCTCGAAGACGGTCTTTCCCTTCACCGCGTCTGCCCGGCTCGGGTTGCCCAGGATCCCTCCGGATTCCACCGGGGGTGTCGGCGCCCTCCGACGGGTGTATTTTCGAAGCCTCTGATCGGTCGGGGCGAAGTTCCGGATCCGGTCCGATCGCACGAGCTCCGGAGCCAGGTGGAGCATGAGGGACGTCTCGAGTTCCCCGGCATGCTCGAGCTCCGGGTCACCGTCGAGCACGTCCGTCACGTCGACCTGGTAGAGATCGTAGATCGAGCTCACGGCCTTACTGGTCAACGCCATGAGGAGCGCCTCCAGATGGGGTTCGTACCGGTGTGCCGAAATAATGAGGAATTCCCTGACGCCGTCGTCCTCCCACTGGCTCAGGAGCTCGTTGATCGCCCGATGCAGTGTCTTGCGACGCAGACCCACGGCGCCCGCGAAGGGACCTGCCCCGTTGGTCGTCCCATAGGAGAACGGGGGCGCCCGGAGGATCCCCAGCCGTTTCGAGACGGCCTGGGCCACGCATGTCGCGATGTGCATGTTCGTGCCGAGAGGGAGGTGTGGTCCGTGCTGCTCGAGAGCGCCCACAGGAATGATCAGCCGCGGATCGCTTTCGATCACGCTTCGGGCATCCGTCCAGGGGAGCTCGTTCAAGGCCCATGATCTCGGTTCCAAAGACCTCACTCCTGGTTCGTATGCTCGTCTGGTTGTCCCGGCTCGGACCCTGGATCGCGACTGCGGCGCTCGCGATCTGGGTGTCCGTTCCCACCGGAGCCGCCCTCGTCCTCGCCGCCCTCGGGATCGCTGCCGGCGTAGTGCATGGCGCCGGTGCGCGGCGTCCCGCTTGGCACGCCGGTGTGTTGCTGCTCGTGTTCACTGTTCCGACGGGATTCTTTGCGCACCATCAGGTGAACGAGATCACCGCCGGCTGGGACGACTACTGGGCCGGTCGGCAGGCCGAGGTCGGTCAGGTGCTGGGCTTTCGCCTCGAGCGGCGCCAGGCCTCCGCCGAAGCGGCGGCGGACGAGCTCGCGGAAAAGGCGCTCGATCCCACGGACCAACTCGATCTGGCGTTCGTGCGCGACCTCCGGCAGCGCCACGGCGTTTCAGCGTTGGCCCTCTACGACGCGGGCGGACGGCTGATTCTCTGGGACGGCGTGCATTGGGGCAAGGTCCCCGAGGGCGTTCAGGGCGGATTTCTCAGGCATACGTACCACGACCGTCCGCTGTTCGGCTATCTCTACGTCACGGCACTGACCGAAGACGGTCGGGTCGCGATGGCGGCGGATCTGCTGCGAGCGGATCTCCCCGAGGTGCTCGAGGCGGGCGTCGAGGACTTCGCCGGGCGCTTCCACGCCGAGATCGGGGAGCAGGTGCGCGTCACGCAGCACGATCCCGGGGCCGCGGAAGGGGTTTGGGACCTCTCACTCCCGGACCGCCGCCTGATGAGCGTGGTCGTGGACCGCCCGGAGCCCGAGATTCGGGCGAGCGAGATCATGGATCGTTGGCGGGTGCGCGTGACCGTGCTCATCCTTTTGGCCTGGGGCTTGTTGGCGGTCGGTTGCCCGCCCAGGCGCGCCGTCGCGGTCGCGGGTGCGGCCACGCTCGTGGTGATCGCGGGCGCCCTGCCGGTCGGTGCCCTGACCGGGCTGGAGCGACTTTTCGACCTCGAGCTGCTGTCCATCGGCGGTTTCATCTCCCTGTCGGTCGGTCGGACCGTGCTGCTCGCCCTCGCCATATCCACACTGCTCGCGGTCATGCCGAGGCCGGTATCCCGTCCGCCGGGTTGGGTGATGGGCGGGGTGGGTGGACTTCTGTATGCTGGATTCCTGGGCTGGGCCAGGGTCGGCGATGCGCCGACGTCGCTCGTGGCCGGCCGGTTGGAATGGGTCACCTACGAGCTCGGGGTCGCAGCGACCCTCTCGCTGGTCACGGCTGTCGTGCTGTCCATGGCGCGGGGTGTGTCCGGAGGGGCTTGGCGGATCTGGGCCGCGTCCGCGTTGGCTCTGACGCTGGGAGGGGCCGCCGCGGTGTGGGTCTGGTTGGCGGTCGAGCCACCGTTCTGGTGGTGGCTGCTCTGGGCCGTGCCGATCTGGATCGCGACGAACGGCGTGCGGGAGCAGAACGACTGGCGACGTCCGTTCGCTCTGGGGGGGGTCGCCATCGTGCTTGCCGGATCGGCGTCCGTTCCGGCCGCCTGGGGGGCAGGTGTGCGTGCCGCCATGGACGCGGGCGCCGAGCGTCTCGAAGGCCTCACGACCCGCGACGATCCGGCCCTTGCGGACGGGCTGGCTCGGTTGGCGGTCGCCGCGGACTCTCTCGACCGGTCCGGTCGGGAACCGGTCGACGTTCTCTATAACGCTTGGCGGGCGAGCGGCCTCGCGAGTGAAGGTCAGCCCGTGCGTCTGACGCGTTGGGACCCGGACGGATTTCGCGGCGTCGAGTTGCGGGTCGGCGCGGAGGGGCTTCTGCCCGGAGTGCTCCCGACGCTTCTCGCCGAGCAACGTCAGCTCGCGGAGTCGAGGCTCCTCAGGCTCAACAGGGACGATGCCCGCTACGTGCTCACCGTCCCCCTCTCGGATGGCGGCATCCTGTCCGTCGTGGCCCCTCCGTTCTCGGAGCGTACGAGTCCGTCCCCGCTCGATCCGTTCGTGCGTGGCCCGGGGTGGAGCGAGCGCGAGGCAATGGCGTTCATTCCGCTACCTCGCGGCGACGCCCGGGACGACGAGCCGTTGCGGTGGGTCCGGGCCGGCACCGCATGGAGGGCGGAGGTCGGGGTGCGGTTCATGAACGACCGGGCCTATCACGCCCACTACACGGTGCCGCTACCCGGACCGCTTCAGGCGCTGGCCAGAGGTACACTTCTGCTGGTGCTCCACGCGTTGCTCCTCGGGGTCTTCTGGGCTCTCGGTCGAAGCCTCTTGCTGGGGTCCACCCCGACAGACGTGCGCGTGCGTGGGCTCGCCATCTCGTTCCGGGCGCGGGTGACGGTCGCGCTGTTCGGCTTCTTCGCGCTGGCGAATGCGCTTTTCGGGACCGTGGCGTATCGAACGCTCAGCCAAGCCTCCCATCGCTCGGCCGAGGTGATCGCGGAGCGTGTGGTCGACGACGCGGCACTCTGGTACCGGGCCGTGGGCGGCGGCATGGACCGCCTCGCTCGACAGGTGGGGGCCGACCTCGTGGCCTATCGGGGGGGCGAGCTCGCGGAAGGGTCCGTGGAAGAGTTGATCGAGCTCGGACTCTATGGCGGCTGGACCCCGTACGAGGTGCATCAGGCGATCGAAGACCTGGAAGGGCTGAAGCGGTTGGCGGACACTCGTCTGGGCCGATGGGAATACGTCACCGCGTTCCGGCGGCTCCCCGACGGCGACATCCTCGCGGCCCAGGTCCCCCTGGAGGAGGGCACGGCCGCCATCCAGGCCACGGACCTGCTCGAGCTGCTCGGCTTCTTCATGGTTCTCGGGGGCGCGCTGTCCCTCGGCCTCGCGCTGCTCGCGGGGCGTGCCCTGACCCGCCCCATCCATGCCCTGCAGGTCGCGTCGGAGCGGGTCGGGTCGGGGAACCTCGATCTTCGTCTCCCGGAGGATCGCGTCGACGAGTTCGGCTCTGTGTTCCGGGCCTTCAACCGAATGGTGAGCCGGGTCCGGCGGGCCCGGCGCGAGCTGGTGCGCACCTCGAGACGAACCCAGCTGATCATGGACGAGGCCGCGGTGGGGATGCTGGCCGTCGATCCGGACGGTCGCATCACGCTGGTGAATCCACGTGCCAAGGAACTGTTGGGCACGGCGGTCGTCGTCGGGGAGCCGCTCGCGAGTGAGATGACGCTCGCGACGGAGCTGGGAGAATGGTTGCGGGCGTACCTGGGCCGCAACACCGAGCGGGCCGACCAAGAGTTCCAGGCCGGGGACCGGCGGGTGCGCGTGAGGGCGAGACGACTGGGCGGCGCGGGATCCCGGCGAGGTGCCGTGGTCGCCATGGATGACGTCACCGACGAGCTTCGCGCGGAGCGTGTCTTGGCGTGGGGTGAGATGGCGCGGCAGGTGGCGCACGAGGTGAAGAATCCGCTGACTCCCATCAAGCTGAGCATCCAGCACGTACGCCGTGCCTGGGAGGACGACCGGCCGGACTTCGAAGAGATCCTGCTTCGCAATGCGACGGCCATGCTGGCGGAGATCGACCGGCTGGCCGCGATCGCGCAGAGCTTCTCACGATTCGGAGCTCCGGCCGGGGCCGGGGTGCCGCTCGCCCCGGTGTCCTTGGAAGCGGTGGTCGGAGACGTTATGGCCCTCTACGGGAGCTCCGTCGCGGCCGTTGGCTTCACGCATACGGTCGAGCCCGCGCTGCCGCCGGTCGTCGCGCGGACGCCGGAACTCAAGGAGGTGCTCGTCAACCTGCTCGAGAACGCGCGCTTCGCGAGCGGCGAGGGCGACCGCGTGGACGTGCGCGCTCGACGCGACGAGGCCGGAGGTTCGGTCCTGTTGGAGGTCGTCGATGAGGGCGCGGGTATTCCCGAAGACGTGCTTCCCCGCATCTTCGAGCCGCAGTTCAGCACCCGTTCGACGGGGGCCGGGCTCGGCCTGGCGATCGTGCAGCGCCTCGTCCGGAGCTGGGGAGCCGAGATCACCGTCCGAAGCCAGGAAGGTCAGGGCACGACGGTTTCCGTGCGACTGCGCGTCTGGTCCGGCGACGGGGCGCGGCCGTCGGATTCCGACCAGCTGTCGGCGCGGACGATCCCTGGTCTCGGCGACCCATCGGGGTCATCTTGAACAACTTGATTCCCGGCGAGCGGGGGTCGGTCGATCCTCTCGAAGGAGCGACATTGCAGGATCCGACGCCCACAGATCACCGCGTGAGCGACACGCCTGGAGGAGACGGCCGGGGTAGAGAGTCCCGACCCGGCCGGCTGGCCCCCGTCGACCTGGCTCAGTGGCTCGAAGAACGCCTGGAGTCGTTGTCGGAGCGTTGGGCCGGCGCCATTCGGAGTCAGGGCTCCGGATCCGGGCCGCCGGTGGATCGCGTGATCGACGAGTTCACGAGCCATCTTGTGCGCTTCCTTCCCTGGATGCTCGGTCCTTACCGCGAGACGGTCGAGCCGCTGTGGGTGCGCGCCGCCGAGCTTTTCGGCTCTATCGCCGCCCGGCGGGGACTCGCCGCCGGAGAAGTGATCGAAGAGTTCCAGATCCTGAGGGAGTTGGTCATCCGCGACCTGTACCGAGATCCTCCCTTGGGCGGCCGGCTTCCTCTCTCCCTCAGGGAGATCCTCCGACTGAACCGAGGCATCGATCGGGGGGTGACGCACGCGAGCGTGGGCCATACCGACGCCATGTTCTTCCAGTTTTTCGAGTCGGACGGTGTCGCGCGATTGTCCGGTGAACATTTGGTCGACGAAGTGCTCGAGCAGCTGCGGATGAACGCCGAGGAACTGGATGTCGTGGTCGGGCACGCTCGGACCGTGGAGTACGCGGGCTGAGCGGCGGCACGACGTCGGAGGCCTCCGGAGGGGACATCCCCCCCGAGGAGTTGCGAAGACTCGGCCGCGACGTGGTCGACTGGATCGCCGACTACCTCGACGATATCGATGCGCTTCCGGTGCTGCCGTCGGTCGCGCCCGGGGACGTGCGCCGGAGGCTGCCTGCTTCGGGACCGGAGACCGGGGAATCCCTGGACGATGCGCTGCGTGACTTTCGAGACATCGTGCTTCCAGGGATCACCCATTGGAATCACCCCGCGTTCTTCGGCTACTTCTCGATCACCGGCTCAGGGCCGGGAATCCTCGGGGAGATGCTGACGGCCGCCCTGAACGTCAACGCGATGGTCTGGCGGAGCTCTCCGGCCGCGACCGAGCTCGAAGAGGTCGTGGCCGACTGGCTGCGGCAATGGCTCGGGCTCCCGGCAGACTTCGACGGGGTCATCAACGATACCGCCTCATCGTCGACGCTGCATGCACTCGCGGCGGCCCGGGAAGTCGCGTATCCCGACGCGCGAGCGAGCGGTCTCTTCGGCCTTCCTCGCGGCCGCGTCTACGCATCCGACCAGGCGCACTCCTCGGTGGAGAAGGCGGTCGTGACCCTCGGATTCGGCCGCGAGGGCTTCGTCGGCGTGCCTTCGGACGAGGCGTTCCGCATGGACCCCCGGGCGCTGCGTGAGGCGGTTCGCCGGGACATCGACGAGGGCGTGCGGCCCGTGGGCGTGGTGGCGACGCTGGGAACCACGTCCACTTCCTCCATCGATCCCGTGTCGGAGATCGCCGACGTGGCCGAGGAGTTCGGGGTATGGCTGCACGTCGATGCAGCGTACGGTGGCCCGGCCGCGATCGTGCCGGAGCTCCGGGGACTCTTCGACGGGTGGGAGCGAGCCGATTCGATCGTGGTGAATCCGCACAAGTGGCTGTTCACACCGGTCGACTGCTCCCTCCTGTATTGCCGGCGACCGGACGACATCGTGCGCGCGTTTTCCATCGTTCCCGAGTACCTGCGTTCCAGCAACGTCGACGAGGTCCGCAACCTCATGGACTACGGGGTCGCGCTGGGCCGGCGTTTCCGCTCCCTGAAGCTCTGGTTCGTCCTCCGCTACTTCGGGCGTCAGGGTGTCATCGAACGGCTTCGGGAGCACGTTGCGCTCGCCGCCGGATTCGCCGCGTGGGTCGACGGCTCGGAGGGTTGGGTGCGGGTCGCGCCGGTTCCGCTCTCCACGGTGGCGTTCCGCAGGCTGGACCCCGCCCTGGACGGAGCGGGGAATGACGCGCTGAACCATCGGATTCTGGAGCGCGTGAACGCGAGTGGTGAGGCGTTCCTCACCCACACGGTGCTCGAAGGCCGGGTCGCGCTGCGATTCTCCGTCGGGAACCTGCGGACGCGCGCGGAGCACGTCGCGCGCCTCCGGATGCTCCTCGAAGAGGCCGCAGGGTTCGCGGAGTGACCCTCGTGGGTCAGCCCAGTTCGCGGACCTCCCGCACGAGATCCGACATGGACGCCTTCGCGTCTCCGAAGAACATGAGCGTCTGGTCCATGTAGAAGAGGTCGTTGTCGATCCCGGCGAAGCCGGGGGACAGGCTCCGCTTCATGACGATCACGCGTCTCGCCTTGTCGACATCGAGAATGGGCATGCCCGCAATGATCGAGCCGGGCTCCCTCGCTGCCGGGTTGACGACGTCGTTCGCGCCGACGACGAGCACGGCATCGGTGTTCGAGAAGTCCGAATTGATCTCGTCGAGATCGAAGAGCCGGTCGTAGCTCACATCCGCCTCCGCGAGCAGCACGTTCATGTGACCAGGCATCCGTCCGGCGACGGGGTGGATCGCGTATTTGACGTCGACCCCGCGCTCTCCGAGCAGGTCCCCGACCTTCCGCAGCTCGTGCTGTGCCTGCGCCACGGCGAGGCCGTATCCGGGTACGATCACGACCGAGTTGACGTATCCGAGCTCGGCGGCGACCGCCTCCGCGTCCGCCCTGCGCACCGGGCGCTTGCCGGTTTCAGCTTTGCTGACGGCCGCGGACCCGCCGAAACCCCCGAACGCGACGTTCGCCAACGAACGGTTCATGCCCTTGCACATGAGTTGGGTCAGGATGAGCCCCGACGCGCCGACCAGGGCACCGGAGATGATCAGCACCATGTTCCCGATGACGAAACCCGCGGCGCTGGCGGCGAGACCGGAATACGAATTCAGCAGGGAGATGACCACCGGCATGTCGGCTCCACCGATGGGGATCACGATCAGGATGCCCAGGAGCGCGGCCACGCCGCAGAACACGTAGAACCAGACCACCGGATCGACGCCTCCCGCACCGCTGAGCGCCATCCATCCCAGGCCCAGAAGTCCGATGAACAAAATCGCATTGAGCGCGTTCTGGCCCGGGAACGTGATCGGGTTGCCCGTCATCAACTCCTGCAGCTTGGCGAAGGCGATGAACGAGCCGGTCAGGGTCACGCCGCCGATGAGGGTGCCGAGCAGGATCGTCACCCCCGAGGTGCCTGCCCCGACCGCCGGGTTCGAGAGGAATTCGGCCACGGCGACCAACGCGGAAGCGCCCCCTCCCGATCCGTTGAGGATGCCGACGAGCTGCGGCATGGACGTCATCTCCACAGTGCGGGCGGCCACACCTCCGATGGTGCCGCCCACTGCCATGCCGATCAGGATGCCGGTCCACGAGAGGATCTCGGCGTCCACGATGGTCGCGACGATCGCCAGGAGCATGGCGAGGGCCGCAAGCGCGTTCCCTGCTCGAGCGGTGGCGGGGGATTGGAGGCGCTTGAGCCCGAGGACGAAGAGGATCGCGGACAGGAGATAGGTGAGCTCGACGAGCATGTCGGGGTTCATCGGCTCACCTCTTCCTGAACATGCTGAGCATGCGATCGGTGACGAGGAATCCTCCGATGACGTTGATACTGGCCATCGCGATCGCGACCACGCCGAGCACCGTGCGAGTCGTCCCCTCGGCCGAGCCCGCCACGACGATCGCACCCACGATCGCGATCCCCGAGATCGCGTTCGCCCCGGACATCAGGGGTGTGTGGAGAGTGGGCGGAACCTTGGTGATGACCTCGCGTCCCGCGAGGGTCGCCAACACGAACACATAGAGACCGATCATCAACTCGCCCATCGATGCTCCTCCCATTGGGATGTCGCGGTCAGGTCCGGGCGCCTTCCAGGCTCGCCTTCACCCGTTCGTTCCGAATTTCCCCCGCATGCGTCACGGTCGCGGGTCCGATGACGTCGTTGTCGAAGTCGAGGCTCACGTTTCCGTCCTCGTCGAGCAGCTCTTTGAGCAGCGTCACCACGTTCTTCGAGTACATCTGGCTCGCGTGCACGGCGAGGGTCGCGGGCAGGTTCGTCGGCCCGAGAATGACGACGCCGTTATGCGTCACGGTCTCCTCCGCTTTCGTCAGCACGCAGTTGCCCCCGGATTCGGCTGCGAGGTCCACGATCACCGATCCCGCGCGCATCGAGCGTACCATCTCCTCGGTAATCAGGACCGGAGCGTCACGGCCCGGGATCTGCGCGGTGGTGATGACGATGTCCGCCTCGGGAATGGCACCCGCGATGAGGGCGAGCTCCTTTTCGTGTTGCTCCTCGGAGAGCTCCTTCGCGTATCCGCCCTCGCCTTCCGCCGTCACGTCTTCATCCGCTTCGAGGAACCGCGCCCCGAGGCTCTGGACCTGCTCCTTCACGGCGGGGCGCACGTCGAACGCCTCGACCACCGCGCCCAGTCTGCGCGCGGTCGCGATGGCCTGCAGCCCGGCGACCCCGGCACCGAGCACGAGCACTTTGCCCGGCCGGATGGTGCCCGCCGCGGTGGTGAACATCGGGAGGAACTTCGGGAGGTGCCCGGCAGCGATGAGCACCGCCTTGTACCCAGCCACCGTCGCCTGTGACGAGAGCGCGTCCATGGACTGAGCACGCGAGATCCGCGGCACCAGTTCCATCGAGATGGCCGTCACGCGGTGCTCTACGAGCCGTCGGATGAGTTCGGGCCTGGTGAGTGGGCTCAGGAAGCACACCAGGATCGTCGCCTCCGGAAGGGGGGTGACTTCGTCGTTCCCTTCCGTGGCGGGCGGGTTGACGCGGAGGACCACGTGGGCACCCGCGAGGGCTTCGGCAGTGGAGCCCGCGATCTCCGCACCAGCTTCACCGTAAAGCGCGTCGGAGGCTCCGGCTCTCACGCCCGCGCCCGACTCCACGGTCACCGAGAGCCCGGCCTTCACGAGATCCTGGACTCCCTGGGGCACGAGCGCGACCCTGTGCTCTCCGGGACGCGTCTCCTTCAGAACGGCGACCTTCATCGGCGCACTCCGTGTTGCTGGGGAGCCAACCCCGGCTGCGGCGAGCCATGCGTGCAGCAAAGCGGCGATCCGTCGACCGGGCGGGGACCATGGTACGGGGCGGTGGCCCGGGGCACAAGCCGTCCTTTCGCCGGAAGCCGAAACATCCGAGTTGGAGAGGAGCGTCGCGACCCTTTTCCGCATTCCTCCGCCCGGTGCCGTCGGCGACCCTCCGTGTATGCTTTCACACGTCATTACGGGGACGGTCTACGGGGTGGAGCCTGTGCCCGTCCGCGTCGAAGTGAATCTGGCGTCGGGCCTGCCCGCCTTCACGGTGGTCGGGCTCCCGCACGGGGCGGTCCGGGAAAGCCGGGAGCGCGTCGCGGCCGCGTTGAGGAACTCCGGGTTCACGCTGCCCAACCGCAGGATCACCGTGAACCTGGCCCCCGCCAATGTCCGAAAGGAGGGGACGGCGTTCGACCTGCCGATCGCGGTGGGCCTGCTCGCCGCGAGCGGGGTCCTCGACCAAGGTGCGATCGACCGGGTGTCGCTGCTCGGGGAGCTCGGGCTGGACGGATCGCTTCGAACGGTCCCCGGGGTGTTGCCGATCGGAGCGGAGCTTCGGGCGCGCGGGGTGTGTGACATGCTTCTGGTTCCCGAGGGGAACGCGGGTGAAGCGGCGCTCGTCGACGGGTTGGAGGTCATCGGGGCGCCCACGCTCGCCGCCGTCGTGTCGCACCTGAGGGGCACATGTTCGTTGCGCGTCACCCGCGTCGACCCTTTGAACATGCTGAGCCGGCACGAGACGGTCAGCGCGGATCTCGCCGACGTGCGCGGACAGGAGTCGGCGAAGCGGGCGCTCGAGATCGCGGCGGCCGGCGCCCACAATATCCTGTTCGTCGGCCCTCCCGGCTCGGGGAAGACGATGCTCGCTGTGCGGCTTGCAGGGATTCTCCCACCCCTGTCCCTGGAGGAGGCGCTCGAGTGCACCCGGGTCCATTCGGTGGCCGGGCTCTTGACGCCGGATCGACCGCTCGTCACGCGACGGCCGTTCAGGGCACCCCACCACTCAGTGAGCGAAGCCGGACTCGCCGGGGGAGGTTCGCCGATCCGGCCGGGCGAGATCTCGCTGGCGCACCATGGCGTGCTCTTCCTGGACGAGCTTCCCGAGTTTCGGAGAAACGCCCTGGAAATCCTCCGACAGCCCCTGGAGGACGGCAGCGTTCGGATCTCTCGTGCCAGCGGGACGTTAGACTTCCCGTCCCGGTTCGTGTTGGCTGCCGCCATGAATCCCTGTCCCTGCGGCTACCGGGGCGACGGCACCGACAAGTGCCTTTGTGACACCAGCACGGTGGCGCGCTATCAAGGTCGAGTCAGCGGGCCGCTCATGGATCGCATCGACCTGCACGTTCAGGTCCCCGCAGTCCCGGCCGGTGCCCTCCGAGGTGCGACCTCCGCAGAACCATCGGCTAAGGTGCGCGCCCGGGTCGTGCGGGCCCGCGAACGGCAGTCCACCCGATTCTCGCGGGCGCCCGGCGTGTACGCGAACGGCCAGATGGGGCCGCGTGAGCTACGCCGATTCTGCCAACGACAGCCTGCGGTCGAGCGGCTCATGTCGGCGTCCGTGGAACGGATGAGCCTCTCCGCCCGGGGGTACCACCGTGTGCTCCGGGTGGCCCGGACCATCGCCGACCTCGCCGGAGCCCACACGATCACCGTCGAGCACGCGGCCGAAGCGCTCCAATACCGTGGTCTGGAGCGGCATCCCTGTTGAGGCGATCTTCCCCTCCGGACGGCTACACCGCGGGCGTCTCACTGTGCGGCGAACTTCCGAGCCCGTCGTCGGTATCAGGTCCGCAGTGAAT
>JBBDSN010000134.1:0-5101 GCA_040904885.1 Gemmatimonadota bacterium | reverse complement strand
CGATGGACACGCCGGGCCATGGCGCTCGGAGGGCGGCTCCCCGAACTTGTGCCGTCTTCCGCCGGATTCACTGCATGTCGACCGACATCCTTCTCGTGCTGTGCGTGCTCGCTGGCACGATCGTGCTTCTCGCGACGCAACGCCTCCGCATGGACGTGGTGGCGCTCATGGCGCTCGTCGCCGTGTCGCTGCTCGGACTCGTCCCGACGGAGCGCGCCCTGGCGGGCTTCGCGAGCCCCGCCGTCATCGCCGTCGCCGGCATGTTCGTGGTGTCGGCGGGGTTGTCCCGGACCGGGGTGGCGACCCTCGTGGGCCAGTTGGTGCTCCGGTGGGCTGGAGCACGAGAAGGACGCGTGATCGTCGGTGTCACGCTCGTCTCGGGTGTGCTCTCCGGGGTCATGAACAACGTAGGGGTGGCCGCGATGATGCTGCCCGTCACCCTCGGGATCGCGAAGCGCACGGGAATCGCGCCCTCGAAGCTCTTGATCCCGATGGCTCTGGGTGCACAGCTCGGGGGTTTCACCACACTCATCGGCACGGCGCCCAACCTGCTCGCCG
This sequence comes from Gemmatimonadota bacterium, assembly GCA_040904885.1. Taxonomy (GTDB): domain Bacteria; phylum Gemmatimonadota; class Gemmatimonadetes; order Longimicrobiales; family Gaopeijiaceae; genus JAWLHJ01. The sequence goes on along the minus strand of JBBDSN010000134.1, from coordinate 4,543 downwards.
CGGCTGCGCTCGGAGAAGCGGGCCTCGAGCCGTTCGGACTCTTCACGTTCACCCCGGTCGGTGTCGTGCTGCTCGGCGCGGGTACCGTGCTGGTGGCCGTCGCCGCACCACGCTTGCTGCCGAGCCGTACGCCCGTGGGGCGTGGGGGCGAGGTCGACCGCTCGGGCATCCGCAAGGACGTCGATCTGCGGGCGAGGCTTTTCTACCTGCGGGTTCCGGCCCGGTCCCCCCTCGGCGGCAAGACGCTCGGCGAGAGTCTCATCGACTCGGCGCTCGGGATGCACGTGCTGGCGGTCCATCGGAAGGGACGCACCCGGCGCGCGCCGGGCCCGGACGCGGTCCTCCGGGGAGGCGACCAGATTCTCGTACAGGGGAGCCCCGAGCATTTCCTCCAGCTGCGCGGACGGCGCCACCTGGTCGCGATCTCCGACGCGCCGCCCCTGGCCTGGCTGGAGTCCGACGATGTCGGTCTGGCGAGGGTGCGCATCGCGCCCGAGTCCCCGTTCGTGGGCCGAAGCCCCGCCGAGCTCGATCTGCACGCGAGGGAGGGGGTGTTGGCACTGGCGCTACAAAGGGGCGACGACTTCCAGCGCCGGACGCGCTTTCTCGACACCCCGCTGCGTGCCGGTGACGCGTTGCTCCTTCAAGGTCCTCGAGACAGTCTCGCCCGGCTTGCCGGGCGGCGTGAGCTCCAAGGGCTGGAGTCGATGGAGGCGTCCGAGGCCGTGCGCGAGTTCCGCCTCGAGGAGCGGCTCTGGTCTCTGCGCGTGACCTCGGATTCGGCCCTGGTAGGGCGCACACTCAGGGATTCACGGCTGGGTGACGCGGTCGGTTTCATGGTGCTCGCGGTGGCACGGCGGATGCAGGACGGCGAGCAGCGGGTGCGCCCGCTTCCCGGACCGGACACGGTGTTCGAGGCCGGTGACGAGCTTCTGGTCAAAGCGAGTGCCGACGACATGGTCGTGCTCCGGGCGCTTCAGCGTCTCGAGCTGGATCTCACGACGCCGGTGGATCCCGAGGTGCTCGAAGGCGACGATGTCGGCTTCGCCGAGGCCGTGCTCGCGCCGCGGAGTGATCTCGCCGGCAAGACGCTGAGGCAGGTGAGCTTCCAGAGTCGTTTCGGACTCCACGTGGTGGCGATCGTGCGGGAAGGCGGGGTCGTGGAGGCGAATCTGAGGGACGAGGCGCTGCGGTTCGGTGACGCGCTCCTGCTCTACGGCCCCAGGCGCCGGCAGCGGGAGCTGGCCCGCGAGCCCGATCTGATCCTCCTGCAGGCGCCCGAGGCGGACGGGCCTCAGGTTCGCCTCGCGTCCCGGTCTATCGCCGTGACCTTGCTGGCGCTCGTGCCCGTGATGGCCGGGTGGGTTCCCGTGGCCGTCGGCGTGATCGTCGGCGCCGTGCTGATGATCCTGACACGCTGTCTCACGCCCGATCAGGCCTACCGCGCGGTCGACTTGCCGACGCTGGTGCTGGTCGCGGGCATGCTGTCCCTCGGAGCGGCGCTCGACGAGACCGGCGCGGCGGCGCTCCTCGGTGAGACCATGCTGGGGGTGACCGGCGGGTTGGGCGCGCACCTCGTGCTCGCTACGCTCGTCCTGGTGACGGCGGTGGGCGGACAGATCATGCCCGGCTCGGCGGTGGTGGTGCTCATGGCCCCCATCGCCATCGACGCGGCCACCTATCTGGACGCGTCACCCTACCCGATGGTCATGGCGGTCGCGATCGCGGCGACGTCCCTGGCCTCTCCGGTGTCCCAGCCTGCGCACGCCCTGGTCATGACGCCCGCCGGCTACCGGATGGGGGACTACATGCGTCTCGGCATCCCCATGACCGTTCTGGTGCTGGCGCTGACCATTCTCGTGACCCCGCTGTTCCTCCCGCTCTGAGGCCGCCGCCGGGCCGCCGGCCGGGATGTGACGGCGCCCCAGGGGCCTCAGGAGATCGGCGTCGCGAAACCGGCTTCTGCGAGCACGATCAACATGGCCCGCTGCACGGCGAGGTACGCGTCACGGTTGACCCAGAACTCGTCCGGAGCGTGTCCGTTGCCGCCGATTCCGCCCCTGCCGATCGTCACCGCCGGCACGCCCAATGCGATTGGCACGTTCGAATCCGTCGAGGAGCGTGACAGCGACGGCTCGACGTCGAAGAGGTGCGTGACCGCGAGCGCCCGCTGCACGAGGGGGGCGCTCGGGTCCATCTCGCCGGAAGGGCGGTCCCCGATCTTGGCCAGATCGAGGGTGAGCGGCGGTCCGTCGCGACGAAGGGCGTTCTCTTCTTCAAGGGCCCGTTCCATGGCGGTCACGAAGACCGACTCGATGCGGGCCAGTCTCTCCGGGCTCACCGAGCGCATATCGATCTCCGCCCAGGCTTCGAAGGGGATGGAGTTCACCGATGTCCCGCCCCCGAGGCGCCCTACGCTGTAGCTGGTGCGAGGACCCGAGCGGGTGAGGGTGTCGGCCACGTCCTGGAAGTAGCGGATGCCTCGCGCGAGGGCGTGCGCCGGTTGCGCGAGCCCGAAGGCGCCCCAGGAGTGCCCACCCGGGCCTTCGAATGTCGGACGGTACCGGACCGAGCCGAGCCCCATGCTCACGATCGACGAGATGCCGCCTCCGTCGACCTCGATCCACGCGTCGGGCCAATCGCCGTCCTCGCTGTAGAGGTGCTTCATGCCGCGGAGGTCGCCGAGCCCCTCCTCGCCCACCACGCCCACGAACAGCACGTCGTCGTCGGTCTCGATATCAGCCTCCTCGAGCGCACGGAGCACCGACAGGACGACGACGAGCCCCCGGGAATCGTCGCCGACACCCGGCGCGAAGAGGGTGTCTCCCGACTGGCGGACCGTGACATCGGTTCCCTCGGGGAAGACCGTGTCGAGATGGCCGCCGAATCCGATCCGGCGCTCGCCCGTCCGGCCCCGACGGAGCCCGATCACGTTCCCTTCGTCGTCGGTCCACACGGAGTCCGCTCCGAGCTCGGTCAGGAGCTCTCCGAATCGCTGGCCACGCTCGTCCTCCATGAAAGGAGGTGCCGGAATCTCGGTCAGCTCGATGAGCAGCTCGAGTGACCAGTCGTCGATCTCTTCCGCGATGCGCATGGCCTCCACAATCGCGGGCTCGGCCGCGAGCGCACGGGCTTCGTCCGTGAAGGCGCTCTGGACGGTTTGAGCCGAGCTCGACGCCGGGGCCATGACCATGGCGAGCACGGTGGTCACGATTAGGCCGGGGATGTTGCGCACGGAGGTACCTGCCTTCTGGAGATGATGCGGGGACGCACGCCTTGGTGAGACGTTCGCAAGTCTACCCACGCGGCCCCTCTGGGTTTCCGGAGCCGAAGGTCGGTGAACATCGGGCGCCTTGCGGTCTTCGACCCGCTGTGGCTCGGGAAACGGCTTGCTGCCTCGTCCGGCGAGGGCGATACTCCCCCCCGGATCCAACACGTCCAGCCCCGCTAAGAATGCGACGGTTCCGAGGAAGCGAACGATGACAGGTGAGCAGAAGCCGGACCCCCAGCGCACGTCGGCGCCCGCCGGAGGCATCGCGGACGACGAGATCTCGCTTTGGGAGGTGCTCGCCGTGCTGTTGCGCCGCCGCGGGGTGATCGTCGCTTCGACGTTCGTCGTGGCCGCCCTTGCCGTGACGTTCGCGCTCTTGCGCGCCCCCTCTTTCAGCACGTCCGCTTCCTTTCAGCCTCAGGGAACGGAGGCCTCGCAGTCACAGCTGCTCGCGCTCGCGAGCCAGTTCGGGGTCAACGTCGGTGCCGGGGGCGGCGAGCTCAGCCCCGCGTTCTACGCCGAGCTTCTCACGTCCAGGGAGATCTTGCTCAGGGTCGCCGAGTCGGACTTCCAGGTCGAGGGGGAGACCGTGCGGCTCGTCGACCTCCTGGAGATCGAGGACGACACCGAGGCGCTTCGGCTCAAACAGGCGATCGAATGGCTGCGCGAGTCCGCCATCTCCGTTCAGACGGGACGCGAGACCGGTATCGTGACCGTCGAGGTCGCCACCGATTGGCCTGACCTCAGCTTCCAGATCGCGGAACGCGTGCTCCACGAGGTGAGCCGCTTCAACCTGGAGACGCGCCAGTCCCAGGCCGCCACAGAGCGGAGTTTCATCGAGGCCCGGGTCGACAACGCGCAGCGTGATCTGCAGGAAGCCGAGAACGAGCTGCAAGCTTTTCTCCAGGCGAATCGGCAGTTTCAGGATTCTCCGGAGCTCGCCTTCCAGTACGAGCGGCTGCAGCGGAACGTCTCCCTGCGCCAGCAGGTGTACACGACGCTCGTGCAGTCCTTCGAGCAGGCACGGATCGCGGAGGTGCGGGACACGCCGGTCATGACCGTGCTACAACCCCCGTTCATGCCGCCGGGACCAGATGAGCGGCGTCTCAAGCTGTTCCTCGCGTTGGGACTGGTGTTGGGTGCGATGGGCGGCACGGTGCTCGCGTTCGTGGTCGAGGCCTTCACGCGCCCCGGGAGCGGCGATCCGGCCCGGGAGGACTTCCAGCGGAGCCTCGACGGGTTCCTCGCGTCGTTCGGGATCCGGAGACGGGC
>JBBDSN010000133.1:0-5239 GCA_040904885.1 Gemmatimonadota bacterium | reverse complement strand
GCCTCGAGCAGCGCCTCGATCTCCGGTCCGTGCTCGCTGCGTAACCACGGGGGATACAGCCGCGACAGGGCCCGGGCGAGCCTCATGCCCGTTCCCCGGCTATCCTCACCTTGGCGAGATCCACCAGGCGTTCCAGCCGCCCCACCTCGGCCGCGAGCAGCGCGCGCCCGGATTCGGTCAGCCGGTAGTACTTACGCCGTGGGTCGACGCCTTCGGACGGTCCGGAAGCCGGGGCCAACAGCCCCCTATCGCGCATTTCGTCGAGCGAGCGGTACAGCGTGCCGGGCCCCAGGGTCATCGCGCCTTCCGAAGCGGCCTCGACCTCGTCCGCGATGCCGAGCCCGTGGCGCTCCTCCTGCGAGAGGGCGAGCAGGATGTGGAAGACCGGGGGACGCAGCGGTAGGTCGATCTCGTCGGGCATGACGGCTCCGTAGCGAAGTATCCGTTACAGATATATCTACGGTGGATATTTGTGTCAACGGTCGAGCGGGTCGAGGGTGGCCACGCCCGGGCCGGCCCGCATAAAGAAAGGGCCGCACCCACCGTGGGTGCGGCCCTCACTCTTGGAATGGTCGCCTCAGACCATCCGTTCAACCCTTACCCGACTTCCTCCAGGTTCGGGTTGAGGCCTCGCTCGCTGTTGGGAATGTCGAAGCAGAGCTGGCGCTCCGTGTAGCCCGGGATCCCCGACTCCACGGGGTCCAGGCCGCGTGGCCAGGTGATGTAAAGGTCCGAGATCGCCTCGAAGTTGGGCAGCTCGAGGTCGCCCGGAACGGAGTTCTGGGCCCAGCGGCGCTGATCGCCCAGCGTACGGGCTTCCCAGAAGAGCTCGATCGCGCGCTCACGCTTGAGGCGTGTCCACGCTTCATCGGCGTTGGCCGCATCCGGCCACGGAGCCAACGTCTCGCCGGCCGCGACGTTCATCGTCTCCACGGTCGTATACGTCGCCCGCAGATCGTTGATGATGTCCATGGCGTCTTCCCACTCTCCAGCGGCGAGCGCGGCTTCTGCCTCGATCAGGCGCATTTCGCCACCACCGGCAAGCGGGAAGGGGTCGTTCGGAGTCGTGTATTTCGTCGGGATGTGCCGGTAGACCTGACCGTACCCGTCGAGCGCACCGACGGACCAGAACTGGTCGTCGGTGGTCCATGCCACGCGCGGATCTCCGGTCTCCTCGAAGTATCCGGTGCCGGGGATCGGAACACCGAAGCCGCTGGTTTCGTCATGCGGCTGTGGCTGTGACAGGTCGGGCTGGTTGCCGTAGAACGTGGCCCACATGGTGTACGACCCGTACGGTGTGCCGGCGATCGACCAGTGCAGCGAGTTCCGCGTGTTCGAGTTGTTCGAGTCCATGTCGGCCTCGAACGTGAAGCCGTTGGGAACGCTGCTCGCATCCGCCGCGGCATCGGCCCAGTTGGCCATCCCGTAGGTCGCCAGGAACGCCCGAACCTGAGCGCGTCCTGCCTGTGCGGTCGTCCGTACGGACGCATCGGCCGCGGCGTTGATCGCGGCGCTGAACTGGCCTTCGGCGCGCACCAGGTATTCGGTGGCGTCGAACGCCGGACTGCCGTCGATCACACCCTGACAGTAGTGCTCACCGAGCGCGCGGTTCGAGAAGCCCGCCCAGATGTTGGCCATGGCGACGAGGTCTGGATCCACGTCCTGGCCCTCGAACAGATTGATCGCGGTCTCCGCGATGAAGCGGGCTTCCTGGAGCTCGCTGAACTCACCCCCGGTGCCTGGCAGGAGATGGCCGGCCTGCGTGATGACGTTGTGGCCGTGCGAGCCGGTTTGTCCCCCGGACATGATTTCACGCGCGATGATCGCTCCGGTCCGTGCCATGGCACCGGGCCCGCCGAGCGCGACCACGAGTTGCCGCTGGGCTCCGTTCACGAGGCCCTCACGCGACTCTGGCTCGACGAGGAAAACCTCCTCGATCGGACCAGGGTTGGTCACCTCGCAAGCGGTCGTGAAGGCCACGGCCGCCGCGAGCGCGACTCCGATTCCGAGTCTCCTTCCTGCGATATGTTTCATGTCGATGTTCATGTCGCCCTCCTCAGAAGGTGAGCCGGAGGGAGATCCGGAACGTGATGGGTGGCGGAATGGTCTCTTCGAAGCTGTAGCCCTGCTGGGGCCCGTTCACGTTCGGATCGGAGGACGTCTCGGGATCCATGAAGGGCATCTCCTTCATCCAGAGGTACGAGTTGTTGAGCGCGATCGTCAGCATCGAGCTGTTGATGCCGTCCGGGAACGCGAAGTCCATCGGAATCGAGGCCGACACGCTCCGGAGCTTGAAGTAGCTGGCGTCCCAGACGTAGCCCTCGGTGTCGGCGGGATTGCAGCGCGCGAACCAGAGGCCCGGGATGTCCGCCCTGAGGTCGATCGACTCCTCAGGGTCCTCGTAGTAGGGGAAGCACAGCGGAGACCGCACGCTTCGCCCGATCGAGAAGACGCCTTGGTTCATGTAAAAGCCGCCCTTGTAGTCTCCCCGAGCGGCCAGCGTGATGCCTCCCGGCGTCCGGACCGTGATGGACGGGTTGATGAACGTCGTGGGCAGGTTCGAGCCCCAGAGGTACTGGTTGGCCTGGGTGCCGGTCCCGTTCCAATTCGAATCTTCCGGTTGGACGAACAGGACGTCGGCGTTCGAGTTCGCCGGGGCATCCGGGTTCGCGATCCGCTCGTCGACCACGGCACGGATCGGATAGCCGACCCTGCGTGAGCTCGTCTCGAGGCTCGGCTCGTTCAACTCGAGGACCTCCGAGTCGTTCGTGCTGAAGTTCACGCCCAGGTCGACGGTCCAGTCGCGCGTCTGCAGAACCGTCGCGTCCACCTGCAGCTCGAGGCCGTTGTTCTGCAGCTTTCCGACATTCGTGAGCTGGCTGCTCGAGAAACCACTCGAGGGAAGCTGCGGCACGTTGAACAGAGCCTCATCCGTGGTTTGCCTGTAGTAGGTGAACGCGGTCGAGAGCCGATTGTTGAACCACGAAGCATCGAAGCCTCCCTCGAACTCCGTGGTGACCTCGGGACCGATGTCCGGGTTCCCGACGTTTTGCGGAACGAACGCCGGGTTTCCGGCGAGCCCCTGGGGTGCCCAGGTGCGCACCTTGTCGAATGCACCCGGCGCGCGGCCGGACTGGCCGTAGGCGGCCCGCAGCTTGAATTCACCCCAGTCGGGGTAGAAGCTCTCGTCGGAGACGATCCACGAGAAGCTGGCCTTCGGATAGACCTGCAACCCGAAGCCCTCACCGAACGCGCTGTTCCCGTCGACCCGCACCCCGCCCGTGATGAAGTACTTGTCCGAGATGTCGAACACGTTCTGGAAGAAGAAGCCCGCATTCCAGATTTTGGACCGGTTCTCGAAAGACTGGACCGCCGCGGCGGAGTTGAGCGTGGGTAGGGCGGCTCCGGGGAAATTCTCGCCGAAGCCCTCGAGCTCCCGCTGGTCGTCCCCCACCGCCTGGCCGCCCCACGAGAACGTGCTGGAGATCGGGTCGCTCAGGGCGAAGCTGTAGCTGCCCACGTAGTCGAGCGAGAGCACCCGGTTCTGAAACGTGTTGTTGAGCAGCGAGCCCTCGGGAACCTGGGGCCAGGCGAACGGCCTGAGGTTACGGTGCTCCCGAGACGTCCAGTCGTAGCCCAGTGTGAACCGGTTCGTCAGGTTCGCGAACGGGGAGTAGTTGATCGTCGCGCCGGTCGTGAGTCGCTCGATATCCTCGTTGAGCTCCTGCTCGGTCAGCACGTTCATGATCTCGGGCTCCCCGGTGCCGAAGTAGTTCCGTTCGGCCCGGAACGCGTTCAACGGGAGCGACTGGGCGTTGTTCTGCTGCGCCGTCATCGTCATCAGACGGTTCGCGTACGACGTGTTCCACTGGATCTGGAGACCGTCGATCGGGGAGAAGCCCAGGTTCGATGTCGCCGTGTAACGTTGCTGGGTGTCGCTCACCAGGTACCCCTGCGCGTCGCCGAACGAAGCCGAGACCATGTAGTTGATGCCGCCGGCGCCCCCCGCGCACGGAAAGCGAGTAGTCCTGGCTGTAGGACTGGTTGGCGAACTGGCCGCACTCGAAGATGCCGGTGCACAGCCAGTGCTCCATGTTGTTGTACGGAACGCCCGAACCGTCGACGCCGAACGCGCGGCTCCACTCGGTCCCGCCCCCGACCTCGGCAGTCCAAACGGGCGCACCTGCGGTTCCGCGCTTCGTGAACACCTGGATCACGCCACCGGAGGCCTCGGTGCCGTAGAGCGTCGTCGCGGCCGAGCCCTTGATGACCTCGATGCGCTCGATGTCGTTCGGGTTGATCTGATCGAGCGGGCTGGACGAAGTGTTGCCGCTCCGTCCGCCTCTACGGTCCGGCGGATTCGCGTCCGGAAGCGGATTGCTTCGGATGCGCACTCCGTCGATGTAGACGATGGGATGTTCATTGAGCAGCGCGCTGTTGGTGCCGCGCAGGCGGATGACCTTTCCCTGGCCGACCGCGCCGCCGCCGTAGACGTCCAGTCCGGGCGCGGAAGCCTGCAGCATGTCCGAGACCTGGACCGGCGCGTCCTGCACGTCGGCCACGTTGATCTGCGAGATCGTGTTTCCGATCTCACGGCGCCGCGAGGCGCCGGCGGTGCCCGTCACGACGATCTCGTCGAGGCCCAACGCCTGGGACCCCAGCGAGAAGTTGACGGTCTCGGTGCCACCCGCCGTGACGGTGACCGATTGCGTGTTCGCGGCGAATCCGATCCGCTCGGCTCGCACTTCGTGGGTGCCGGCGGGGACATTCAGCATAAGGAAGCGACCGTCGCTCCGACTGAGGGTGCCCAGATCCCCTTCAACGAGGTAGACCTGGACTTCTCCGAGTGGAGCACCCGTGGCTGCGTCGGTCACCGTGCCGGTGACCTGGCCGGTCTGCGCCATCGCTGGCGTGGCCACGAGGATGGATGAGAGTGCTGCGAGCACGCCTAATATGCTGCTCAGGCGGTTGCTCCGAAGCGGAACGCTCCGGTTGGTTCTGACCAGGGGCGAGGCCATAAGACCCTCCGTGGGCATGAGATGTCTTTTGTCATCTATGCACTTCAGTCTCCTCGCTAATGTGCGATGGAGACGCCGCTCGTGGGTGACCTCTATCCACCCATTGGACGCGGCGCGCGGCCAAATGTCAACATTAGGTAAGGAAGTGAGGTCCGCGATCCGCGGGTTACGACACCGTGCTGGACGGTTGCGTCGCTCCGCCCCTGAGACCCATCATGCGC
>JBBDSN010000132.1:0-30190 GCA_040904885.1 Gemmatimonadota bacterium | reverse complement strand
CTCAGTCGTGCAACAGCCGCTCGAGCTCGTCGTGCACGCCGTCCGGGTCCGTCACCGGTAGATAGCAGGCATACGCCCGGCATACGTAGGCCGCCGCTCGGCCATCGACGAGCGCCCGGCCCTCGAGGAGGGGCAGGCCGTGGGCGTCCGCGTCCGGAGGCCGCCCTACGACCGTTGCGTTGGGCAGGAAACGCGCATGAGCGGCGCGGATCAGGGCGCGGGTCTCGGGCGCTTCCGGTGGGCCGACGATGGCCACCTCCACCGGTGCCGCGCGCGCGCGATCGAGAGCTGTGAGCATGCGGCCGAAGGCGGCTCCGAACCGCTTCATCGATGCGGCTTCCGTTCGGAAGATCCGCTCGGCGACTTCCCTGTATGCTCCGTGGTCGAAGACGTGGGCGGCACGCACCAGGAGCTCGGCGGTGAGCGACGTGCCGGACGGCGTCGCCCCGTCCGTCGGGTCACGGGGCCGGACGACCAGCGGCTCCCCGTCGTCGGCGGCGTCGAACAGGACCCCGCTCTTCTCGTCCAGGAAGCGCTCCAGGATCTCGTCGCAACACCAGCGGGCGAGGTCGAGCCAGCGCGCATCGAGACTCGCCCCGTGCAGGGAAAGGAGCGCGTTCCCCAGCGCCGCGTGGTCTTCCAGGAATCCGGGCACCTTCGCCTCTCCGTCCATGAACACCCGGTGCAGCCGGCCTTCCACGACGAGGCGGTCTTCGAGGAACCGGGCGGCCTGCTCGGCCGCCTCCACGTACTCCCACCGGTCCAGCGTCGCCCCGGCTTCGGCCAGGGCCCGGATGGTCATCGCGTTCCACGACGTGAGCACCTTCTCGTCCCGGAACGGCGGCTCGCGCTCCGCTCGTACGGCGCGCAGGCGTGTCCGGTCTTCGGCCAACCGGGTGCGGAACACCTGCTCGTCGATGCCCTCGTCCCGTGCGACCTCGCCCGGATCGGTCGCCACGTGGAGGATCGAGCGTCCCTCGAAGTTGCCGCCCTCCGTCACCCCGTAGACACGCATGAACGGCCGCGCACGGTCCGCTCCGAGCACGGCACCGATCTCCGCAGGGGTCCAGACGTAGAACACGCCCTCCTCGCCTTCGGAGTCCGCGTCCCGCGCCGTGAAGAACCCTCCGTCCGGCGAACGCATGTCGGCGAGCAGGTCGTCCAGTACCTCTTCGGTCACCGCACGGAGGTCGGCCGCGCCCGTCAGGCGGAACGCGTCCAGATAGAGCCGCGCCAGCAGGGCGTTGTCGTAGAGCATCTTCTCGAAGTGCGGCACGAGCCACTCGGCATCGACCGAGTACCGGTGGAAGCCTCCGCCCAGCTGATCACGCATGCCACCCGCGGCCATGCGACGGAGCGTGTGGGTGAGCTGCCCGAGAGCGCGTTCCTCTCCCGTCCGGGCCGCGTGACGCAGCACCAGCTCCAGCGTGACCGGTTGCGGAAACTTGGGGGCGCTTCCGAACCCTCCGTGCTCGGCGTCGTAACGCGAGGCCAGCACCTCGTAGGCGCCGTCCAGCAGGGTGAGATCGGCCTCGCCATCGGTGGCTCCCGCTCCCGCCGAACGAGCGAGCGCCTCGACGAGCCTGCCGCCGGCCTCCAGGACCTGCGGGCGGCGGTCGCGATAGGCCTCTCCGACCGCCTGCAACACCTGCCGGAACGCGGGCATTCCGTGCCTCGGCTCGGGCGGGTAGTAGGTGCCGCCGTAGAACGGGACACCGTCCGGCGTGAGCCACACCGTGAGCGGCCATCCCGCCGACCCCGTCATCGCCTGGACCGCCTTGACGTAGATCTGGTCGACATCGGGTCGCTCTTCCCGGTCGACCTTCACGCTCACGAAGAGCTCGTTCATGAGCGCGGCCGTAGCCTCGTCCTCGAACGACTCGCGCTCCATGACGTGACACCAGTGGCACGACGAGTAGCCGATCGAAAGCAGCACGGCCCGGTCCAGCTCCCGGGCCCGTGCGAAGGCCTCGTCGCCCCACGGGAACCAGTCGACCGGGTTCTGGGCGTGCTGCTGCAGATAGGGACTCGATTCAGTGGCGAGTCGGTTGGACATCTGATCTCCGGTAAACAAATGATTACGGTTTCGGACCTGGGCGATTACATTGTCCCTGCCGAACACTTCCACCCATCCCCCCCAACGTGTCTCTCTACCTCCGACTCGCGGGTCTCGCCGTCCGACGCCCGCGTGTCATCCCCGCTCTCATCGGTGCGGCCTGGGCCTTCCGGGACCGCCGATGGTACCGTCGTGCCCCGTTTCTGCCGCTTCCTCCGAAGTCGTATCTTCGTTGGCGCATGGAGACGGCGTTCGGCGATGCTGACGCCGCGCCGGATCTCGATGACCTCGAACGGTATCTGATGTGGACGGCCCGCATGCGAACCCGGATCACGGGTCGGGGCGTCGCGCGGAGCATCGGTCATGACTAGGCTCGTGCTCCTCGGCGTGTTATGTGTCTTGACATGGTATTACTTCCCCGAGTCCAGGGCGATCCTGAGCGAGGCCGCAGCACCTGCGCTGCGCTCGTTCGACACGTGGGGTGCGCTCGACGAGGAGAAGATGCAACGGGTGGCGCGCAACGTGGTCGCCCATGAGCGGCTCACCGGGGAGATTCCGGAAGGCGAAGGGGCCTGGCAGGCTTGGCTGGGGGAGCGATACAGGAGCGAGGACGTCGCCCGCGATCGCTGGGGGGCCACCTTCCAGCTCGTCGTCCTTCCCGACTCGGTGGCAATCGTGTCCTACGGGCCTGACGGCCTGCCGGATACCGACGACGACCTCCAGGTCGCGAGCCCCCGGGGCTGAGGCCTCGCGGCCCGGACGCTGAGCACGATGGATCCGATCGGCGCGTACCTGCTCGAACTCCTTCCGCTCTACGGTCCTTGGCTCCTGGCGTTGATGGCGGCCCTCGAGACCTGCTTCATCACGGGACTGGTCGTGCCGTCCGGCATGGCCACGTCGTTCGCGACGGCGCTCGCTCTCGAGGAGGGCTTGGCGCTCGGCCCGATGCTCGTGGCCGCCGCCGCCGGCGGGGCGGTCGGCGACACGGCCGGGTACTGGATCGGGCGCAAGTGGGGAGGACGGATCCTCGAGGGGGAGAGCCGGCTCGCGCGCATCACCCGGGTCAGGCACGCACGGCTCGCCGACTTCTTCGGCCGGCACCCGGTCTACTCCGTGTCCGTGGGGCGGCTCATCTCGTTCGCCCGCACGCTCATGCCGATGGCCGCCGGAATGAGCGGCCTGAGATATCGCACGTTCCTGTTCTACGAGCTGTTCGGCCTCGTCGGATGGGTCGCGCTGTACGCGGGTATCGGGATGCTCGCGGGGGAGAGCTGGGAAGCGGTCGCGCGCTGGGTCGGCGTCGGTGGCGCGGCACTCTTCGCACTCGCCGGGGCGGTGCTCTGGATCGTCTGGCGGAGGCGCCGGGGGCGTACCGTGCCCAGGCGTGACCCGTGACGCTCAACGTGGGTCTGACCGGAAGCATCGCCTCGGGCAAGTCGACCGTCGCGGAGCTCTGGGCCGCGGCGGGCGTGCCGGTCGCGAGCGCGGACGTTTTCGCGCGCAGGGCGGTCGAGCCGGGCTCTCCGGGGCTCGCCGAGGTCCGCACGGCGTTTGGTGACGATGTGCTGGCTCCGGACGGCGCTCTCGACCGGGCGGCGCTTCGCGAGATCGTGTTTCGGGACGAGGGCGCCCGGGCCCGGCTGGAAGCGATCGTCCACCCACGGGTGCAGGCCCAGCGGGAGGCGTGGCTGGCCGAGCAGGCCGCGCGCGGCGCGGAGCTCGTCGTCTCGGAGATCCCCCTGCTGTTCGAGACGGATGCCGGGGCGGCGTTCGACGTCACCGTGATGGTCGATGCCCCGGAGGCCGTCCGCCTGGAGCGGATCATCGGCGGGCGCGGCCTGGACGAAGACGAGGCCCGCCGCATGATGGCGGCCCAGATGCCCGATGCCGAGAAGCGCGCACGGGCCGATCTGGTCATCGACAACGGCGACTCGCTCGAGGCGCTGGAGGCCCGGGCCATGGAGGTGCTCGCCGAGCTCTCCGCCCGGGTGGGTCCCGCGCTGCGGATGGACCTCCATCTGCACACCGAGGCTTCGTGGGACTGCCTCTCGGACCCGGAGGCCGTGCTGGCCCGGGCCCGCGCGCTCGGCTACGGGCGCATCGCCATCACGGACCACAACCGGCTCGAGCTGGCCCTGCGTATGGCGGCCGTGCACCCGGACGAGATCGTCCCCGGCGAGGAGGTGAAGACCGCGGAGGGTGTCGACGTCATCGGGCTCTACCTGACGGAGGAGATCCCAAAAGGCACGTCGGCCGAGAAGACCATCGAATGGATCGGCGCGCAGGGCGGGATCTCCTATCTGCCGCACCCCTACGCCGGCGGGAAGGGCGGCGGTGGCCGGCTCGCCGACGTCCTGGCACCCCTGTGCGATGTCGTCGAGGTCTTCAACGCCCGGCTCCACGATCCGACCGCGAACGCCAGGGCGCAGACGTTGGCCGAGCAGTACGGCAAGCTTCGGGGCGCCGGCTCGGACGCACACACGGTCGGGGAGCTCGGAAACGCCTTCGTGGCTCTGCCCGGGCATCCGAACCGCGCGGACGCGTTCCGGACGGCGCTCGCCTCCGCGGACGTCGGAGGAACGGAGGCGTCGCGCCTCGTCCACCTCGCTTCGACATGGGCGAAGGTGCGCAAGAAGCTGCCCGGAGCGTAGAAGGGCGTAGCGGCCGAGCGCCGGTTCTCGGTATCTTCCGGCCTCGTCGGCCGGGTCTTTCCCTGCCGGGACCATCATCTTCAGGGTCAGGAGTCGGAGTGAGCTATCGGACGCCCTCGGGTAGGGTGCCCGCGGTCATGGAGGCGAGGAACATGCTGCTGGCCTCCCGCCGCGCCGTGCTGACGACCCACCTGAACGCCGACGGGGACGGAGCCGGCTCCGAAGCCGCCCTCGCGTCCTGGATGCGCGCCAACGGGACGGAGGCCTGGGTCATCAACCCCACGCCGTTCCCCGACGCGTTCAAGTTCCTCTTCGAGTCGGAGGAGTGGATCGTGTCGGCCGGCAGCGCGCGGGCACGCAAGCTCTGCGCCGACGCCGACCTCGCGGTCGTGCTCGATACCGGTGAGGTCCCCCGCATCGGACGCGTGCGCGACCTCATCCGTGACCTTCCGACGTTGGTCGTCGACCACCATCCTCCGGGCGACCGCGCGATCGGTGGCACGTCGCTTCGGGATGCGGACGCCTGTGCGACGGGCGAGCTCATCTTCGACCTCGTGTCGGCGGCCCGCGGGCCCTGGACCGATCAGGTGGCCCTCGGCATCTACGTCGCGATCCTGACCGATACGGGTGGCTTCCGCTTCACGAACGCCACGCCGGACTGCCACCGGATCGCGGCGGACCTCATCGAGCGAGGGGTCAACCCGGAGACCACCTACGACGCCATCTACGGATCCTCGCCTCTCCGGAAGTTCCGGCTCCTGCGGGACGCCCTCGACACGCTCGAGCACGACGCGGACGCCGGGATCTCCTGGATGACCGTGCCGACCGAGACGTACGAGCGCGTGGGCGCGACCCCGGAGGACCTCGAAGGGATGGTGGACGTGCCCCGGACGATCGAGGGAACGCGGGTCGCGCTCCTGTTCCGTGGGACCTCCACGAGCGACATCAAGGTGTCGTTCCGCACCAACGGAGACGTCGACGTGAACGCGCTCGCCCGGCGGTGGGACGGTGGGGGGCACGTCAAGGCGTCGGGCGCGATGCTTCCGGGCCCCATGCCGCGGGCGATCGACGAGGTTCTGGCCGCCACGCGTGAGGCGCTGGCGAGCGACGTAGGAGAAGCCGAAGCATGATCGATCCCGCGGGTTCGAGCGCCAGCGCAGATCCGGGCGTGCCCGAGGCGATGCCGCGCGTCCTCATCCGTTTGAGGGATCAACTCGGCATCCCCGCCATCGACCGGCTCTGGATCTTTCCCCCGGTCCGTCGGGGTAGGCGGGAACAGGGACTGGTCGCAGTTAGTACCTTTCTGGACGACACGCAGGACCGTAGGAGCATGGTCACCGTAGCCTACGTGGCCGAGCATACGGGGCGAGGGGTCACCGTCACGCCCTCCCTTACGCGGGAGGGAGACGCGCCACCCGATCGCTTCCCCACGGTCATCGAGGGTGTCGTGCGCCGGAGCGGCGAAGCGTTGGGAGAGCCTCGCGAGGTCGAGATCGACGGCTCAGCCGCCCGGTTCGAAGGGCTTCTCGAGGAGTTCGATCCGGAGTTTCTGAAAGCGATGGATTCGTGAGTACATCCAACGTCACCGCCCCGTTCACGCGCCTGTTCGGCCGCTACCTTCGCGACCTCGGCCTGCCCGTCACGCAACAGCGTGAGGTCGTCGCCGACGTCGTGTTCGGCTCCGACGCGCACCTTTCCGTCGACGATATCGAGCGCGAGATCCGTGCGAGGGGCGAGCGCATCGGCAAGGCGACGATCTACCGGACGCTCGACCTGCTCGTGCGGAGCCGGCTCGTCGAGGAGCACGACTTCGGCGAGGGCTTCAAGCGTTACGAGCACCGCTTGTCGCGCCACCCGGTCCACGAGCACCTCATCTGTCTCGAGTGCGCCAAGGTCATGGAGTTCGAGAGCTCGGAGATGTACTCCGTGGAGAACCGGGTCCGGAGCGAGATGGGGTTCACGCCGGTCCGGCATCGCCTGGAGATCTACGGTCTGTGCAAGGAGTGCAGGGAGGCCGGCGTCGAGCTGCCGATCGAGGGACTGACCTGCGCTATCGAAACGATTTGATCCGGGCTCTGCACGACCTCTCCTGCGAAGCACCCGCGGCGAAGCTCGGGTTCGCGGCGGAGCTCGGCTGAGGTCGGGGCCAGCCTCCATGACGGACCGCGTCCGAGAGAACTTGCCCGCGCGTCGGGAGCGGTACGCCCTCCTCGAGACGTCCGGCCTGCCCCGGTTCGACGCCGACGAGATCGAGCGGACCGCGGGGTCCGAGACGATCGCCGGCAACAAGCTGCATCTTCAGTTCGAGGGATCGAGCACGTTCGCGTCGTGGCTCGAGGCCATCCAGCGTGCCGAGCGCTTCGTCTATTTCGAGAACTACGTCATCCGAGACGACGTGGTCGGCCGGCAGTTCCGCGACGCGCTCGTCGAGAAGGCGCGGCAGGGCGTGCCGGTTCACATCGTGTACGATTGGATCGGGTGTTGGGCGACGCCCCGCTCGTACTGGCGTCCGCTCGTCGCGGCCGGTGCCGAGGTGCACGCATTCAACCGGCCCTCGATCGGGCTGGGCGACCCGTTCGGAGTGCTTCAGCGGGATCACCGGAAGCTGATCTGCGTCGACGGCGAGGTCGCGTTCGTCGGAGGATTCTGCATCGGGGTTGAGTGGGCGGGCAGCGCCGAGGCCGCGCCTTGGCGGGACACCGGCGTGGAGATCCGCGGCCCGGCGGCGCGCGCCGCAGCGGTGGGCTTCGAGCGTCTCTGGTCCGAGAGCCACGAGCCCCTCGAGTTGGCCGGACGGCTTCCCGAAGTCGCCCCGGTGGGCGATACGCCCGTCTGGCTCATCCAGGGGGAGCCCGGACGCGCCCGGGTCTACAGGACCCTGCACTATGCCGCGGTCCGGGCGCGGAGACGGATCTGGATCACGGACGCGTACTTCGTGGCGCCCCGTGCCGTCTCGGAGGCGCTGGGTGCGGCCGCCCGCGACGGCGTGGATGTGCGCATTCTGGTGCCGGCCCACAACAACTGGCCCGTGGTCGGGAGCATCTCCCGCGGCGGGTACCGGCGGATGCTCGAATCGGGCGTGCGCATCTTCGAGTGGCAGGGCCCGATGATCCACGCCAAGACATCCGTCGTGGACGGCGTGTGGAGCCGCATCGGGTCGAGTAATCTCAACGGAGCGAGCCTCATGGGGAACTGGGAGCTCGACGTGGGCGTTCTGGATCGGGGGATGGCGGGTCAGCTCGAGGGGCTGTTTCTGGCGGACCTCGCGTCGTCGGTGGAAATCGTCCTGCCGGGACGGGTCCGGCCCGGGCGGAGCGTGCTGCCGACGCCGAGCGAGCCACCGCAGGAGTCGCTCGAGCCGAGCGGCTCGCTGCCGGAGCGCCTCGAGCAACAGTGGCGTGCGCTGGGCCACGCGCCGGGTCGCCTCACCATGGCATCCGTCGTCCGGGCCGGGTTCGTGCTCGGAGACGCATTGGCGGGCGACCGGCCGCTGGGTCGGGAGGACCGGACCGTACTCGGCACCCTGTCGATCGCGATCCTGATCGTGGCGGGCGTTGCGGCCCTGTGGCCCGGCGTGGTGGGCTGGACCATCGCGTTGGTGCTCGGGTGGTTCGGGGTGACCACCGGGATCCGGGCGTTCCTCCAGGCTCGACGCGCACGGCACGAGGAGCGGCGGGGAAGGGAAACGGCAAAACGGTCGGAATCGGAGTCCACGGAATCGAAGCGGGAGAGTTCAGGTGAATGAAGTCGAAGTCGGCGTCGCCATCGCCTTCACGGCAGGTGTGCTGTCGTTCCTGTCGCCGTGCGTCCTGCCGCTCGTGCCGAGCTACCTGACCTTCGTCACCGGCATGAGCCTCGAAGACCTGCAGGCTGGCGTGAACAGGAAGGCCACGTTCGTCCACTCGCTGCTCTTCGTGTTCGGCTTCAGCCTGATCTTCGTGCTCCTCGGCGCGTCGGCGTCGTTTCTCGGACAGTTCTTCCGCCAGTACGAACTGTGGATCGCAAGGGTCGGTGGGGCCATCATCATCCTGCTCGGGCTGCACATGAGCGGCGTCTTGCGCATCACTCCGCTCATGCGTGAGAAGCGCATGCACCTGAACGACAAGCCGGTCGGCTACCTCGGCACGCTCGGGGTCGGCATGGCCTTCGGCGCGGGTTGGACGCCGTG
Organism: Gemmatimonadota bacterium; assembly: GCA_040904885.1. Taxonomy (GTDB): domain Bacteria; phylum Gemmatimonadota; class Gemmatimonadetes; order Longimicrobiales; family Gaopeijiaceae; genus JAWLHJ01. Next base: position 21,315 of record JBBDSN010000132.1, on the reverse strand, counting down.
TATCGGACCCATCCTGGGAGCGATCCTCACCTACGGCTTCACGCAGGACACGATGTGGGCGGGGGTCGGGCTCCTGAGCGTCTACTCGCTGGGGCTCGCCGTCCCGTTCCTCGCGGCCTCGCTCGCGCTCGACCGCTTCCTGCAGACCTTCAAGCGGTTTCGCCGCTGGATTCCCGTGGTCGAGAAGGCGTCCGGCGTGCTGCTCATCGTGCTCGGGCTGTTGCTCCTGACCGGTCAGTTCACGGTGTTGAGCAGCTACCTGACGCGGTTCACGCCGGGCTTCATCCTCGAGCGGATCTGACGCTCACCCCACCGCTCCGGCCACGCCCGATTCGAGGTCTTCCTCGAGCATCTGGCGTCGGAGGAGCCGCGCGTAGGTGCCCTCTTCGGCGAGGAGGTCCGTATGCGTCCCTCGCTGGACGATCCGGCCTTCATCGAGCACGAGGATCAGGTCCGCGTGCATGACGGCGGACACCCTGTGGCTGATGATGAAGGTGGTCCGGCCCGACGTCACCGAGCGGAGGTCCGCCAAGATCTTCGCCTCGGTGTGCGTATCCACCGCGCTGAGGGCGTCGTCGAGCACGAGGAGCGTCGGATCACGCGCGAGCGCCCTGGCGAGCGCGGCACGCTGCTTCTGCCCTCCCGACAGGTTGATGCCGCGCTCGCCGAGCAGGGTCTCGTAGCCTCGCGGGAAGTCCTGGACCTGATCGTCGAGTTGGGCGACCCTGGCGGCCGTCTCGACGACCTCACGGTCGTCCGGTCCCCGGCGGCCGAGCCCGATGTTGGCCGCGATGCTGTCCGAGAACAGGAACGCGTCCTGGGGCACCATGCCGATCACCGAACGGAGCTCGCCCGGGTCGAGGTCGGGTAGCGGGACGCCGTCGAGCAGGATGCGGCCCCCGGTCGGGTCGTAGAGTCGAGGCAGGAGCGTCACGAGCGTGCTCTTTCCCGCACCCGTGGGTCCGACCAGCGCCACCGTCGAACCGGCGGGGGCCGTGAAGTCGATGTCGTAGAGCACCGTGGTCTCGGTACCCGGATACGTGAACGAGACGCCTTCGAAGCGGACCTCGCCCCGGGCGTGACCGAGGGGCCGGGGGTGCTCCGGCGCGGCGATCGCGGGCTCGGTCCGGAGGATGCGGTTGATCCGTCCCATCGAGGCCGCTCCCCGCTGGTAGAGGTTCACCACCCATCCCAGCGCGATCATGGGCCAGACGAGCAGGGTCAGGTAGAACGTGAACGCCACGAAGTCGCCCACGGTAATGCGCCCGGCGATGACCTCGAGGCCGCCCAGCCAGGTCACCACGATCATGGAGATGCCGGCGATGAACATCAGCAGCGGCCTGAACGCGCCCGTCGAGATCACGAGGGCCATGTTGCGCTGCCGGTAATCCTCGTTGAACGCCTCGAACCGGCGGGTCTGCTCACCCTCCTGGCCGTACGCCCGCACGATGCGCACGCCCGTGAGGTTCTCCTGCACGAAGGTGGAGAGCGACGAGAACTGTTCCTGGATGCGCTCGAAACGCTCGTGGATCACGCGTCCGAACCGGATCATGATCGGCGGGAGGGTGAGGAGCGGAAGCACCGCGTAGAGGGTCAGCCGGGGGCTCATCCACAGCATGAGCGACAGGGTGAGCGCGAAGGTCACCGTCGTGTTGACCGTGTACATGACCGCGGGGCCCACCGCCATGCGGACCGCGAGGGTGTCGTTGGTGGCGTGGCTCATGAGGTCGCCTGTTCGGACCCGCCCGTAGAAGGCGGGGTCGAGCCTGAGCAGGTGCCCGAAGAAATCGTTCCGGAGGTCCGCCTCCATGCGCCTGCTGATCCCGTTGAGGAGCTCCCGCATCCCGTAGCGGAACGCGCCACCCACCAACGCCACCAGGACGATGGCTCCGGCCAGTCCGGCAATGCGGCCCCGGGTCACCTCCGGGTCCGTGATCCCGTCGATGGCGAGCTTCATCAGCCAGGGGCCGGCCACCTGGAAGAGGTTCGCGAAGAACACGCACACCAACCCGAGCGCGAACCCGACCTTGTAGGGCCGGAAATAGGGGAGGAGGGTCCGTAGCTCACCCATGGGTCGAGTGTGCTCTCGGGGTCTTGCTGGGCATCAGTACCCGATCGCTCTTCCGCCCCGGCGTGGGTCGGACCAGCCCGTGATCCGGCCGTCCTCGATGACGATCATCTGGACGTCGCCGGAGATGCCGGAGCGCTCGGTCACGACGTGTCCCATCGCCTCCAGTTGGGCGACCACCGCGGGGGGCAGCCCGCCGCGCTCGTACTGGATCTGGTCGGGCAGGTGCTGGTGGTGGATGCGTGGCGCGTGGACGGCGTCCACCACGCTCATGCCGAAGTCCACCACGTTCGAGATGGTCTGGAAGACGGTCGTGATGATGGTCGAGCCGCCCGGCGTGCCGGTCACGATCCGGAGCCCGCCGTCCGGACCGAGCACCAGCGTCGGCGTCATGGCCGACAGCATGCGCTTGCCGGGCTCGATGGCGTTCCGCTCGCCCTGGACGAGCCCGAACTGGTTCGGCGTGCCGGGCTTCGACGTGAAGTCGTCCATCTCGTTGTTCAGGACGAAGCCCGCGCCCGCTACGGTGACCTTGCTTCCGTACCAGGAGTTGACGGTCGTGGTCACGGCGACCGCGTTCCCATCGGCATCCACGATGGAGTAGTGTGTCGTGTTCTCCCCTTCCTCGTACCCGTCCAGCCCCGGCTCGATCTCCGTGGACGGCGTGGCCGCGTCCAGCGAGAGGGTCGCCGCGCGCTCGCGGCCGTATTCCGGCGAGGTCATCCGCTCCAGCGGCAGATCGACGAAGTCGGGGTCGGCGAGATAGTAGTTCCGGTCCGCGTAGGCGCGCTTCCACGCCTCGACGTACAGGTGGAGGGTCTCCGGCGCGAAGCGTCCCCTGCCGGCCAGGTCGTACGGTTCGAGGATGTGGGCCATCTCGGCCATCGTCGCGCCTCCGGACGAGGACGGCGGCATGGAGACCACCGTGTGGTCTCGGTAGCGGAAGGTGACGGGGTCACGCCAGGCGACTTCGTAGGCCTCGAGGTCTTCATGGGTGATGATGCCGCCGCCCCGCTCCATCTCCGCGACGATCAGGTCGGCGGTCTCACCGCGGTAGAAGCCGTCGGTTCCCTCCTCCATGATCCGGCCGAGGGTGCGCGCCAGATCCGGCTGGCGGAGCGTATCGCCCACCGTGGGCGGCTGTCCGTCCCGGGGGAGGAACTGTGCGGCCGACGCCTCGTAGCGGGACAGGCTCTCCACCATGCTCGGGGAGAGCGACCCCAGGAAGCGCTCCCGGACCGCGAATCCCTCGGCGAGCCGGACGGCCGGGGTGACGAGGTCCGCCCAGGGCAGCGTGCCGTAGCGTTCGTGGGCGGCCCACATGCCCGCGACCGACCCCGGGACCCCCGACGCGAGATGCCCGACGATCGAGCGATCCGTCACGTTCCCCTCGTCGTCGAGGTACATGTCGCGGGTCGCGGCCAGGGGTGCCTTCTCGCGGAAGTCGAGCGCGGCCGTGGTGCCGTCTCCCGTGCGCAGGACCATGAATCCGCCGCCCCCGATGTTCCCCGCCTCGGGATTCACCACGGCCAGGGCGAACTGCACCGCGATCGCCGCGTCGACGGCGTTCCCTCCGGCCCGGAGGACGTCCACGCCCACCTGGCTCGCGAGCTCGTCCGTCGTCACGATCATTCCTCGCTCGCCGGTGACGGGCTCGCCCCCCGCACGGTAGGTCCAGTTGGCGGGGAAGTCCGACGTCTGCGGCTCGCTGCACGCCAGGACCGTGGTCATCAGGAGCAGCGAGGCAGAGGACCGGAGGTATGTATCGAGCATCGGGGGGATCCATCGCGGGGAGGCACCGGAACCACGTCCACGGACGCGGGGTGAAGTGGACGCCGCAGCTCGGGGGCCACTAGCTTCCTTTCTGGAAGATCAGCGCAGCCGGGAGGTCGTACAAGCCGAATGCTGGATACACGCCTGACCGAGCAGCGGAATGAGCGCTCCGAACGCATGGACGAGCTCGATCCGCTGGAGCTCGTCGAGATGATCAATGCCGAGGATCGCCGTGTGCCCGAGGCGGTCTGGGAGGTGCGGCATGCCGTGGCCCGCGCGCTGGAGCTCGCGGAGGTCGCGTTCCGTGCCGGCGGGCGGCTCGTCTACGTAGGGGCCGGCACTTCGGGACGGCTCGGCGTGCTCGACGCGGCTGAGATGCCGCCCACGTTCGGCACCGATCCGGAGACCGTCCGCGGTGTGATCGCCGGCGGATACGATGCGCTCGTCAGGGCGCAAGAAGGCGCCGAAGACGTGCCCGGCGACGGGGCACGGGCGATGGACGAACTGGCGGTCGGGGCAGACGACTTCGTCATCGGCATCGCGACATCCGGGACGACGCCGTACGTGCACGGAGCTCTGGCCCGGGCGCGTGAGCGCGGCGCGACGACCGGATTCCTCCTGTGCACACCGCCGGATGACGCGTTGCTGGCGAAGCACGACGTCGTCATCGCGCCGCTCGTCGGACCCGAGGTCGTGACGGGATCCACGCGCATGAAGGCCGGCACCGCGACCAAGCTCGTGCTCAACACCATCACCACCGGAGCGATGGTCCGGCTCGGCAAGGTGCACGGAAACCTCATGGTCGATCTCCAGGTCACGTGCGAGAAGCTCCAGGACCGGGCGGAGCGCATGCTCGTCACGCTGCTCGAGGTGTCCCGCGAGCGAGCGCAGGAGCTTCTATCGGAAGCCGGCGGCCACGTGAAGACCGCGCTCGTCATGGGACGGCTCGGGATCGGCGCCCCCGAAGCGCGCGAGCGTCTGGACGCGCACGGAGGCGTGATCTCGCGGGCGCTCGAGTCGCCGTCGGGGTGAGCGTGCGCGAACCTCTTCGTCGGTGGCTGCTGGTGGCTTCACTCGTCGTGGCGGCGGCGCTCGTCGTGGGTGCCTTCAACCCGGCACCGCACAGCGGCGGCGACAACGCGGCGTACTTGTCGCTCGCCCACGCCCTGGTCGAAGGTGAGGGCTACGTCGACGCCTACGATCCGGTCGGTGCGCGGCACACCAAGTACCCTCCGCTCTTTCCGCTCCTTCTCGCGGGGCTCGCCGCCGCCGGTGCAGCGACCTGGACGGCGTTCAAGGCGCTGGTCGCGGTCGCCACCGTGGCTGGCGTCGGTTTCACGTTCCTCTGGGCGGAGCGCCGGCTCGGACCCTGGAGGGCCTTCTCCGTCGCGGTCTTGGTGGCCGCGTCGGCGGGGGTCGTGTACTACAGCCACTGGGTCCTCTCCGAGCCCGTGTTCGTGGTGCTCACCCTCGCGTCTCTCTGGGCGCTGGAGCGGGGCGAGGCGAAGCAGTGGGATCGCCGTTGGATCGCGTTCGGGGCCGCGGCCGCGCTGGCTGCGTATTTCACCCGCTCGGCCGGGCTGCCGCTGCTGGTGGCCGTCCTCGCCTGGCTCGGACTTCGCCGTCGCTTCCGCGAGCTCACGGCGGTGGCTGCCGCCTTCGCGGTGCCGGCGCTCGTATGGTTGTGGTGGGGCCGTGGCGCTGGCGTGGGAGACTACACCACCGAGTTCTGGCTCGCCGATCCCTATCAGCCGGGGCTCGGGACCGTGGGGCTCGCAGGGCTGGCCGGCCGGGCGCTGGAGAACGGCGTGGCCTACGCCATCCGGCACGTTCCCGCGGCGGTCGTCGGCTCGCAGGGGGTGTGGACGATCGCGCTCGGCGTCGTCCTCGTCGGTGCCGCCTTGTTCGGATGGGCATCGAAGGTCCGCAGGGAGCCGGGCGCCGCCGAGCTCTTCGTGCCTCTCTACGTGGGGCTGATCCTCCTCTGGCCCGAGGTGTGGGGCGGAGACCGCTTCGTGCTCCCCGTCCTGCCGCTCGTCTTCCTGTACGGATCGGAGGCGTTGGAGCAGACGACCCAGCGTCTCGGCGGCGGCGCGCGGGTCGTGGCGGCCGCGGTCCTGGTCGGCCTCCTGCTTCCGGCGCTCGGGAGTTGGGCCGGCGCGTCCCGGGACGCCCGCGCGTGCTCGGCCGCCATCGCCTCTGGGGGGCCCTTCGCATGTTACGGGACCCGGGTTACGGAGTTCGTGGCCGCCGCCGGGTGGATGGGCGTCGAGCTTCCGGAAGGAGCGGCCGTGATGACGCGCAAGCCACGCATCTTCTACGTGATGAGCGGGGGTGTTCCCAGCCGCACCTTCCCGTTCGACCCCGATCCCCGCGTGCTGCTTGCCGAGGCGGACGAGGTCGGCGCCCGGTACGTGCTGCTCGATCGGTGGGACGGGCAGGCGGGCCGGTTCGTCGGGGAGGCCGTCCGGGCGCGACCGGGCGCCTTCTGTTTCGTGCGGGGCTTCGGCCCGGGGCCCGCCGGAGCGTCCCAACTGCTCGGGATCCTGCCGTCGGAGCAGCGAACGGCCGGAGACGTCGACGACCAGGGTGGCGTCGCGCTGGGGCGCTGCCCCGAGTCCTGGGTGCGGGAGAGCAGCGCAGGAGCCTCCTACGCGTCGCCTCTCTCGACGCGGATTCCGCTCTTCTCACTCCGGACTCCGTAGAGCGCGCCGATGACCACGCCGAACGCGAGGTGCTCCAGGAACGCCCGGTCCCGCGCGTCGACGCGTTCGAGCACGTTGCCCAACACGGGGACGCGACCTTGAGGTGTTGCACGGCCGAACACCTTCGCCAGCCCGCCGAGCGGCACGACGGCATACTCGGCCACCCCGTAGAGGGCGCCGCGGACGGCGCCCGGACCGGGAAGGCGAGGCTCGACCACCGCGGCGTAGGCGAGCCCCTGGGCGACCCCCGTCAATACGCGGTCGAAGGTCTCGCCGTCGAGCACCGGGAGCTCACGGTCACCCTTGAGCAGCGGCCGCGCCAACTCGACGAGCAGCGCCGCTCCGGCTCCCGTCAGGCCCGCACGCAGCAGGTCGGTCACACCGGTGTCGTGCCGGGGCTTCCAGGCCGAGAGGAGCTTTCCCGCGAGCGCGGTGAGCCCCAGCGCCACGAGGTGGTCGGTATCGGGAAGGGGAAAAGGGCTCACGCGCTCGGCGGTCTTCCGGGGCGAGGCCTTGCGCACACGGTCCGTGAGCCCGGACAGTGCGGAGCCTGCCTCGGACGGGCCTTCCTTGGCGCGCTCGAGCGCGTAACCGATGCGGTGCCAGAACTGGGTGTCGGAGGACATCGTCGATGATCCATGCAAAAGCGAAAGAGCGGTTCCGAACGGTCGCGTTCGGTGGGCGAGCGAGCAAGGTGCTGGGTCTCGCGGCGGGCTTCCTGTTCGCAGCCGCGGCGCTCCAGCCTGGTCCGGCCGCCGCGCAGCAGGTTCCTCCGAACGAGGCGTGGCGCACGCTCGAGACGGATCGGGCGCGCGTCACGTTTCCGGCGCGCCTGGAGGAGCTCGGCCGTAGGGCCGCCTACCGCACGGAGGTCGCCCTCTCCGCGCTCGAAGCGTCCTTCCTGCCCCTGCCGAAGGGGACCGTCGACATCCTGGTCACCGACCACACGGACTTCTCCAACGGCTTTGCGCAGGTCACCCCCTCCAAGAGGGTCACGATCTACGCCCGTCCACCGGTCGACGAGCCCGGCCTGGGTTACTTCGACGACTGGCTCGACCTGGTCATCACGCACGAGCTCGCCCACATCGTGCACCTCGACCATACGGGGACCGCGCTCGGGCAGCTCCTGCGAGCGGTCTTCGGGCGGGTGCCGACGGCCTGGCCCTTTTTTCCGGGGCACGGCACGCCACGCTGGGTGACCGAAGGGCTCGCTACGTGGTACGAGTCGGAGCTGGCCGGAGGGGGCCGCACACACGGCACCTACCACGAGATGCAGCTCCGCACGGCGGTGCTGCAGGGCCGGTTCGAGCAGATCGGTCCCGCCTCGGGGACTTCTCCCGTGTGGCCCGCCGGGAACCGTCCCTATGCCTACGGATCGCTCTTCTTCGACCATCTGCTCGACCGCCACGGCGTGGACCGGATGGCCGCGTTGGCGGAAGCGATCGCCGGGCAGTGGATCCCCTACCGCATGGACGCGGCGGGGCGCGAGGCGTTCGGCGTCTCGCTCTCCGACGCATGGCGGGCGTGGGGTGACTCGCTTTCGGCCCGGTACGAGCGGCTCGACGAAGAGCTGGCGAGGCAGGGCCCCATCACGGAGCTCGAGCCGCTGACGGACGGCGCTCGCTGGGCGGTCGAGCCTCTGGTCGCGGAGGACGGCACGCTGGCCTACGTGCGCTCGGATGGTCGTTCGGACACGCGGATCGTGATGCAGCCGACGCAGGCCGGCGGGCGGTCGGGGGCGGCCCGTGTGAACGGAATCGCTTCGTTCGATTGGATGCCGGACGGGCGCCTCCTCGTCGGGCAGCTCGAGTATCAGGGCGTGCACCGGCTGTACAGCGACCTGTATGTCATCGATCCGGAGGCCGGTACGCGACGGATCACGGACCGGGCCCGGCTCGCGCAGCCTTCCGCCGGCCCGGACGGGGCGTGGGCGGTCGCCGTGCACGAAGGCGGCGGAACGACTGAGCTCGTGCGGGTCGATCTCGCGACCGGCCTCGTCACGCCCCTCGTCGCAACGGACGACCTGGAGCACTGGGCGCATCCAGCCGTCTCGCCCGACGGCTCGCTGGTGGCCGCGACCCGGTGGCACGTGGGCGGCTTCCACGACGTCGTCGTGCTCGACGCGTCGACGGGCGCGGTGCGCTCGGAGGTGACCCGCGACCGTGCACTGGACCTGGCTCCGAGTTGGAGCCCGGACGGACGCTGGCTGGTCTGGGCCTCGGACCGCACGGGCATCCAGAACGTGCTCGCCGCACCGGTCGACCCCGTGACGGGGACGGCCGGCCGCCCCCGCCTGGTGACCAATGTGCGCACCGGCGTGGCGTTCCCTTCGGTCGCTCCGGACGGTCGGACGCTCTACGCGAGCGTCTACCATGCCGACGGGTGGGATCTGGGACGTATGCCGTTCGACCCCGAGCAGGCTGCCGACGCCCCCGACCCCGATCCCCGCTTCACGGTGGAGGCGCCCTTCGTGGACGGGCGATCCTCCGAGCCTCTCCGCGACTACTCCCCGCTGCCCACGCTGGCTCCCCGCTTCTGGATGCCGCAGCTGCGGCCCCCTGTGCGCGCACCGGCGGTCACGACACAGGATCTGTTCCTGCGGGGGCGCGAGCTGCTCGGCTTCGCCGTCGGTGCACGGACGGGTGGTCGTGACCTCCTCGGCATTCATGCCTACGACGCCTTCGGACGGGTCTTCACTTCGGGTGGTAAGGTCGAGGGCGGGTTCGCCTACGGCTACGCAGGGCTGTCGAATCCTTCGTTCTCCTTCGGCGTGACGCAGTTCTGGGACGACGACGGCACACGACTCGGACAGCCCGACCCATCCGCGCCGCTGGATACGCTCTTCGTGCTCGAGAAGGAGCGCCGCGTCTTCGCGTCGACCACGTTCCGGGCGCCGTCCTGGCGCCACCGTCTGCAGCTCACGCTCACCGGCGCCCTGGTGAACGAAAGCCGGGAGCTGCTCGACAACGACCTCACCCCTTCGGCCACCTACAGCCTCGACCGCCCGGACGCCCGCCTGGGAGAGGCGCGCGCGACGGCGTCGTTTTCGACCGTCCGGTCCTATCCGTTCCAGGTCGGCGGCTCGAAGGGGGTGGACCTCTACCTGAGCGGCCGGACGCGCCGGGAGCTGGCGATCCCCGACTCGCTCCAGGGCGTGGTGGGTTCGGACCGCTCGGTGGACGACCTGATCGGGAGGGTTCGTGGGTACGTGCCGCTCGGCGGCCCCGGGCACGCGTCCCACGTCCTGGCCGTCCAGCTCTCCGCCGGCATGGCGCGCGGACCCAACGCACCCGGAGGGCACTTCGACGTCGGGGGTGCGTCCGGCAGGCTGGAGGCGCTGACGGGCCTCGCGCTCTACGGCGGCGTTCCGATCTTCTTCTCGGTCCGGGGCTACCCCGCGGATTCGCGCCTCGGGCGGCACGCCTGGACCGCCTCGGGCGAATATCGCTTTCCGCTTCGGCTCGTGCACCGGGGGCTCGGGGCGTGGCCCCTGTACCTCGGCCGCGTCGTCGGCGCCCTGTTCGTCGATGCCGGAGACGCGTGGGATCCCGGCGGCGAGGGCTTCCTGGACCCCGCACGCGCCTCGCTGTTGTCCGTCGGGGGCGAGATCGGCGCGGAGGTCGTCGCGCTCTACGACCTCGGGCTCTTCACGCGCGTGGGCCTCGCGCAGCCGCTCGTCGACGGATCGGGTCCGAGCGTCTACGTCCGGCTCGGCATCCCGTTCTGAGATCCGGCTGCACCCTTCCACCTCGGAGCGAAACCGAATACGCCCCGAAGGTGTAGCACCGGATCTCACGTCGAAGTAGAGCGCAGGGGGCCGGTGGCGCTCCGCGCGCGCCCTCTCCTGCGGTCTGAGCCTCGGCTTTTCGCCCGGTTGGCGGCTTTTGGGCACTCGACCCCACCGACCCCAAAAGAACGTTCTTGACCACAACATATTGGGGTCCTATAGTGCCTCCACCCAATATCCGGTACGGTCCTCAGGGGCTTTTCCACAGCATGATCCACGGCGGGAGCCGTCTCCCGCCGTTTTTCGACTTCATATCCAGCGTTTTCCACGCCGGTTTTCCACGCACCACCCGAACGAAGAGTGCCGCTTACCATGCCCCGACTCCACACCCCGCGCCGTCCCCATGAGCCCATGATCTTCGACGATGTCGTTCCCGACGACCTTCCACCGGCCGAGCTGACGGAAAACGCCCGGATCGTCCTTGCGAAGCGATATCTGAAGAAGGACTCGGAAGGCAATCCGACCGAGGAGCCGGAGGTGATGTTCTGGCGGGTCGCGCGGATGATCGCCGGGGTGGACGCCGAGTACGGGGCATCGGAGGCGGCGGTCGACGAGGTCGCACGTCAGTTCTACGACCTCATGATCAATGGCAAGTTCGAGCCGAACTCGCCCACGCTCATGAATGCGGGCCGTCCCCTCGGACAGCTCTCGGCGTGCTTCGTGCTCCCCGTCGACGACGCGATCTCGAACGGGAAGAGCGGCATTTACGACACGCTCCGCTCCATGGCGCTCGTGCACCAGTCGGGGGGCGGCACCGGCTTCTCGTTCTCGCGCCTGCGACCCGAGGGCGAGAACGTCCGCTCGACCATGGGCGTGGCGTCCGGACCCGTCTCTTTCATGAAGCTCTACGACGCGAGCACCGATGTCGTGAAGCAGGGCGGCACGCGGCGCGGCGCCAACATGGGCATCCTGCGGGTGGACCATCCCGACATCCGTAGCTTCATCGCGTGCAAGAACGACACGACGCAGATCACGAATTTCAACATCTCCGTCGCGATCACCGACGCGTTCATGGACGCGGTCGCGAACGACGAGACGTACGATCTCATCAACCCGAAGACGGGTGCGGTGGCCGGGCAGGACAATGCACGGGAGATCTTCGACCTCATCGTGCACGGGGCCTGGCTGACGGGCGAGCCGGGCACGTTCTTCATCGACCGCGCGAACGAGTACAACCCGGTTCCGGCGCTCGGCAGCTACGAAGCGACCAACCCATGCGGTGAACAGCCGCTCCTGCCCTACGATGTCTGCAACCTCGGAAGCGTGAACCTCGGACTGTTCGTGAAGCCCGACGCGCGCCCGGGCACCGACCCGGACCAGGGGATCGACTGGGATGCGCTCCGGCAGGTCGTGCACCTTTCGACGCACTTCCTCGACAACGTCATCGACGCCAACCAGTACCCCCTGCTCGAGATCCACGATCTCGCGCAGCGCATCCGGCGCATCGGGCTCGGCGTGATGGGGTGGGCCGACATGCTCGTCCGGCTCGGGATCCCCTACGACTCGCCCGAGGGCGTGGACCTGGGCCGCAAGGTCATGGGCTTCCTGAACGAGGAGGCGCGGGTCGCCTCCGAGAAGCTCGCCGGGACACGGGGGGTCTTCACCGAGTGGAGGGAGTCGATCTGGGGTCCCGACAAAACGGCGACCCGCCGGCCGGACGGGAGCCGGGTCCAGCCCGAGCGTCCGCTCCGGAACTGCAATCTGACCACCGTGGCGCCGACCGGGACCATCTCGATCTTCGCCGGATGCTCGGGCGGCATCGAGCCGCTCTTCGCGGTCGCGTTCATGCGCAACCAGGCCGGCTCGCTCATGCCCGACGTCAATCCCGACTTCGTGCGTATGGCCAAAGAGGGCGGGTGGTACTCGGACGAGCTCATGGAGCGGATTGCCGAAGAGGGGCACATCCACTTCGACGAGGTCCCCGAGGACGTGCAGCGCGCCTTCCGTACCGCGCACGACATCTCGCCCGAGTGGCACGTGCGCATGCAGGCGGCCTTCCAGGAGCACTGCGACTCGGCCATCTCCAAGACGACGAACTTCCCACGCGAAGCGACCGAGGAGCAGGTCCGCGAGATCTACGAGCTCGCGTTCAGCCTCGGGTGCAAGGGCGTGACGGTGTACCGCGACGGCTCACGCGAGGGACAGGTGCTCTCCACGGGCAAGACCGGCAAAACCGAGGTGCCTGCGGAGGTGACGGCGAACATCTCCGAGCTGGAGCACGAGCTCGCCGATGCCCGTGAGGAGGCGCACAACCTGCGCTTCGAGAACGAGCGGCTGCGTGGGGAGCTCAGGGAGCAGGACATGAGCGCGGGCGCGGCGCGTCACAAGCGTCAGCGTCCGCAGGCGCTCCGCGGCTACACCATGAAGATGATCTCGCCCCTCGGCGATCTGTACGTCACGATCAACGAGGACCAGAGCGGCCGGCCGTTCGAGGTGTTCTGCACGCTCGGTAAGGCCGGTGGCCCGGCCATGGCCGATGCCGAGGCGATCGGGCGGCTCATCTCGCTCGGACTCCGCTCCGGCATCCCGATCCGGCAGGTGAAGGACCAGCTGCGCGGCATCTCGTGCGACCGGGCCGTCGGACTGGGCCCGAACAAGGTGCTGTCCGCGCCGGATGCGATCGGTCAGGCCATCGAGCGGTACCTCGAGGAGAAGGAGGGTGTGCAGGAGGCGCTGCCGTTGAGCGTCCCGGCGACCGGCCAGTCCACCGGCGCCCAGGCCGAGGCCGCCGCGTCGGGCTACCACGGCCCGGAGCTGTTCGACATGGGCACCTGCCCCGACTGTGGCTCCGGCCAGCTCGCCTTCGAGGAAGGGTGCAAGAAGTGCCACGTGTGTGGGTTCAGCGAGTGCGGGTGAGCCGGACCGTAGGACACGCGTCTGGATGATGCAGGGTCGATGGGGCGGTGCTCCGGAGTTCGGGAGCACCGCCCTGATTTTTCGGGCACGTCCGTGAGATCCTTGATCGCGACGGTTCCGTCCACGTAGATAAGGACGTGTACGTGCTTAGCAATGCTGCTGGAAGAGCTCGGATAGGGCCGGTCTGAACCCGACTGTCCTCAGCGCCCGCCGCCGCCTCCCCCGCCTCCCCCGCCGCCCGACGATCCACCACCGCCCGACCCCGAGCCGCTGCCCGGCGGGCTCGCCGCCGAAGCGATCTGGGAGCTCAGGCTGGAGCCGACGGAGCGGCTGAACGATCCGAGGTCCGTGATGGGTCCGCGACCGGCGTACCAGTGCATGCCGCGGGCCGCCTCGGCTGCCGCCGCGACGCCCACGGCCGCCGTGAACTTCTCGGTCCACGCGTCCTCGACCGCGAGCGCGACGGCGAACGGCAGGAGCGATTCGTACCGGCCGGCGTCGAGCGGCGGCGCTCCGCCGGGTCCTGGCATTCCGGCCAGCTCGTCCCGCTCGGCGACCGTGAGGTACAACTCGAGGCCCGCGAGCTCGTCGAGGAGCTCACGGCCCTCGGGTGTGGGCGCGCGCACCAGGTGGGTGAACAGGGCGGACACGCCGACCATGAAAACGAGCGTGATGACGATCGCGGGGATCCCGTTCCCTCCCGCCGCCAGGAAGGCGAGCCCGCCGGTGGTCGCCGTGATCAGGAAGGCCTGGAAGGCGCTCTTGCCGTTGCGGCGGAAGTAGGGACCGTGCAGCTGCTCGTCCAAGGCCAGCTGCTGAGCCGAGCGCGCGGCGCGCAGGACGGTCCCGTTCGAAGCGTCGAGCTCTAGCATGGATGAGCGGCCCTTGAACAGGACGCCGAGCAACGCGCTCTGTGACGGAGCCGAAGCCACGGTCGTCGACGTCTCTTCGAGTGCCCACTCGCCTTTGCGGGCCTCTTCATCGCGATGGATGCGCAGGCGTCCCTGCACCGCGAGATCGAGCACGTCGCTCGTGAAGCAACGGTCGTCGTAACCCATACGACGCAGATACCGGGTCGCCGCCGGACTCCAGCCCGCGGGTGGGTCGTATCTCGGGATGACCACGCCCTCGGCCGGGTCGCGCCCGATCTCCTTCCAACGACGTACACAGAAGAGCAGGAGCCCCGCGAGTCCGGCCAGCGCCACCAGCACGCCCAGGTTGTCCGCTAGAAACCAACGCACCCGATCGACCCGGCCCGGCTCGGCCACCACGCCCTTCGGGAAGGTGAGCACGATCGTGAGTCCCTCCCCGGGCGCGAGCGGCTCGGTCAGGGCGTAGCGTGCGATCCCGGGGCCGGTCAGCTCCGCGACGTACCCCGCGTCGCTCGCGCCCTGTGGCCCCGTGTACCCCTCGGCACCCATCTGCTCGACGGGGACCGGCTCGGGGAGTCGAACCTCGACGCTGCCGGTGTCGATCGGGAAGATCCACCCCGTACCGATCGCGTTCCAGTAGAGCTCGTCGTGCTCGTCGAAGAACCCGAGCTGTCGCGTCGTGCGGTAGTCGATGGTGTACGTGTATTCGCCGGGCACGTCGAGGAACGAGTCGTCGCCCGTGTTGATCCGGACCCCGTTCGCGACCCGTTCGGTGAACCACGGTACGCGGCTGCCGTTCATCTCGACGTCGAGCACCTCGAGAGACACCCTGACCCGGTTGCCGAACCGGTCCCGGTACCGGGTCGGGAAGTCCCGGTAGATTCCCCGCCGGATGTTGCGCCCCTCGGCGAACACCGTGATGTGCTCGGCCACGTCCAGGCTCCCGTCCAACCGCACGTCGATCTCGATGTCGTACGAGAGGATCCGCTCCTGCGCTTCCGCCGGGAACGCCCCCAGCGCTCCGATCAAAGCGGCGGTCCCCAAACACCTGGACCAGGAGCGCCTCACGATCCCAGCGCCACGCGGGCCGGGCCTCGCTCCTCGTCGCTCGCCTGGAAGAACTCGCCCGGGGCGAAGCCGGCGACGCGTGCGATCAGGAGGTCGGGAAAGCGTTGGATCGCCGTCTGGTAGTCGCGCACCGCTCCGTTGTAGAACCTGCGGGCGTACTGAAGCGCGTCCTCGATCTCGACGAGGTTGCGCTGGAGCTGCTCGAACGTCTCGTTCGACTTCAGCTCCGGGTAGGCTTCCTTCAGAACCAACAGCCGCCCCAGGGCCTGCTCCAGCTCGGTCTCGACCGCGCCCAGGGTGGCGGGGCTGTCGCGGGTGGCGGGGCTCTGGAGCGCGGCGGCCCGCGAGCGGAGCTCGGTGACGGCCTCCAGGGTGGCGCGCTCATGGCCCGCGTAGGCCTTCACGGCGGTCACGAGCTGGGGCACCAGGTCGTGCCTGCGGGTGAGTTGGACATCGATGTCCGCCCAGCCGGCGCGCATCTGGTTGCGGAGGCGCACGAGCCGGTTGAAGGCGTACATCGCCCAGACAAGGACGAGGAAGGCGACCAGCACCAGCAGAGTCCTCACGACATCCTCCTCCCGCATCTCATCGGTGACATGCTCAGTAGACCGGCCATACACCGGGCGACGCCAACTCTACCGAGTGACCGTCCGGGTCACGAAAGTAGAGGCTCACGCCGCCACGGTCCCACTCGACCTCGCTCTCGATCTCGACGCCCTCGTTCCGGAGATGGGCGCGCCACGCGTCGATTTCGCCGGCGTCGACGGCAAAGGCGAAATGGGCCGTGCCCCTGCCGTCATGCGACGGAATCCAGCCCCCTTCGAACGACGTGCCGGTGTCGGTCGCGCCCCGCTGGAACAGCAACAGCACGGTTCCCCCTCCAGCGTCCATCGGGATGAGCCGTTCGCCCGTCGACATCCGCCGAAGGCCCAGCGTCCGTTCATAGAACCGTGCGGCCTGTTCGACATCGCCTACGTAGAGCGGTGTTTCGAGGATCCGGTCGATACGTGGGGCGTCCATGTGCGGGGTCACGGCTTCGTGCACCGGATCATGCGTCGGGTACGCTGAACGGCACCAGCATGTCCTTGTCCGATGCGCCGGGCACTTCAGCGATCCAGGCGTACGTTCCCGGCTCGAGCGACACCGTGAAGTAGCCGGTGGATCCGGCCGGCATCTCGTTCAGACCGCCCAGGAACACCGCGGGGGCTGGGCTCTCCAAGCCGCCGGGCAGCGTCCAGTCCATCCAGCGCTCGAGCGCCTCGAGGTCCGCGTCCTCGTCGAGCCGCACGAGATGGACGTCGTGCTCGACGAAGTTTTCGTGTACGGTCTGGTCGGTGAAGTCGACCGCCACTGTGTGGTCGCCGGCGAGCACCGGGCCCGCCATCTCGATGCCGCCTTCGGACGAGATCGTCAGGCGCAGCGTGGGTTCGGGTTCGGAAGCTCCGGACGGCTCTCCCGTGACCGTGAATTCGTGGACCATGCCGTACATGCCCGGCTCGGGGTTGTACGAGTGGAAGAGGCCGTCGGTCTTCACGTAGCACTCCAGCAGATACGTGCCCGGCTCCAGATAGACGCTCGCCTGGCTGGTCACTCCCGGCGACGTGAGCCCGGGTCCGCCCAGGAAGACGATCTCGCCGAACCAGGCCGGAAGCGTGCCGAACTCGGCCATGGCTGCGTCCATCTCTCCGGCCGCGAGAAGGTCGAAGCCGTTTTGGAAGACGGGTGCGACCTCCTCTTGTTGCGCGACGAGCCCGCGCCCCTCCGGCATCCGCTCGACGACGGCGAAGTGGATCATGGGCGACGTGTTGGTGAACCGGAACGTCGTCCAGCCAGGAGGGACGGTGTCGGGCGCGTCGAGCGTCAGGTCCCGGGCGACGACCTCGACGATGCCCGGGTCCGAGGCGCTCGTGTCTCCCATGGACGGGTCGTCCGGTCGATCCGTCTGGGTGCAGCCTCCGCAGACCGCGATGATCGCTGAAAGTGCGAGTGTTCTGGTGCGCATCGATGGCTCCTTCTGTGGAATCTCCGCCGAAGTCCCGCAATAGGGGGCATCTTCCGCGAATACGGCAACCCATCTGGGCAGGGTCGCCGGAGGGTCCGGGGGATCGTTCGGCCCGGTTCCCGGTATCATTCGACCGCTATGAAACCATTCTTCTGCATCTTCCGGATTGCCGCGTTGTCGACCTGCGTGCTGCTCAGCGCGCCGGTCGCTCCGCTCCTCGCTCAGGTCTCAGCCCGCTACGAGCCGCTCGCTCCCGGCGGGATCGACCTGCGCGTGCCGGTGGGGGTCGTGAGCCCGATCGACGAAGCGGATTCGCTCTACTTCGAAGGCAGCCCCCTGGCTTCCTTCGAGCTGCTGGAAGAGCATCTTGCGGTCGTGCCCGATGACTACGAGGTCCTCTGGCGTGCGGCGCGTGCGGCTGTCCTCCTCGGGGTGGCCGAGGAGGGATCGAGGCCGCAGAATGCCTGGCTCGATCCGGCCATGGACCTCGCACACCGGGCGGTCGCCCTCCGTCCCGACGGCATCGACGGGCGCTACTGGAGAGGCGCCGCGCACGGACGCCGTGCCATGAATGCGTCACCCGGATACGCGACCGAGCTCGCGCAGCAGGTGTGGGACGACGCGCACGCGGTCCTCGAGATCGATTCCCTTCATGGGGGTGCGCACAACCTGTTGGGTAAGCTGAGCTACGAGGTCATGAGCCTGTCCCGGTTCGAGCGGGCGGTGGGACGGCTGTTCATGGGGAACGAAGCCCTCTCGAGCGCCAACTGGGAGCTCGCCGAGCGACATTTGGAGACGGCCGCGACGTCATGGCCGGACCTGGTGCTCTTCCAGTTCGATCTCGCGCAGCTGTACCGCAAACGCGACAGAAAGGACGACGCGCTCGCGGCGTACCGGCGTGTCCTGGAGCTACCAGCCGTCCACCCGACCGACGTGGACGTCCAGGAACAGGCCCGCGAGCTTCTGGCGGAGCTGGGCTCGTAGTGCGCGGAGTCCTGGCTTTCGTGGCCCTCGGCGCGGTGGGAGGCTGCACCGACACGACCGAGGGGCCGACGCCCGGCCGGCCCGCGTTCGCGGGCGCCCCCGCGATGGAGCTCGTCCGCGAGCAAGTGTCGTTCGGCCCGCGTGTGCCTGGCACGGAGGGACATGCCCGCCAGCTCGCCTGGATGATCGCCCGGCTCGACTCGCTCGCGCCAGACGTGGTCGCCGACACCTTCACGCACGTCACGGCCGCAGGCGAGACGCTGACGCTCACGAACGTGCTCGCTCGGTTCAGTCCGGAGCAGACCCGGCGCATCCTGCTGCTCGCGCACTGGGACACCCGGCCGCGCTCGGACCAGGCGGCCGACTCGTCCCTCCACGACATTCCGGTGCCCGGCGCGAACGACGGCGGGTCCGGCACGGCAGTGCTGCTGCACCTCGCCTCCTTGCTCGCCGAGCACGAGCCGCCCATGGGAATCGACATCCTCCTGGTCGACGGGGAAGACTATGGACCCGGGCAGGACGACATGTTTCTCGGCGCGCGCCATTATGCCGAAACGCTGAGCGACGATGGGAGTCCGGTTTACGGCGTACTCCTCGACATGGTGGGCGACGCCGACCCGCTCTTCCTGGTGGAGGGCTACTCGGCCCGCGCCGCGCCGGTCGTCGTGCGCAAGATCTGGCGGGCCGCGGAGCGGCTCGGCTACGCCGACACGTTTCGAGACCGCGTCGGGCAGGACGTGGTCGACGATCACATTCCGCTCATCGAAGCGGGCCTGCCGACGGCGAACGTCATCGACTTCTCCTACGGTCCGGACAACGCCTACTGGCACACCCCGGAAGACGTGCCGCAGAACATGAGCGCCGAAACGCTCGAGATGGTCGGCGAGGTCGTCACCGAGTTGATCTATTCCGGAGGGTGAGTCTTCCCCCCGGAAGCCCCCGCACAACCCCGACGCGAGGAGTTCCCCAGTGTCCGACCCGACGCACGTGAAGGTCGCCGTTGCCCAGCCCGCAGGTGCCCCGTTCGATCCCGCGACGGCGATCCAGCGCATCGCCGCCTCGACCCGCGAAGCCGCCGCTGAAGGCGCGGAGCTCGTCGTGTTCCCCGAGGCGTTCGTGGGGGGCTATCCGTGGGGCCTGCGCTTCGGCACGGCCGTCGGCAGTCGTTCCGAGACCGGACGAGCCATGTTCGCGCGGTATTGGGCGTCGGCCGTGAATGTGCCGGGTCCGGAGGTGACCCGGCTCGGAGAGATCGCGCAGGAGGCCGGCGTGTTTCTGACGGTGGGCGTCATCGAGCGTGACAGCACGTTCAGTGGCGGCACCCTGTTCTGCACGCTGCTGTACATCGGCCCCGACGGCACTCTGCTCGGGAAGCACCGCAAGCTCAAGCCGACCGGCGCGGAGCGCCTGATCTGGGGCGAAGGGGACGGCAGCACGCTCACGGCCGTCGAGACCCCGTTCGGCACCCTGGGCGGCCTCATCTGTTGGGAGAACTACATGCCGCTGGCGCGTATGGCGATGTACGCGAAGGGCGTGGACATCTACGTCGCCCCGACGGCGGACGCGCGCGACCGATGGCTCTCGACCCTCCAGCACATCTCGCTCGAAGGGCGCTGCTTCGTGCTGGGCTGCAACCAATACGTCACGCGCGACATGTTTCCGGAGGATCTCGAGGGGGTCGCCGAAGAGCTCGGCGACCGGCCCGACCCGCTGTGTCGGGGCGGATCGGTCATTTACGGCCCGCAAGGCGACCTCCTGGCCGGGCCGCTCTGGGACCGGGAAGGCCTCCTCCTGGCCGACCTCGAGCTGGAGGCGATCGCCCGGGGCCGCTTCGACTTCGACGTTACCGGCCACTACGCGCGGCCCGACGTGTTCACCCTCCATGTGGATGAACGGCCGAAACACCCCGTTGTCTGAAGTCTAGGCTGGCATTATCATGCATATGTTCTGCATAATTATGCTAACATAGCAGGAGGTACCATGGGGCTCTCGACGCTGGTCAACACCGACGCGATGCTCGACGAAGTCGACCGGTACGGCGCGCACAACTACCACCCGCTCCCGGTGGTCATCGAGCGAGGGGAGGGCTCCTGGGTGTGGGACATCGAGGGAAAGCGCTACCTCGACATGCTCAGCGCCTATTCCGCGGTGAATCAGGGTCATCGGCATCCGGCGATCATTGCCGCGGCGCGCGACCAGCTCGACGCTCTCACGCTCACGTCGCGGGCGTTCCACAACGACCAACTCGGACCGTTCCTCAGAGAGCTGTGCGAGGCGACCGGTTTCGCCCGCGCCCTGCCCATGAACACGGGCGCGGAGGCCGTCGAGACGGCTATCAAGATGGTCCGGAAGTGGGGGTATACCGTGCGCGGCGTCCCGGACGGACAAGCCGAGATCATCGTGTGCGACAACAATTTCCATGGCCGGACCACGACCATCGTCGGCTTCTCGACCGAGGCGCAGTACCGCGCCGGCTTCGGCCCCTTCGCGCCAGGCTTCAAGTCGGTTCCCTACGGTGACGCCGAGGCGTTGGCCGCGGCCGTGGGGCCGAACACCGTGGGCTTTCTCTTCGAGCCGCTGCAGGGGGAGGGCGGGGTCGTCGTGCCGCCCGACGGGTACCTCACCGCCGTCCGGGACATCTGCACGCAGCACGGCGTGGCCATGATGGCCGACGAGATCCAGACCGGGCTCGGACGCACCGGACGGCTGTTCTGCTGCGATTGGGAGGACGTACGCCCCGATGTGTTGATTGTCGGGAAGGCTCTCGGGGGCGGTGTCTACCCCGTCTCAGCCGTCCTGGCGGATGACGAGCTCATGGGCGTGTTCGAGCCGGGTGACCACGGTTCGACGTTCGGAGGAAACCCGCTGGCCGCCGCAGTGGCGCGGGCGTCGCTCCGGGTCGTGCTCGACGAGGGGCTGCCCGAGCGCGCGGATCGTCTCGGGACCCGCTTCGTGGCCGATCTGAAGGCTATCGGGTCACCGCACGTCGAGGAAGTACGGGGTCGAGGCCTCATGATCGGTGTGGTGATCCGCGCCTCGAGCGGAACGGCACGGCCGTTCTGCGAGGCGCTGCAGGAGCGGGGGGTGCTCGCGAAGGAGACGCATCACCAGGTGATCCGCTTCGCACCACCGCTCACGATCGAGCAGGACGCGCTCGACTTCGCACTCGAGCACGCCCGAGAGGTCCTGGCGGGCTAGAA
>JBBDSN010000131.1:15386-30281 GCA_040904885.1 Gemmatimonadota bacterium | reverse complement strand
GTGTCTTCTCGTTCAAGATGGGTCGTGACTCGTCGGCGCGGGTCTTCCCGGAGAGCGGATCCGATACACCGTTCCACCCTGCCTCGCACCATGGTGGCACCGAAGACCGAATTCTGGATTTCGCGAAGATCAACACATACCACGTCAGCATGCTTCCGTACTTCCTCGAGAGCTTGAGCAAGATCCGGGAAGGCGACAAGACGATGCTGGACAAGACCATGATCATGTACGGATCCCCGATGGGCGATCCGAACCTCCACAATCACCGACGGGCCCCGTTGATCGTGCTCGGTGGTGCGAATGGTCAGCTCGAAGGGAACGTGCATCTCAAGGCGCCCGATGGCACACCGATGGCGAACGCCATGCTGAGCCTCATGCACAAGCTCGGGATGGACGACATGGAAAGCTTCGGAGATAGCACCGGAGAGTTCTCGTTTGGGGCGCCGAACATTTCGACGGCGATGGGCCGCTGAGTCGGACACCAGAGGTCAGTCGAGGAGAGACTATGAAGAACTGTTTGCATGCCCGGTCCATGGGCGCGCTGTTGATGACTTTGTTTCTCTGGGGAGCGGTACCCCCCGAGGCGCCCCTCGCCGATGCGGCGATGCAGGGCGATCTCGCGAGGGTGGAGGCTCTGATTCGTGAGGGCGCCGACCTGGACGCCGCGCAGGGAGACGGGATGACCGCGCTCCACTGGGCGGCCGAACAGGGCGACGTCGTGATGGCCCAGCACCTCATCGAGGCCGGGGCGACTGTGTCGCTTGCGACGCGCCTAGGCGACTATACGCCGTTGCACATCGCGGCGCGTGGGGGAGATGCCGAGGTCGTCGTCGCACTCCTTGAAGCCGGAGCGGATCCCGGTGCACGGACATCCACCGGTGGCAGCACGCCGATCCATTTCGCCGCGAGCACCGCAAGTGAATCCGCTGTGTCCGCGCTTTTGGAGTACGGTGCGGATCCGAACGTGAGGGAAGACCGATGGGGGCAGACGCCCCTGATGTTCGCCGTCTCGGCAGGTCGCCTCGCGACGGTCGAGACGCTCATCCGGGCAGGTGCCGATCTCAATGCCATGACGGGCGTGATGGATATGCGTGTGCGCGCGGCGGAGGATCGGGCGGGCGAACAGGTACGGAACCGCGTGCTCGAGGAGTTCCGCGGTGACCGTGTCGCGGGGGGCGGTGAGGGCTGGCTGCCGAGTCCGAGTGAAGTACAAGAGGCGTTGGAACGGGCCCGGACGCTGTCCGACGAGGAGTTGGACGAATCGCTCCAGACGCTCAGTTCCGCGTTTACGCCTCCGCAGGTCCAGGCCGACAATCCGACCGAGGATGCGGCTGAGCCCGCGGAGGTCTCGGCCAACGAGGAGTACGACAGCTCGTATCCGGCGTTGGTGGGGGCGCAGGGTGGTCTGACCCCTCTTCTGCACGCGGTTCGTGAAGGCGAGACGGACATCGCGCTCCGCCTGATCGACGCCGGAGCGGACATCAATCTGCGCAGCGGGGGTGACCAGACGAGCCCCTTGCTCATGGCCGCGATGAACGGGCATTTCGACATGATGTTCGAGTTGATCGAGCGCGGTGCGGATCCCAACCTTCCGAGCCATGCCGGGACGACACCGTTGTTCGCGGTGATCAATACCCAATGGGCGCCGAAGGCGCGTTATCCTCAGCAGCAGGCTTATCTGCAGCAGACCGCGACGCACTACGACGCTATGCGAGCGCTCTTGGACGCTGGTGCTGACCCCAATGCCAGACTCACCAAGCATCTCTGGTTCATGGAGTACACCTTCAGCCATCTGGGTATCGACATGCGTGGGGCGACGCCGTTCTGGCGCGCCGCACACGCCCTCGATGTCGAGGGCATGAAGATGCTGGTCGACGCCGGCGCTGATCCGACGATTCCGACCATGAAGCCCCCTGAGAGGCGACGTCGTGGTGGGGATAGTGAGGGTCCGGATCCGTCCGGACTGCCGCCGGTAGAGGAAGGAGGGCCGGGTGTGTACCCGATCCACGCCGCCTCCGGTCACGGATACGGAACTGGTTACGCCGGCAACTCCCACCGACATGTGCCTGACGCGTGGCTTCCCTCGGTGCGGTATCTTGTCGAGGAGCTCGGCGCGGATGTGAACGCGAGGGATCATTCTGGCTACACGCCGTTGCACAACGCTGCGGCACGGGGTGACGTCGAGATGCTCCGATATCTCGTCGATCAGGGTGCCGATCCGCTGGCGGTCAGCCGCCGCGGCCAGACCACGGTAGACATGGCGAACGGGCCGGTTCAGCGCATTCAGCCGTTCCCCAGAGCTATTGCCTATTTGGAGAGCCTCGGCGCGGAGAATAACAACCGGTGCCTTTCCTGCTGATGCGTGACTGAAGCGACCGAATGGGGAGCCTGACAGATTGGGCTTGCGGCCACGACGCCGGCCATCGTACGGTTTCCTACGGTACAGAAGTGGACGAACCGAACTCTGACGGAGGGGAAGTCGCATGAGCATGACGAGAAATGGACTTGCGGTCGTAGCCGCACTCGCGGCGGTATTCATCGTCGCGCTGCCAGCGGCAGCACAGCAATCGCCCGCCCACGCCCACATGGGGCATGTCGCGGACGGCTTCGGCAACACACCTGATGGCGCCGGCTTGCTCCCGACGGCCCTGGCCGAAGCGGCCGTGGCCCAACAGCACGCGATGTTGGCGCTCCGGAACACGGAAGATCTCGATGCCATGAAACGGCATGCCGGGCATGTCCTGCATGCGGTCGATCCGTCCCGTATCGAGCAGGGTCCTGGAGCGGGCTACGGCGTCTTACCAGCCGCTTCCGGTGTCGTCCGGCATATCGAGATGGCGGGTGCGCACGAAACGGCCTCGGAGAATGTCGCGACCCATGCGACCCACGTCGCGACGTCTGCCCGGAACGTCGTGTCTCGCGCCGAGGAGATCGTCGGGCTGGTCGACCAGGTCATGGCCGCGAACAGCGCGGCCGCGGCAGCCCCCCTCATGGAACAGGTCGCCGAGCTGGCTGACCGAGTCATCCTGGGTCATGACGCGAACGGAGACGAACGGATTGGTTGGCAGGAGGGGGAGGGCGGTCTCGAGCAAGCCGAGCTTCACATGAACCTGATGAAGCGCGGTGAAGGGATGGGGGGCTGAAACGCGTGTAGCATGGGAGTAGCCGGCTGGTTCGGCGAGCGCACAGGTACGAGAAGAGGGGGCTCCGCGAGTCGGCGGAGCCCCCTCCCTTTGTGTACGCATGGCTGAGTGCGTCAGCCGCTTCCGGCCGGCTCCGTGATCTCGACTTCCACCGTGTCGGTCTGGGAACCGGCGCCGGTCTCGAGCCGCCCGATGACGCTGAAGGTGCCGGGCTCCTCGTAGACGTGGGTCGCGCCGGCGGCCCATTCCACCGTGCTCGCCGATTCCGTGGGAATGGTGTCGGACGCCCCGTCGCCGTAGAGCAACAGAACGCCGAAGATCGAGGTTCCCGTGGCGCTGAAGATGAACGACACGGAGTCTCCCACGGCGGCTGTGGGGTTCTCCGCGCTCAACGAGAACGTGAGCGGGCGCGTACCCGTGATGCTGTCGTCGAGGCACGCGGCGCTTACGGCCACGGTCGCGAAGAGCAGGGCGAAAGTAGCAACAGGTCGTCTCATCGGTCTCGCGCGTCGAAGGGGTAAATCACACAGACTAAGGTATAAATAACGTACCCCCGTGACCGTCGACAGGGTTCGTCATCCGGGTGCCGATGGTCAAGGGGCCGGGCCCGTCCTTGTGTTTGTAAAGAAAGAGCCGCTGGTGATTCCCGAAGGGATCGCCAGCGGCTCTTCTCACTGCTTTCCAACGCAGTCCGAGCATGTGGACGACCCGAACACGGGTCGCCCACACGCCGGACGGTCCGTCAGTTCACTGTCGGAATGTTCTCGTTGGCTTCCCGCTCGGCGTCTGGAATGTCGAAACAGCGCAGGCGGTCAGGCCCACCGCGTGAAGCGGCTGCCGCCTCCGCGTCCGCGAAGAGGTCGGACACGAGCTCGAACGGAGGACGCCGCACGTCTCCGCCCAGGCCCTGACCGTCTTCCCAACGACGGAGGTCACCGAGTCGGCGAGCCTCACCCCACAGCTCGATTGCACGCTCACGCATGAGATACGTCATGGTGGTCGCGACGTCGGTCGGAGCCGGGAGTGGATCGTATCCGGGCAGTCCGCCCAATACGTCCGGAATGCGTGCCAGCGTACCACCGTTCTCACTGGTGATTCCGGCACGGAGGTCGTCGATGATGTCGATTGCGCCCTGATAGTCGCCGTCGTTGAGCAGCGCTTCGGCTTCGATCAGACGCATCTCGTTGTAGCTCGCGAGACGGAAGTCGTCGTCACCGCTGGTGTACTTGGCCTGGTTCAGCCAGGGCGTCTGGCCGTATCCCTGGAGCGCAGCGTTGGAAAAGGGCACGGTCTCGGTCTGATCCAGCACGGGAAGCCGCGGATCACCCGTGAGCTCGTAGTATCCGTCGAACTCGGGTAGCGACGGGGCCTGGCCCTCGATGTCGCTGTCGCTTCCCCCGTAGTACGTGAACCACATCGTGTACGCGCGGTAAGGCACGTCCGCGTTCGCGTAGAAAAGCTGATTCCGCGTCGGCGGGTCCTGGTTCACGGAGTTGAGCGCGAACTGCCAGCCCGGATCGGTGATCTGTCCGGCGTCCGCAACGGCTCCGGTCCAGTCACCCAGCCAGACCCGGACCTGCGCCCGTCCGGCATGGGCCGCGCTCACGAGAGACGCGTCCGTGCCGTTGCTGATGGCGTCACTGAAGTGCTGCTCGGCACGGGTGAGGTATGCGGTACCCGGCTCCGCCGGACCGCCGTCGAACACGGCCTCACACCAGTTTTCGCCGAGCACGCGGTTGGCGTATCCCGCCCAGACCATGGCCTGCTGTATGACGTCCGGGTCGGCTTGGTCTTCCGTGCCCTCGACCTCCGTGAAGAGCTCGAGCGCCGTTTCGGCGATGAAGCGCGCCTGCACGGCATCGTTGAAGTGTCCCCCGAAGGATCCGGGCTCGAGGTAACCACCCTGCACCAGCACGGCGTGTCCGAGCGATCCCGTCTGCCCACCCGGGAACATCTCCCGGGCAGGAAGGGCGGAGGTGTAGGAAATGTTGTTCATGGCCTCCTGAAGTCTCCGTCCGGCCCCATTCACGAGTGCTTCGTGGGAGGGCTTTTCGGAAAGGAAGGCGTCCTGCACTGGCCCGGGGTTCGTCACATCACAGGCGCTCATGAAGAGCAGCCCCGTAAATGCGACGCCTCCCGTTACGGCGTGTCGTATATGCTTGGAATTCATTGTTTATCAGCCCCTCAGAACGTGATCCGGAGCGACGCCCGGAACGAGATCGGCGAAGGTACGCGCTCGGTCGCTCCGAGCCCGCCGGAGTTCGCGCCCTGGTTCCCCAGCATCTCGGGGTCCATCCACGGGATGTCCTTCATCCAGAGGAAGGAGTTGTTCAGCGCGAGCGTGAGGCTCGAGCCCGTCACGCGATCCGGGAACGCGAAGTCCACCGGGATCGTGGCGCTGACGCTCCGGAGCTTGAAGTAGTCCGCGTCGTACCAGTAGCCCTCTTCCTCACTCGGAGTGCAGCGCGCGCGCCAGATGGCCGGCGTGTTCGCCTCGTCGAGCGCTACGCCGGTCTCCCCCGCGTAGTACGGAGAGCAGAGCGGCGAGCGCACGGAACGGGAAATCGAGATCGGGTTGAGCTCGATCACGTTTCCGCCCCGGTACTCACCGTTCGCCGCGAGGATGATGCCCCTCGGGAGGCGGAGGCTCGTATTGAGGCTCACCGTACGCGTCGGCAGCTCGGGACCCCACAGAAACTGCTCGTCGTACACGGGATCCGCGATGTCGTCGGGATTCAAGACCCGGAACCCACGATTCACCGGAACCGGCTCTCCTTCGATGATCCAGCCCCCGATGGACGTGAACTCGGACGCACCGCCGAGGTCGATGACCTCGGACTTGTTGGTGGTCACGTTGACCCCGACGTCCCAGCCGTAGTCCGCGGTCTCGATCGGCGTGACGTTCAAGCCGATCTCGAAGCCCTGGTTGTTGAGCTCACCCACGTTCTCGAGCTGCGAGGACGTGAAGCCCGTGGAGGGCGTCTGACCGACATCGAGCAGCGCGTCGGTGGTCGTCTGGTTGTAGTAGGTGAACACGACGTTGACGCGGTCGTTGGCCCAGGAGCCGTCGAACCCGACCTCGAACTCGCCCGTGACTTCCGGGCCGAGATCGGGGTTGCCGACGTTCTGCGGCACGAACGCCGGGACGTCGCCCCAACCGATGGGGTTCCAGGTCCGCACGGCGTCGAACGCACCGGGTGCGCGGCCGGACTGGCCGTACGCCGTCCGGAGCTTGACCTGGCCGAAGGACTCCGGCCAGAAATCTTCGTCCGAGATGACCCAGCTCAAGCTGGCCTTCGGGTACACCTGCAGGCCGAAGCCTTCACCGAAGGCGCTGTTGCCGTCGACCCGGACTCCGGTCGTGATGAAGTACTTGTCGCTGATGTCGAGCACGTTCTGGAAGAAGAAACCAGCGTTCCAGACCCGTTCCCGATCCTCTTCGGCGATCTTGATCGACGCCGAGCTGACCGTCGGCTCCGCGGCACCGGGGAAGATCTCACCCCAGCCCTCGAGCTCACGGATCTCGTCACCCACGGCCTGGCCACCCCACGAGAAGTTCGAGCGCAGGGCGTCCGTGAAGTCGAACGAGTACGTGCCGACGTAGTCGAACGTCAGAAGGCGGTTCTGCCACGTGTTATTCAGCAGGGCGCCCTCGGGCCGCTGCTCGAAGCCGAACGGCCGCAGGTTGCGGGCCTCCTGCTGCGAGAAGTCGTACCCGATGGTGAACCGGTTCGTCAGATTGTCGAGCGGGGAGTACGTGACCGTACCGCCGGTGGTGAACCGCTCGATCCGCTGCTGGATGTCGAAAGGAAGCACTTCGATGATGCGGTCGAAACCGCCGGTCCCGAAGTAGTTCTGGTCCTGCCGGAACACGTTCAGCGTCAGGCCCTGGGCGTTGTTGCCACTCGGGGTGTTCTGCTGCCACTGGTTCGTGTAACCCGTGTTCCACTGGAACTGCAGGTCGTCCGCTGGCGTGAAGGTGAAGTTCCCTCGCACCGCCCACTTCTCGAGCTGATCGTTCGGCAGCATGCCGATGATGTCGTCGTACTGCCCGGAAGCGAAGTACTGGAGATTCTGGCCACCCCCACGCACGGACGCGGAATAGACCTGCGTCCAGTTCGTGGCTCCGGTCCGGAAGTCGTTGTACATCCGGTTCGGGGTTCCGTCCGGCGCTTCAGGACCCCAGCCGCCGTCACCGATGCCGAGCCATCCGTCCCGCATGAACGGCTCCATGAAGAGGTACGGCACGTCGTCCGTGCCGAACTTCCTGGACCAGGCGGTTCCCTGCTGGGACTCGACCGTCCAGACGGGAGCACCCGCGGATCCGCGCTTCGTGAACACCTGGATCACGCCGGCGGACGCCTCCGTGCCGTACAACGTCGTGGCAGCGGAGCCCTTGATGACCTCGATGCGCTCGATGTCGTTCGGGTTGATCGCGTCGAGCGGGCTCGCGGTCACGTTCGCGCCGCGGCCGGCCCGGTAGTCACGCGCAGCCGTCTGTGGGAACGCACCGCTCATCATGCGCACACCGTCGATGTAGATGATCGGCTGGTTGCTCATGCTGACGCTGGAGTTGCCGCGCAGACGGATGACCTTGCCCTGCCCGACCTCGCCACCGACCGAGGTGATCTCGATGCCCGGCTGAGAGGACTGCAGGATGTCCGTCGCGACCGTCGGACGGTCGCGCACGTTGGCCATGTCGATCTGCGCGATCGAGTTACCGACCTCACGCCGCCGAGAGGCACCGGCGGTGCCCGTCACGACGATCTCGTCGAGGCCGAGGGCCTGCGATTCGAGCCCGAAGTCCACCTGGGTCGCCTGACCGGAGGTGACGGTGATCTCCTGGACCGCGGCGGCATAGCCGATCCGCTCCGCGCGAAGCTCATACGTGCCCGCAGGCACGTTGAGCATTACGAAACGGCCGTCCGCGCGGCTCAGAACGCCGAGTCCGGCGCTGGGGATGTGGACCTGGACCTCGCCGAGCGGCGCGCCCGAAGAGGCGTCGGTGACCTGCCCGACCACCTGGCCGGTCTGGGCCTCGACCGCCGTGGCCGAAGCGCCCAGCATGGCCGCGAGCGCGAAGCCCGCCAGCCAGCCGAGCCGCCGGGACGGGCCTTCACCCGCTGCCGACGTTCCGAATACAAACTTGGGTAGCAACATCACTACACTCCTGGTTGGAGCACACGAAGAACCAGAGCCGCCGACTGGGCGCCCCGTGGAAGGGCACCGCACAGTCGCGGAACGACTCTGGGAGGCGCGACAATGTCAGGGAGACAAAAGTCTGCCGCAGGGCTCGTCGCACCGTGATGTCGATCATCGGAATGATCGACGAAACACGAGATTTTCCTCCACCGTGGAGGGATTATCTAGCGATAAACTATAGACCTGGGTGGACGTCTCTGTCAACCAAAAACGCGAGCGGTGACAAGTCCCGGGAACGGCCGGAATGCGAGAGTGGAGGCCCGTCAGCGACCGATGGGGATGGAGATGAGGGGGACCGGGATTCTCGTCTCCTCCGGGTCGGGACCCTCCCCGGAGCCCGCATCGCCGCCGAACGCATCCATGATCGAGATGATGATGAACGCCGAGCCGGCCAGGGCGCCCGCTCCGAGCAGGGCCGTCTTGCCCCGGTCGAAGTCACGCCGCTCGACCTGGAGGATCTCGCCGGTCGGCACCCGGACCGTCTGATCGAGGGACACCATGTGGAAACCGTCCGTGCGTTGCGCGACCGGCACGCGTAGGAGGATCTCTCCCTGTTCCTTGCTGACGATCCTGCCGCGCACGGACGGGATCTCTCCCTGCACCGCGGTGATCTCGGAGAGCTCGAAGGCGCCTCGTCGCGTCACGAGCACCCGCACGTCTTCGCCCTCGGGCGCGAGCTCGAGGGGCACGGCGGTGTAGCTGTAACAGCCCGACGAGAGAAGCGTGGCGGCGAACAGGGCCGCACTCGTGACCGTAGCGGGTCTGAGCAAGGAAGACCTCGGGCGTGGAGGGTGGTACTGCGGTGGTTGCCGAAAGCTAATGGCGTGACCGGAAGATACGATCTGCAATCGTCGTGAGCACGGGGACGCCGACGCCGAGGATGACGCCACCGAGCAACTCGCTGGTTCCGGTTCCGTGGATCAACAACATGTATCCGGAGGCAACCCCCAGCGAGGCCGTGAGTGACGTCGGGGTGATGCGACCCCGGGAGAGGTCGGTGGCTCCACCCCATTGGGCCGCGAAGCTCCCCCCGATGGTCGGTAGCGCCATGCTGAGGAAGCCGATTCCGGTCGTGGCCGCCCCCCCGCAACGCGTGCGTAGCCCGAGCGACCCGCCTTCGGTGCGCCAGAGGCACTGATCGGCGAGCGCCAGACTCAAGCCCACCCCGATCGCGTTCGCCGCGAACGAAGTCGCGAATACGCGCTTCCAGGCGTAGGGGCGTGCCTCTCCCGTCCAGTCGAAGCCGGAGTTCATCGTCGTCTCGCGGTCCGCGCGGTTGCGTTGCGGGGGACGACGCGTCTCGATGAGCAGAACACCGTTGCCCGAGACGCTTCCGTACCGGGCGCCGGCTTCGGCGACCGAGAGGATCTCCATGCGCTCGATATCACCGGGCGGGACCGTAGTGTAGAAGAGTCCCGGATCCGCGATCCTCACCCCATCCACGAAGACGGTGAGCTCACGGCAAGCGCCCCCGCCCGCGCGGGCTCCCCGGTACTCCACGCACGCTCCGCCCAATCTTCCAGGCCGGACGGACGCACCAGGGATCCGTTCTCGGAGCACGTCCGCCAAGCTTCGGCCCGTCCGATGCGCTTCGTCGATTTCGGGCCGGGTCACCTCGTTGATCTGCGCCCCACTCGTGATCCGGCGTCGGTCCAACTCCGACAGGGTCTCGACCAGCAGCGGTGCGAGCTCGATGGCCCGGGTCGAGATGCGCGCCTCGAGCGTCAGACCCTCGCCGGCGTTTACCAGGACCCGCCGGGCGTGCTCGCCGTAGGACAGATGCTCGAGGACGAGTCTTTGCTCCCCGGCCGGGACACCGGCAAGCATGAACATGCCGTTCGTGTCGGACAGCGTCTCCACATCGGACCCGTCGACGCGGATCACCACTTCGGAGATGGGGCGGCGGTTGCCCGCGTCCAGGACCCGCCCGGAGATCGTACCGACATCGTGCACGGTCGTATCCGTGACCTGCGCGGCGGTCGGCGCCGCGAGCAGGAGTGCGGCGAGGCAACCTGAGAGTGCCGTCGGTATGGACCAAGAACTCATGCGCATGCTCGTGAGAGACCTGAAACACTACACGGCCCGCGGCCCTCCGGTTCCGGCGCCGTGCGTCGCTCCCCGGATCGAACATGAGCGGCCCGCTCCCCGGTCGGCAAGGGCCGCTTGGCGCGTCCCTCGCGTCCGTGGGTCGATGATGACATCATCAGCTACCCTTCACACGAGAGGAGTGTCCAGAAATGACGGATCCACGCTACCCCATCGGTGCCTTCGAGCCGGTCGGCCGCCCCCTGAGCGAGCAGGAACGAAACACCCGGATCGATACCATCGCGATGCACCCCGAGCGCGTGCGCGAGCGCGTCGAAGGATTGGACGACGACCGGCTGGATACGCCGTATCGGTCCGGGGGCTGGACCCTGCGGCAGCTCACGCACCATCTCGCGGATTCCCACATGAACGCCTACATCCGTTTCCGGTTGGCGCTGACCGAGGAGCAGCCGACCATCCAGCCCTACGATCAGGACGGCTGGGCACGGCTGACCGATGCGGAGCGCGCACCGGTCGAGCCGTCGCTGCGAATCCTCGACGGGTTGCACGAGCGCTGGGCCACGCTGCTGCGGGCCCTGGACCACGACGACTTCCAGAAGCTCATGCGCCACCCCGAGATCGGCGACGTGTCGCTCGACTTCATGCTCGATCTCTATGCGTGGCATTGCGCGCATCATGAGGCGCACCTCGGGACGGGGAGCATGGTCACTTGACCCCTTGTGCCCTGGCACTACCGTTCGGTCCCCACGGCGGCCCCATCATCCGACCTCGACCCATCCCATGACGCCACTGCTCGACGAACTCCGTTGGCGCGGACTGCTCCAGGACGCGACCCACGGGGTGGAGGAACATCTCGCCGAGGCTCCACGGGTCGGCTACATCGGATTCGATCCGACCGCACGTAGCCTCCACGTGGGCTCGCTGCTGGTCATCATGGGGCTCGTCCACCTGCAGCGCGCGGGCCACACTCCTATCGCGTTGGTCGGGGGCGGGACCGGACTCATCGGAGACCCGTCGGGGAAAACCGCGGAGCGCCAGCTGCTCACGGCCGACCTGGCCGCCGAAAACGCGGCGGGAATCCGGTCTCAGCTCGAGCACTTCCTCGACTTCGGGGCCGTCTCGAACGCGGCGAGGATGCGGAACAACCTCGACTGGCTCGGTGGCCTCAGGTTCGTCGACTTCCTGCGGGACGTCGGCAAGCACTTCTCCGTGAATCAGCTCATGGCGAAGGAATCCGTGAAGCGGCGCCTCGAGAATGAAGAAACCGGGATCTCCTACACGGAGTTCAGCTACGTCCTGCTCCAGTCGTACGACTTCGTGGAGCTGCTGAGGCGGGAGGGGTGCACGCTTCAGATGGGCGGGAGCGACCAGTGGGGGAACATCACGGCCGGCATCGATCTGGTGCGGAGGATGGAGGGCGAGCGCGCCTATGGTGCGGTGATGCCGCTCGTGACGAACGCGTCGGGCGCCAAGTTCGGCAAGTCCGAGGGCGGGAACGTCTGGCTCGACCGCGAGCTCACGTCGCCCTACGCGTTCTATCAGTTCTGGATCAACACCGAGGACGCGGATGTCGTGCGGTATCTCAAGTACTTCACGCTCTTCGAGCGCCCCGAGATCGACGAGCTCGCCGAAGCGGTCGAGCGGGAGCCGCACCGGCGCGCGGCCCAGAAGGCGCTCGCCGAGGACTTGACGGCGCGCGTGCACGGGCCGTCGGGTCTCGCCGAGGCGCGGCGAGCCACGGACGCACTGTTCGGGGGCAGCCTGGACGGGCTCTCGGCCGGGGAGATCACGGAGATCTTCGCGGACGTTCCCTCGATACGGATGTCCCGCTCGTCGTTCGAAGGCGAGGGCATGCCGCTCGTCGACCTGTTGGCCGATGCCGGGGTGGCATCGTCCAAGGGCGATGCGCGGCGCTCCATCGAGGGAGGGGGTGTGTACCTCAACAACATCCGCGCGAGCTCGGTCGATGCCCGGGTGGGTGTCGACGACGCGATCGAGGGTCGGTACGTGGTGCTCCGCAAAGGGAAGCGAAACTACCACCTCGTCGAGCTCCTCGATTGAGCTGCGCGGGCGGTCCGCGGCGATGACCGAACGACGTCTCGACTACGACATGATCGTCGTGGGATCGGGGATCGCCGGTTTGTACGCCGCGCTCGAAGCACCGGGGCGGGTCCTGGTGGTGACGAAGAGCGGCATCGAGGAGGCGTCCACCCGCTACGCACAGGGCGGCATCGCGGCGGCCGTCGGGCCCGGGGACGACCCGTCCCTCCATTTCCAGGACACCGTGGAAGCGGGCGCGGGGCTGGTGAACGAGGAGGCGGCGCGTATCCTCTGCTTCGAGGCCGCCGATCGGGTGGCGGATCTCGTCCGGTACGGCGTGCGGTTCGATACCGCCGACGGGGAGGTCGAGTTGGGGCGCGAGGCGGCTCACTCCAAGGCGCGCATCCTGCACGCCCGGGGAGACGCGACGGGCCTGGAGATCGAGTTGTCGCTCTCCGGCCTCGCGCGGGACCGGGGTACGGTGCTCGAGCACGCGCTCGCGAGCCGCATCGTCACGGAGGGCGGGCGTGCGCGCGGTGTCGAGGTGTTCCTGCACGAGGAGGGACGCCACGAGGTCTACCGGGCCCCGGTCGTCGTGCTTGCGACCGGCGGGGCCGGACGGATGTACCGCACGACCACCAACCCTCCCGTGTCGACTGGCGACGGCGTGGCGCTCGCGTACGATGCCGGCGCGGAGGTGATGGACATGGAGTTCACGCAGTTCCACCCGACCGCGCTCGTGCTCCCGGGCCAGCCCGTGTTCCTCATCTCCGAGGCGGTTCGGGGCGAGGGGGCGTTGCTCTACAACACCCGGGGCGAGCGTTTCATGCCCCGCTACGATCCGGAGCGCGTGGAGCTGGCCCCACGGGACGTGGTCGCGCGAGCGACCCTGCGGGAAATGCTCGAGACCGAGAGCGATCACGTGCTCCTCGACGCCACGGCCCGCGACGCGGCCTGGCTGGCCGCGCGCTTCCCCAAGATCTACGGGACGTGTCTCGAGGCGGGGTTGGACATGGCCAAGGACCGACTTCCCGTTTCGCCGGCGGCCCACTATTCCATGGGTGGCGTCCGCACGAACACGTGGGGCGAGACCACCGTGCCGGGTCTGTTCGCGGTGGGTGAGGTGGCATGTACGGGTGTGCACGGAGCGAACCGGCTCGCGTCGAACTCCCTGCTCGAGACCGTGGTGTTCGCGCACCGTGCCGTACAGCGGCTGGTCGACCCGCCCAGCCCGGTTCCGGACGCGCCGGCCCCGACGCCGGACGCGCTGTCGCTTTCGGAGGTGGAGGACGGGGCCTCCACGTCGACCACCGACGAGGTGCGTGCCCTCATGTGGCGGGACGTGGGCATCGTGCGCGACGGTGAGGGCTTGGCGCGTGCCGCGGCCCAGCTGGGCATCTGGGCCGCCGGCGTGACGACGCCCCGGGACCGGGAAGGATACGAGCTGCGGTCCATCCTCACGTGCGCCCGTCTCGCGACAGAGGCCGCGCTGCTCCGGGCGGAGTCACGGGGAGCCCACTTCCGCGCGGATCATCCCTCCGCGGTCGAGGCCTGGCGCAAGCACATCGTGTTCCGCGGGGGGGTGGGACCGGGCGTATAGTGCTACGCCGTCCGTCCCATGGCTCAGTTCGTGGGCGGACCCAGGCGGAGAGCGAGGTCCGCGTCCACGCCGAGCGACTCCGCCACGCTCAGCAGATGGCCCGCTTCGGCCGGGTCCGCATAGCCCCCTGCGTAGATTCTGTAGCGGACGGATCGGTCGGTGTACGTGACGCGGGCGACGGAAGCCGGGAGCCCCAGCCCACGAAGGCGGGCAGCGTCCTCTTCGGCTTGCTGGAGCTGGGGCGCCCCACCGAGGTCGACGACCCTGTCGCTGCCCCGGACGATCCACCCCTCGGCGCTCATTCCCAGGCGCTGGGCGATTTCGGACGCGAGCGCAGCGCCCGAAGACGAATCTGATGCGAAACCGCCGAGCACCCGGTAGTAGACCGCCTCGTCGATCGCGACCGGAGCGATGTACCATGGGATGTCCGGGATCGCGGACTGAAGGTTCGCGACGTGCGCCTCGGCCCGACCCCGATCCGCATGGGAAGCGACGGCCACGGAGAAGTGCAACACCGGTGGGACGGGGCTCGGCTCGACGGCCAGGTCCGCGGCCGTCGCGTCCGACCGGGAAGTGGATCCCGACCCGGAGATCGAGTCCGACCCGGGGGCCGACGGCGTCGAGCTGCCCAAGCGGAGGATCAGCGCGAGGGCGAGGGCGCCCACGCCAAGGGCTGCGAGCACCATCGTGCGGCTCCGGTTTCGGCGCCGGCTCCGGCGCGGGCCGGGGCCGGGTCGGCGGCTCGGCCGCCCCGAGCGTGCCGCGGTTGACGTGCCGCCGTCCGAGTGCCGCTCCGTTTCGTCGATGGTGTCCCCTGCCGCATGGAAGCCGAGCAGAGGAGCGGATCCGGCGGACTCCTTGCCG
>JBBDSN010000131.1:7481-15286 GCA_040904885.1 Gemmatimonadota bacterium | reverse complement strand
GTCCCCTGCCGCATGGAAGCCGAGCAGAGGAGCGGATCCGGCGGACTCCTTGCCGGTGGGGTTCGCCGGAGCCCGGACAATGGGCATGGGACCCAGCACGGCGATCACCTGCTGGCGGTGTTCAGCGGCGATGGTCGGCTCGCCGTCGTGCTCGCGCAGCTCGACCAGGTGCGTGGCGCTCGCGAACACCTGATCTGCCCAGGGCGCGGTGGCTGGAACGTACGAGACGACGGTGACGCCGGCGTCCGAGAATGCCCGGCAGAATCTGGTCCAGCGCGCTCCGTCGAACGCCTCTTCGGGCTCACCGGGCGCGTTGCCGGCCGGAACGCAGAACAGCCGGTCCGGCTCCACGACCCGGGTGGCGGTCGACACCGGCGCGTCTCCGCCGAGGACCTCCGCGAGACCGGTCGCGTTGTCGACCCCGAGCGTGTGGTGCAGCCGGGGCCGTGCGAGGTCCGTGTCGACGACCACCAGTCCCGAGCGCTGCGCGGCCCAGGCCCTCGCGAGCTCCGCCGCCACGGAGACGGCCCAGCCGGCCCTCACGAGCTCGGCGGATGCGGCGACCGCGACCACGGGTCCCGGGCCGCCGGGCGGGCCCGGAAGCTCGGGGGGCTCCCCCGGATCGAACGGGGTCCATGCGACTGCTGGCCCGGGTTCCTGGCTCGGAGGATGCTCCGGGCCGGACCCGTCCCGGCTATCGGGCCGCGGGGTCGGCGGCGCGTTCGGATCGTGGGGAAGGATCAAGGTCGTGGGGTCGCGAGCGAGCGGGTTCGAGCGGCCCGGGAGACATCCGGGCCCGGAGAGGTCGCCGCGGGGGCGACCCCGCCGCTGGATCGTGACCAATGTAGGCGGAACGAGCGCTCGGGCCAGCACTCGCGCCGCGCCGTGCGCTTCCGTCGGAGCGTGTCCGTTCGTATCGTTTCACAGACCGCCGCCCCGGCCTCGCTCCGGGACGGCGGCTTGCTTTCCCCGGCCGAGCCGTGGATCCCCTTCGCGCCCCGAGACACACGAGGTGCTCCATGCTGGAAGAGATCCGACAGAAGATCGAAGACGAGATCGAGCGTCTGACCCACGAGCTCAACGTGGAGCTCCCGGATCGGATCAGGATCGCGATGGAGCACGGAGACCTGCGCGAAAACTCCGAGTACAAGGCCGCCAAGGAACGGCAGGCGTTCATCGAGGCGCGGTTGAACCACCTCACCTCGCGGATGGGCGAGCTGTCTCGGATCAATACCTCCGACATGGCCTATGACAAAGTGGGCTTCGGGTCACGCGTGACCGTGCTCGATGTCTCGGGCGACGAGAAGTACACCTTCGTCATCACCGCGGGCGATTTCATCGATCTCGACGCGGGCCAGGTGTCGCTGGCCTCTCCCATCGGGCAGGGTCTGCTCGGGGCGGAAGAGGGCGAAGAGGTGACGATCCGGCTTCCCAGGGGCGACCGCCAGTACAAGGTCCTCGAGCTCACGACGCTTCCGCAGCAGCTCGAAGGAGGCTCGGGCGGGGGCTGAGCCCGCCCGGCTGCCATGGATTCGCTGGCCATCGAGCTACACGGTATCCGCAAGGGCTACCGGGAGGGGGAGCAGGACCACGTCGTGCTCGACGGGGTCGACGCCACCGTGGGGCGGGGTGAGCGCGTCGCCATCCTGGGGCCGTCCGGCTCCGGGAAATCGACGCTGCTCAACCTCATCAGCGGCATCGATCTGCCTGACGAGGGCACCGTCCGTGTCGGCGGCGTGGCGCTTACGAGCCTCACCGAGCGCGACCGCACGATGTTCCGGCGGGAGCACCTCGGCTTCGTGTTCCAGTTCTTCAACCTCCTCCCGACGCTGACGGTTCTCGAGAATCTGCTGCTTCCGTTGGAGCTGATCGGGTCCGCGGGGGCCGAGCACGTGGGTCGGGCGCGGACACTGCTGGACGCGGTCGGACTCGCCGACCGCGCCGGCGCCTATCCGGACCGGCTCTCCGGCGGTGAGCAGCAGCGTGTGGCCGTCGCGCGGGCGATCGTCCACCGACCCAGCGTGGTGCTGGCCGACGAGCCGACGGGAAATCTCGACGAGGAGACGGGCCAGCGCGTCGTGGCCCTCCTCGAAGACCTCGTCGTCCAGGACGGGCTCACCCTGGTGGTCGTCACCCACTCCCGGGAGTTGGCCGGACGCATGGACCGCGTGCTTCGTGTGCGCCATGGCCGGGTCGTGCCGGACGAGTCGTGAGGCTCCTCACCCGGTCGAGCCTCAGACACCTCACGAGGCACCGCACCCAGCTCGTGCTGTCGGTGCTCGGCGTGGCCCTCGGCGTGGGTGTGGTGGTCGCCATCGACCTGGCCATCCAGAGTGCCCGCACCGGCTTCCAGATCTCTTCGGAGACCGTGTCGGGACGCGCCACCCATCAGCTCGTGAGCGATGTCGGATCGGTGGACGAGTCCCTGATGCGCACGCTCCGCATCGACCTCGGGGTGCGGGAAGCGGCGCCGGTGGTGGAGGGCGTCGGCGCATCGGATCTCGTGACGGGGCGCGCGCTCACCCTGCTCGGCGTGGACCCGTTCTCCGAAGGACCGTTCCGGCCGTACGTCGCGGGCTCGGCGGGCGACCTGGACGTATCGAGCTTCGTGACGACGCCGTTCGCGGTCGTGCTTTCGTCGGTGACGGCGGCCACGGCCGGGATCGCGCCTGGCGATACCCTCCCGCTTCGGCACGAGGGACGGCTCTGGCCGCTCGTCTTGGTGGGCACGCTCACCCCTGAGGACCCGTTGGCGCGCATCGGCCTGAGCGACGTCCTACTCCTGGACGTCGCGAGCGCTCAAGAGCTCCTCGACATGCGCGGTCGCTTGAGCCGCATCGACCTGAGGCTACCGGACGGCGCACGGGGTGAGGAGCTCGCCTCGCGCATCCGGTCCGTGCTGCCGCCCGACGTGCGTCTCGAGCCGGCCGGGACGCGGACGGACACCATGGCGGGGATGATCGCCGCGTTCGACCTCAACCTGACCGCGCTCAGCATGCTCGCGCTGATCTTCGGGATGTTCCTCATCTACAACGCGATGACGTTCTCGGTGGTTCAACGTCGCGGCCTGCTCGGGCGGTTGCGCGCGCTCGGGGTCCGGCGCGGTGAGATCGTCGCGATGATCCTCCGGGAGGCGTTCTGGATCGGCGCCGTGGGCGCGGCGCTCGGACTCGTGATCGGCGCGCTGCTCGGACGCGGTCTCGTGCGACTCGTCACGCGCACCATCAACGACCTCTACTTCACGGTATCGGTGGAAGGCGTCGGGATGGATCCGGTGGTGCTGGTGAAGGGCGCGCTCCTGGGCGTCGGCGCGACCATGCTCGCGTCGCTCCCGCCCGCCCTCGAGGCCGCGTCGGTCTCGCCGAGGCTCGCCACCCTACGCTCCGCGTCGGAGGCCCGGGCGCGCCGGTCCGTCCCGCGTGCCGCGGGATGGGGTCTCGTGCTGCTGGTCGCCGGCGCGGCGCTGATGGCGATCCCCTCCCGAAGCCTGCTGCTCAGCTTCGGCGCGTTGTTCCTGATCATCCTGGGGATGGCGTTGTTGACCCCGTGGGGCACGGTGATGCTCGTTTCGGCCGTCCGGCCGCTCCTCTCGAAAGGCTCGGGTATTCTGGGTGCGATGGCGGCCCGGGGCGTGATCACCGCGCTCAGCCGGACCGCGCCCGCGGTGGCCGCGCTCGTGGTCGCCGTGTCGGTGACGGTCGGGCTCGGGGTCATGATCGAGAGCTTCCGGGGCACGCTCGTGCGGTGGTTGGACGGCACGCTCCAGGCCGACGTGTACGTGTCCCTTCCGGGGCCCCAGAGCTCGAGAGCGAGCGGGACGCTGTGGCCCGATCTCATCGAGGCGTTCGTCGCGCATCCGGAGGTCGTCGGGCACAGCACCTATCGCGGGTTGGACGTGGTGGGGGCCGAGGGACCCTTCCGGCTGGTCGCGCTCGACCTCGATGCCCGGGGTGAGGAGGCGTTCGACTTCCTCGAGGGGTCGCCCGATGCCGCCATGCAAGCGTTTCGTGAGGGGCGGGGCGTGATCGTCTCGGAGCCCTATGCGTTTCGGCGTGGGCTCGCGCTCGGCGATTCCGTTGCGCTGAGCACTCCGTCCGGGCCGTACCGCATCGAGATCGCCGGCGTTTTCTACGACTACGGTTCGGAGCAGGGGACGGTCATGATGGACCGGAGCGTGTACGACCGCCTCTATGATGATCCCGGGGTGACGTCGCTCGCGCTGTTTCTGAGCGAGTCGGCCGCCGAGGAAGGGGTGGTTGCCGAGCTGCTCGAGCGGGTAGGAGAAGGGCGATTCGTCACGGTCCGGACGAACCGGGCCCTACGGGAGGCTTCGCTCGAGGTGTTCGACCGCACGTTCCGCGTCACGGGCGTGCTCCGCTTGCTCGCGTTCATCGTGGCCTTCGTCGGGGTGCTGAGCGCCCTGATGGCGCTGGAGCTCGAGCGCGCGCGGGAGCTCGGGGTGCTGCGTGCTCTCGGTCTGACCCCCGGCCAGGTGCGTGGCCTCGTCCTGACCCAGACCGGTCTGCTCGGCCTCGTTTCCGGAATCCTGGCGATTCCGGTCGGCCTCGTCCTGTCGTGGGTGATGATCTACGTCGTAAACAAACGTTCCTTCGGATGGACACTGCAGATGGAGGTCGGACCGGAAGTGCTCGGGCAGGCCGTGGCCCTCGCGGTGGCGGGTGCGTTCGTCGCCGGCCTCTACCCCGCGTGGCGGATGGCGCGGGCCGCTCCGGCGCTGGCCCTGAGGGGGGAGTGATGCAGGCGGGGCTCGGAGCCCGATCCCGGTTGGGCGGTCCCGTCGGTGCGGGCCTTGCAATAGCCGTCGGAGCCTTGCTGGCGGCGTGCGGCGACGGGGGGCCGGGCGGCGACCGTGCGGCCGCGCGGTTGTCGCTTTCGGAGACGCTCTCGGGGGCCGACACTGCGGGGTACGAGCGGGCGCTCGAGATCCGCGACTTCGATTTCCCCGCCGATCACGGCCCGCACCCGGGGTTCCGTACGGAGTGGTGGTACGTGACCGGCAACCTCACCGACAAAGACGCGCGGTCGTTCGGGTTCCAGTTCACGATCTTCCGGAGCGCGCTGGCGCCCATGCCGCCGGCGCTGGACTCGAAGTGGGCCACGAATCAGGCGTACATGGGCCACTTCACCCTGACGGACGTGGCTGCCGGGACGTTCCGTGCGTTCGAACGGTTCGCGAGGGGGGCTGCGGGGTTGGCGGGGGCCGAGTTGGGCGCCGCCGGGCGCGATGTGCCTGCCGTCGGGCCGTCGCAGCGGTCGGCCCCACCTGCCGGCTCCGCGCAGCCCTGGATCCCACCGGCCGGCTCGGGTCTCCGGGTCTGGATCGAGGACTGGTCGCTCACCGGTGTCACGGAAGGAAACGGCTTCCCGATGCGCATGAGGGCGTCCGAAGACGGGGTCTCCCTCGATCTCCGTCTCGACGCCGGGAAGCCGGTCGTCTTCCAGGGCGACCGGGGCCTCAGCCAGAAGGGACCGGAGCCGGGAAACGCCTCCTACTACTACGCGCATACCCGGCTTCCGGCGTCGGGTACGGTCGTGATCCAGGCCGATACGTTCGACGTGAGCGGCCTCGCGTGGATGGACCGGGAGTGGAGCACTTCCGCGCTATCGGGCGATCAGGTCGGGTGGGACTGGTTCTCGCTTCAGCTCGATGACGGCTGGGAGGTCATGGTCTACCAGCTTCGGCTCGCGGACGGCACTCCCGACCCGCTGAGCGACGGGGTGCTGATCGACCCGGACGGCGAGAAGATCCCGCTGGAGTGGGGCACGGATGTCCGGCTCGAGCCGACCGGCTCATGGACTTCTCCCATCGACGGGGCGCGCTACCCTTCGGGTTGGCGCCTCCTGGCACCCTCGCAGGGCGTCGACCTCCGGATCGAGCCCGTGCTCGACGACCAGGAGCTCGATCTGGCTTTCCGCTACTGGGAAGGTGCGGTCGATGTGCACGGGACTGGAGCGGGCGGCGTCCCCGTTTCCGGGCGCGGATACGTGGAGCTCACGGGCTACGCGGGGGATGTCCGCGGCCGATAGCGTCCTCCGCCACCCGTACCGCGACCTCCACCTCGTCCGGGACGATGCCGTGACCGATGGGAGGGTCGGAGACCGTCGGCTCGACGCCCGCCTCCCGGAGCCGCCGGCGTCCTCGCACCGCCAACGCGTGGGGGATCGCCGGATCGTGGAGACCGTGTCCCCAGAAGAGCGGAGGGACCGTCTCGGGGTCCGGGACCGTGACCCCTTCCGCGAGGAAGCCCGAGAAGTTGAGGGCGGCCACGACCTTGCCAGGGCGGGACAACGCGTACGCGAGGCTCATGGTGCCGCCCTGGGAGAAGCCACCCAGGACGATGCGCTCGACCGGTGCGCCGACATGCTCGGGCAGCGCGTCGAGGAAGGTGTCGAGCGCCGTGAGGCTCCGCTCGAGCGTCTCCGGCACCACGCGGTCTTCGGCCACGTAGCGGTACCAGGCCCAACCCGGACCGTAGCCCCATGGCGCGCCCGGGTACGTGGCTCGGGGCGTCACCAGGGTCCACGCGTCCGGGAGGAGTCGTCTGAGCCCCTGCAGGTCGTGCTCGTCGCTGCCGCGCCCGTGGAGAAGCACGGCCACGGTTCCGTCGCCGGCCGGGGCGGTCGGGCCGCTCAGCTCGAAGCGCTCGATCGTGGGATCGTCGGTGGGGGTCATGGTCTGTCCGTGGTGTTGAAGGGTCTGTCGGGGTCCTGGGGGCGCGTCGTCCGGCCCCGTCAGCCCAGCGGGGTCAGCTGCTCTTCGATGGTCTCGCGCCGGGGCTCGAGCCACGCCGGGAGCATGAGGCCGCTGCCCAGCGCATCGGGGTCTTCGTCGATTGTGAATCCAGGACCGTCCGTCGCGATCTCGAGCAGGAGCCCGTCCGGCGCCCGGAAGTAGATGCTCTCGAAGTACTGCCGGTCCTGCACGTCGGTCACCTCGAGGTCGAGGGAGAGCAGGTGGTCCCGCCACGCCGCCTGATCGTCGGCGTCACGGGCCCGGAAGGCGATGTGGTGGGTTTGGCCGGCACCTTGGCGCGCCATGTAGTTCGAGCCGGCCCAGTCGAACAGCGTGAAGGCCGAATGCGGCGCGACGGTCTCACCGTCGTAGTTGGCCCAGAAGTAGTGGCGCGTCTTGGCGTCGTCCTGGTTGTACGTCTTCTTCACGAGCTCCAGGCCCAGCGCCTCCTGATAGAAGGCATCGGCCCGCTCGATGTCGTCGGTGATCCCGGTGATGTGGTGGATGCCCTCGAGGGCCATGTCCGAAGTCACCTCGGGAACGGGTTCCGGATGCGTGGCGCGGGCGATGGCGTCCTCGTCGCGTCCGTCGGGCAGCCGCTCCTCGGGCGGGTGCACGAGCTCCTGGCCCAACGCGTCGGCAGGCTCGTCGATGCCGTAGCCCGGACCGGCTGTGGCGATCTCCAGGATCTGCCCGTCGGGGTCGGCGAAGTACAGGCTCTTGAAGTAGCCCCGGTCGATGGGACCGCTGACCGCGACTCCCGCGTCCGTGAGCCGACGCTTCCATTTCAGCTGCGCTTCGGGGCTGCTCACGCCGAGCGCGAGGTGATGGACTCCGCCGACGCCCCATCCTCCGCGCCGCGCCTGGGGCCACTCGAAGAAGGTGAGGAGCGTGCCCGGCCGTGCGGCCCCGTCGCCGAAGTAGAGATGGTAGGCCCCCGGGTCGTCGAAATTGACGGT
The DNA here is from genome assembly GCA_040904885.1 of Gemmatimonadota bacterium. GTDB lineage: Bacteria > Gemmatimonadota > Gemmatimonadetes > Longimicrobiales > Gaopeijiaceae > JAWLHJ01. The sequence continues at coordinate 7,573 of JBBDSN010000131.1, read as the reverse complement.
CTTCTTGACCAACCCGAGACCGAGCAGGTTGCCGTAGAAGTCGAGGGTCCGAGGCGCGTTCGAGGAGACCATGGTGATGTGATGGAATCCTG
>JBBDSN010000131.1:4084-7381 GCA_040904885.1 Gemmatimonadota bacterium | reverse complement strand
AGCTCGCCGGCCCCGAGCGGTGAGACGAGAAGCTGCTCCAGGGTGCCCACCTCTCGCTCGCGCACGACGGCCATCGCGGTGAGGAGCAGGCACATGAGCAGCACGATCACTCCGATCACGGCCGGCACGTTGTACGCCTTCGATTCGAGCGAAGGGTTGAACCAGGCGCGCGACCGGAGGTCGATTGGCGGGACGCTGCGGATGTCGACGACGCGAGCCGTCGGCGCGCCGACCTGATCGGAGGCAGCGCGGCGCGCGTGATCCTGGACGATCCGGACGGCGTACCCCTGTGCTACGGTGGCCGTGTTCGAGTTCGTCCCGTCGACGAGCAGCTGAACGCTCGGGGTGCGCCCCGCGGCGAGATCTCGCGCGAACCCTACGGGGATCTCCAAGCCGACCACCGCGCGGCCCCGGTCGAGCGCGTCCTCCACGTCGGAGGAGTGGTCCGACGCCTGGGCGATCCGGAAGTATCCCGAGGCGGTGAAGGACTCCACGAGCGCCCGGGACTCCGGAGTCCGGTCGTGATCGACCAGGAGGGTCGCGACGTTCCGCACGTCCGTGTTCACCGCGTATCCGAACAGGATGAGCTGGATGATCGGGGAGACGAAGATGACGCGCTTCGTCCTGGGATCACGGAACAGCTGGCGCAGCTCCTTCGCGACCATCCTGCGGATACGGAGCAAGCTCAAGCGGACAGATTCGCGTTTCATTCCGGGAGCTCCTTGCGGAAGGCTCGCGTGGCGAGGGCCAGGCCGAGCACCGCGTACAGCGACATGAGCACGGCCTGTGGCCAGAGCGCCTCGAGCCCCACGCCTTTGAGGAAGATGCCGCGCGTGACCGTGACGAAGTACCGGGCCGGAACGAGGAACGTCACACCCTGGAGGACGCGCGGCATGCTCGCGATGTCGAACATGAAGCCCGAGAGGAGCACCGCCGGGAGGTAGGTGGCCACCATCGCGATCTGTGTGGCCAGGACCTGCGACTTCACCGCCGCGGAGATGAAGATGCCCAGCCCGAGCGCGCCGATCAGGAAGAGCGTGGTGAGCACCGCGAGCAGGACGACGCTCCCGTTGAGCGGTGTGCCGAAGATGGCGATGCCCGCGGCCACCGTGGCCGCGACGTCGACGAGCCCGATGCCCAGGTACGGAAGGAGCTTGCCGAGTACGATCTCGAGCCGGGTCGCGGGGGTCGCGGCCAGCTGCTCCATGGTGCCGCGCTCCCACTCCCGTGCAATGGTGAGCGCGGTGAGCATGGCGGCGATCACCGACATGATGACCGCGATCAGCGCCGGCACGATCATGTGCCGGCTCTCCAGGTTGGGGTTGTACCATGTGCGGATCTCGGGCGCGATGCCCGGCGTCTCTCTTCCGGCCTCGCGGGCGATCCTGGCGCCGAGGCGCCCCACGACCGCGTCCGCGTAGTTGAGCGCGATCGTCGCCGTGTTGGCGTCACTCCCGTCCAGGAGCAGCTGGATCTCGGCGGAACGACCGGGGGCCCGCAGAGCTCGACCGTAGTCGGGGGGAATGACCAGCACACCCTGCACGGTGCCGCGGACGAGTCTGTCGTCCACCTCCCCCGACCCCCCGAGCCACTCGTGCACCGTGAAGAGGCCGCTGGCCGTGAACGCCTCCACGAGCGCGCGGCTCTCGGGGCTGATGTCTTCGTCCAGAACGGCCAGCGGAATGTCCTCGACGTCCCACGTGATCGCGTAGCCGAAGAAGAGCAGGAGAAGGATCGGCAGCAGGAAGGCCAGGATCATGCTGCGCGGGTCCCTACGCAACTGGATCCACTCTTTTTTCGAGATCGCGAGCAGTCGTCGTCCGTTCATGCCGTCAGCCCGCCACCGCGCCACCTTCGGCGCGCACGAGGGACACGAAGACATCTTCCAACGAGGGACTCACCCGCTCGATCTCGTGCACGACGGCCCCGGACCGTTCGAGCGCGCCGCGGATCAGCTGCGGGCCCGACGCCTCGTCGTCCACGGTCACGTGCAGGGCCCGCCCGAACATCGCGGCCTCGATCACTCCCGGAGCCCCCCCGAGCGCCGCCGTCGCCGCGGGTGCGTCGTCCGTCAGCACCCGGAACACCGGCTCCAGCTGGCGATCCCGCAGCGTGCCCGGTGCGTCGAGCGCGATCAGCCGGCCCCGGTTCAGAAGGGCGAGCCGGTGGCAGTACTCCGCCTCCTCCATGTAGTGGGTCGAGACGAAGACCGTGGTCCCCCGGTCGGAGAGCTCGTAGATGAGGTCCCAGAACGTTCGGCGGGCCACGGGATCGACGCCCGAGGTCGGCTCGTCCAGGAAGAGGATCGGCGGCTCGTGCACCATGGCGCAGCCCAGCGCCAACCGTTGCTTCCAGCCGAGCGGGAGCGTGTCGGTGGTCCGGTGCTGTTGCTCGTGCAACTCCGAGATCTCGAGGATCCAGCGTCGCCGCTCTTTCAGCCTCGCCCCATCTACCCCGTACAAGCCGGCGAAGAGCTCGATGTTCTCGCGGACGGTGAGATCCGCGTATAGGGAGAACTTCTGCGACATGTACCCGATGTTGCGCTTGATGGCGGCGCGCCCGGTCCGGATGTCGTGCCCCGCGACCCATCCCTCGCCTTCGGTGGGCGGGATCAGGCCGGTGAGCATCTTGATGGTCGTCGTCTTGCCTGCGCCGTTCGGGCCCAGGAAGCCGAAGATTTCTCCCGGGCGTACGTCGAACGTGACACGGTCGACCGCCGTGAAGTCTCCGAAGCGCCGGGTGAGGTCGCGCACCGAGACCGGCAGGCCGCTTCCGTCAGCCATGCGCGGTTCCCTCCTTGCCGGCCACGAGCTGGATGAAGACGTCCTCGAGCGACGGCTCGGTCCGGGCGATGTCCCGCACCTCGATTTCGTGCGCCTCGAGGAGCGCGCTCAGCGATTCCGGTCCGGGATCTCCGGCTGTGAGGGCGTGCACGACGTCGCCGAACAGCATCGCTGTGCCGACGGGCGGATGCGCACGCAGCGCGTCTCGGGCGTCCCTGGGTCGGTCGGTCCGGATCACCCACAGAGTGCCGTCGAGCGAGCGCTGGAGCGACGCCGGGTCGTCGAGGGCGAGCGTGCGTCCCTCGTCCAGGAGCGCTACCCGGTCGCAGCGCTCCGCCTCGTCGAGGTACGAGGTCGTCAGGACGATGGTGATGCCTTCGTTCACCATCTCATGCAGGATCATCCACAGCTCCCGCCGCGAGATCGGGTCGACGCCGAACGTGGGCTCGTCGAGGAGCAGGATGTCCGGCCGGTGCACCAGGCAGCACGAGAGCGAGAGCTTCTGCTTCATGCC
>JBBDSN010000131.1:0-3984 GCA_040904885.1 Gemmatimonadota bacterium | reverse complement strand
CGCCGCGCGCGACGTCGAACGTCAGGGCGTCCACCGCCACGGCGTTCCCGAACGACTTGCCGAGCCCCTGAAGGGAGACGGCCGCGTCGCTCATCCCCCGGTGCCTTCTAGTGTCACGTCGGCGGGAAGGCCCGGCTTGAGGACCATCTCGGGATCGCCGGTGATGCGCACCCGGACCGGATAGACCAGGCGGGTGCGCTCCTCAGCGGTCTGCACGTTGCGGGGCGTGAACTCCGCTTCGCTTCCGATGAAGACGACCTCGCCGGTGACGGCGCGGTCCGGGTAGGTATCCGATACGATGCGCGCGCTCGCGCCGAGCTGGATGCCGCCCATGCGGTCTTCGCGGACGTAGATGCGCACCCAACGCTCCGACGGGTCGAGTAGGGTGATGACCGGGGCTCCGGGAGACACCGCCTCTCCGGGCTCACGATGGCGCACCGTGACCACCCCGTCGAACGGAGCGACGATCACGGAGTTCGAGCGGGTGGCCTCGACGCGTGCGAGCTGCGCGCGGGCTTGCTCGAGTCGAGCCCGGCCGACGTTCAGGGTCTCCTCGCGCGGCCCCTCCCGGACCAGCGCGAGCGCTTCGCTGGCCTGGTCGGCGGCCGCACGCGCGATGTCTCGCTCCGACACGGCCCGGTCGAGCGCCTGGCGGCTGATCGCGCCGCCCTCGAACAGCTCGGTCGCCCGCGCGGCGTTGCGTTCTGCTTCTTCAGCGCGGCGCAGGGCCGAGCGGAACGCCGCTTCGGCGGAGGCGACCTCCTGGGTGCGCGCGCCGGCCTCGAGCTCCGCGAGCGCCGCTTCGGCGGCGACGACGTCGGCCCGCGCGGCGTCGAGCTGCGCGTCGATCTCCCTCGTGTCGAGGCGTGCGAGCTCGTCCCCGCTGGACACGTTCTCGCCTTCGACCACGAGCATCTCACCGACCCGGCCGGGGACCAGGAAGCCGAGCTGCGCGTCGGTCGCCTCGACCGTCCCGGAGGCGTGGATGCCGGCATCGGCTCCTGCGCTCCAAGGAGACACGATCCACACCCCGAGGCCCACGATCACGAAGACCGCCAGCGCAATGCCAATTCGCTTGTTCATCCGTCCACCTCCAGGGTCCGGCCGAGCCAGTCCCGATCCAGGGTTCCCAGGGCCCGGGCCAGTCGGACCCGTGCCAGCAAACGGTCGTAGCGCGCTCGCGCGAGTCCGGCGCGAGACCGGAACAGGCTCGCCTCGGCCATGAGCAGATCGCTCTGCACGCCGGCGCCCGCTTCGAGCGCGAGCGCTTCGATTCTGGTCACCTCTTCCCACTGTGCGACCGACGCCGTGAGCGCCTGTGCGCGTGCGTCGGCCTCCGTGACGGCGGCACGAGCCTCGTCGGTCGCGGCCTCCAGCGAGCGCGCCGCCGCCTCACGCTCTGCTCTTGCCGCCACGGCATCGGCCTCGGCCCGTCGCACGGCGGCCGTGCGCGCGCCACCGGTGAAGAGCGGCCAGGTCACGGCGACGCCCGCCTGCCATTCCGTGGTGTGTCCGCCGGTAGCCGTCCCGTAGTCGAGCAGGCCGGCGGTCACGTCGAGGCGCGGGAGGCGGGCCGCCCGTTGCTCACCGACACGGGCTTCCGCGGCGCGCACGGCTTCGAGCGCGCGGGCGAGCTCGGGGTGTGATCCGGACCGCACGGGATCGCCCACGCTTTCCGCCAACCGCACGTCGGTGAGCGGACGGCCGACGACGGCGTCGGCGGGCCTGCCGATGAGCCTCGCCAGCGACCGTTCAGCCAGCTCCCTCCGCGCCCCCGAGGTCGCGGCGTCCGCCCGGGCTTCCTCGAGCGCGGCCGAGGCCCTGAGCGCTTCGAGTTCGGCGGCGGATCCCGAAGCGACCGTGCGGCGCGCGCGCTCCGACTCGGCCTGGAGGGCTTCCTCTCTCCGTCGTGCCGCATCCTGCTGCGCACGCGCCGCCAGCACGTCCAGATACGCGGCTGTGACCTGCTGGAGCACATCCATGCGCCGTGCTTCCACGCTGGCTTCGGCGGCGACCACTCCGGACCGGGCGCCTTGCAGGCGTGCCCCTCTCGCGCCGCCATCGAAGGCGGTGTAGCGGATGCGCGCGGCGCCCTGCACGAGGGTCTCGTCGAAGCGGGGTGGTCTCGATGGATCGAAGCTGTGCAAAGGCGCCACGACCATCGGCTCCTGGAAGCGGGTCAGGGAGCCGTCGAGCTGCAGGCTGGGGAGGCGCGCCGCAGCGGCTCGCATCTGGTCTGCATCGGCGCCCTCCCGGCGTGCTTTCGCCGCGGCGAGCGCGGGGCCCGTCTCGAGGGCGGCGGACGCCGCTGCGGCCAGGGTGAGCGGGACGTCCTGGGCGTGCGCGGCCGGCGATACCACCGCGGTCATCGACAGCAGGCCGACCGACAGCCAGACGACGGGGTGGGGAAGGGCGAATGGACTGCTCATGGGTGCTCCTCGGCTTCCCGGGGATCGGGGTGGTCCGGGCTCAGCCCGGCCCGCACGAAGCGGGTCACATGCCGCACCGCCGCGCGGCGAGTACGCGGGTCTTGCAGGTCCACGCCTCCCACGTTCTTCAGGAGGGGGGCGACCAGGGTCAGGTAGATCGGTTGGGCGACCACGCTCAGCGCCGTCAGCATCGGGTTGCCGCCACGCACCGTGCCGTCCTCGACTCCTTCGGCCTGAAGACGGACCAGCGTGCCCATCACGCGGTGCAGCGTCTCCACGACGACCGCTGGCGGTTCTTTTCCCGCAGCCATCTCCTGCAGGAGGAGGCGGGGAAGATCCGGATGATTCCGGAGGTGTTCGAAGTAGGCTTCGACGATGCCGACCATACGGTCTTGTGCCGTTCCAGCACTCCCGCCCGCGGCGGCGACCCGGTCGGCGAGCGGCCGAAGGCCCGCGTCGAGCACCGCCTCGTACAACGCCCGCTTCGATCCGAAGTGGTACGTGATGGCACCGAGATTCGCGCCCGCCCGATTGGTGATGGCCCGCACCGACGCGCCGTCGAAGCCCTTTGTGGCAAAGAGGTCGCGTCCGGCGGCGATGAGCGCGCCGCGTGTTTCGGCACCAGGTGTTGCGTTCGTATAATTCATACGTTCGTATTATACAGGTGCGCTCGCGCCCGGTCAAGCGTCGGTCAGGGGGGACTACGGCGGCGTGTGAGTCAGGCCGAGTGGGAGATGGCCCGCACCACCTCGCGCATCTTGCGGACTCCTTCGATGAGTCGCGGACCGGGGCGGCCCAGGTACGGCTCCCCGACGCAGAACACCCGGCCCCGGCGCACGAACGGCAGGTTCGCCCACGTCTCGTTGCGAAGGACCACGTCCGGCCGGTACTTGTCGGGGTGCACGCCGCACCAGGACAGCACGACGGCATCCGGAGCGCGCTCGGCCACTTCTTCGTCGGTCATCGGACGGCTCTTCACGTCCTCCGCGGCCAGCATGGCCCGTCCGCCCGCGGCGCGCACGACGTCGGTGGCCCAACTCTGCTTCCCGGGCGTGATGACCGGCTTCGGCCACCACTGGATCAGGATGCTCGGCGCGTCCTCCGGGTCCGCTTCGGTCACCCCGTTCGGTTCGAGCTCCGCACGCATCTCGGCCACGAGCTCTTCGGCCCGTTCGGATGCACCGATCCGGCTTCCGATGTCGCGGATGTCCCGGTACACGTCCTCGAGCGACACCGGCTCGGGCGCGATGTAGGGCAGACCGGCGGCTTCGAGCCGCTCGACGACCTTTTCGTGCCCCGGAACGGTGAGGGTCGCGAGCACGAGGTCCGGCTCGAGCGCGGCCACGCGGTCGACGTCGATGTCGAGGTCCGGTCCGACCTTCGGGAGCGGGTCGACGACCTCGGGGGGGTAGTCCGAATGGTCGTCGACGCCGACGAGCAGATTGGCGCGGCCGAGGGCGCAGACGATTTCGGTGTTCGAGCAAGCGAGCGATACGATACGCATGACCAGACCTACCCGTCGCCCGCGCATTCGTTCGGAGCCCACCGGGAGCCC
>JBBDSN010000130.1:0-5296 GCA_040904885.1 Gemmatimonadota bacterium | reverse complement strand
TCTAGGCCAAGGGGGTGGGCACGTTCGCGATGCCGTGCGACCTGGCCGATACGGTCGCGTTGACGGCATTCTCCGACGCGGCCTGTGACGCGTTGGGGCGCGTGGACGTGCTCGTGCCCAATGCGTCGGCACTGGCTCTCGGACCGGATCTATCCGATTGGGAAGCGAGCCTGAAGGTCGATCTCATGACGGCCGTGCATGCGTGCGATCGCGTCGTGCCGTGGATGGCCGCGAGTGGCGGTGGGAGTATCCTGCTGACCTCCTCCATCTCGGGGCTCGAGGCCGATCCCACGCCCGACTACGGCTACACCGCGGCGTGAGGTAGGTCCTGGCTTCCCATGCCGGCTCAGAACCGATCCTGCGACCCTCCTCCGCCGAAGCGGGGGTTGACGATATTGTTGTAAATGGAGCCGAAGCGGTAGCGGAACCCGAAGCTGAGCCCCGCCTCGTAATTGGTCTCGAGCTGGCGCCTTCGGAGGAGCACCTCTTCCAGATCGGCGTCGCCCTTCGGGAGGTTCAGCTGATTTTGGATGAACGCGACGTTGCCCCCGACCTCTATGGACAGCCCCTGCGTGACGCGCACGTCGACGTGAAGACGTCCCCGAAGGCGCCCATCGACCAGTGCGGCGAGATGCTCCGGACCACATAGCTCGTGAAGCCGTCCCGCCGGGACGTGCTCCGGATGGTCTCGTCGTTCCGCTCGAAGCGATCGTAGTTGTAATTGGAGAACGGGCGGAGTTGGATCTTCCATTCGGCTGTCACCCGGTTGACATAGACCCCGTAGCGGGCATCGAAGGACTGCTGTTGGGACTCGAAGTCCGCACCGCCGTCCGCATAGACCTCGATGGTCCAGTAGTTCCACGGATCGTCCTGAGGCTGCGCCTGCGCGGTACCGGTCCCCTCGGGGTCCTCCACATCGACGCGCACACGCTGGCCCATGGGCGTCTGCATGAGGTAGGGAACGAGCACCGCCTGGAGCGTGCGGAGGAATCCTTCTCTCTCCTCGGCTTGCGTCGTGCTCACGTTGGTGGGGAGGAGCGCATCGGATGCATATCGGCAAAGCTCGCTTGAGACTGATCAGACCGGGGTGCGAAAATACCGGTCTACCCAAACGGGCGTGTATGGTCCTGACATGCACAGCCCGGCGGCTATGGCCACGCAGCCGAAGAAGAGGACCATGAGGAGAACGATGACGCGCTAGCCGAGCGCCCCGAAATCCGTCCTCGAGAAGCACACGGCGAAAAGGATGAGGACCAGGATCGGCCCGATCGTCTCGAACACCAGGCGCTTCCTTCCGCAGGTCATGGATGGTGCCGACGCGGTAGCCTCACGGACAGCGGTACACCATGGCGTTCACGTTCATTCCTGCGCCCACGGACGCGAAGACGAGCACGTCGCCCGAGCCGATGGCATAGCCCTCCAATCTCCCATGCCGTACGAGGTCGAACAGCGTGGGCACCGTCGCCACGGAGCTGTTGCCCAACCAAGAGATGGTCATCGGCATCATACCGGACGGTGCGCACGCGATACCCGCCTTCCGGAGGAGTCGCTTGAGGATGGCCTGATTCATCTTGACGTTGGCCTGATGAGCCAGCAGCATGTTCACGTCGTGCAGCGTCAGGCCGGCTCGTTGAAGCACGTCGGAGACCACGCCCGGGACCGTTTGGACCGCGTACTCGTACACCTTGCGACCGTCCATCTTCAGATAAAGGCGGTCGGTGGGGGCGTCCGGATGGTAGGAGGGCGCCATCCGCAACAGGCGTGCGTGGTCCACGGCGTCCGAGCGCGTGCGGTGGCCGAGGATCCCGACCGAGGCGTCGGTCTCCACTGCCTCCAGAACGACTGCGCCGGCGCCGTCAGCGTATAGCATGCTGTCGCGATCGTGGGGGTCGATGACGCGGGACAGAGTCTCCGTTCCCACCACCAGCGCGCGGCGCCCCTGGCCGGCGCGTAGGAAGCCGTCGGCCTGGATGACGGCCTGCACCCACCCCGGGCAACCGAAGGGAAGATCGTACGCGATGCATGCTGAGTTCCGGATGCCGAGCTTCTGCTTGATTCTCGCCGCCAGGGTCGGGACCGTGTCTATCTGCCCGGTTCGAGGGCATACGTCGCCGAAGTTGTGGGCCACGATGACGTAGTCCAGCGTTTCGGGGTCGATGTCCGCGTCGGACAGGGCCGCTCGCGAGGCCTCGGCGCCCAAGTCGGACGCGGCGAGGCCGTCTGGTGCCCACCGACGTTCGGCGATCCCCGTGATCTCTAAGAATTTCGCCACCAGACGCGCATTGTCCGCAGGATCCAGCGCGTCGCCTTGGGGGAGAAAGAAGGTCCTGTGCAGAAACTCGGCGTTCCGTATGCACCGCTCGGGCACGAAGCTTCCGGTGCCGACGAATTGACAGGTGATGCGCTTACTCATTGGAGCACCGTTGAAGGGGCGGAAGACGGTCTCGTGCCGACGACTTCGTGGACATCATAACCGAGACCCGGCAGACGCACGCACTCGCGCCGGGGGAGACTGCCTCACCACGCCAACAACGGCACCTGATAGCCGCGGATCGCTTCGTTCTTCGACACGAGGGTGAGGCCCTCGTCGATGGCCTGGGCCACGAGCATGCGGTCGAAAGGGTCCCGGTGATGCCAGGGAAGCGCCGCATACCGCTGGGTGTGGCGTAGGCGGACCGGCAGCTCCTCAAAGCCCGATTCCGCTGCCGCTTCCTCGACTCGGCGCGTCGTCCTCAGCCTACCGAGCGACGCCTTGATGGCGATCTCCCATCCGGTGACGGCGCTGACGTAGACCTGGTCGGCGCTCCGGATGGCGCGTTCCACGGCGTCCTCGATTCCGGCACCCGCGTCCCACCAGATCAGGACGTGAGTGTCCAGGAGAAGCCTCATTCGGAAGTACGGATGTCGAGTCCCTCGAGAATGTCGGGCGGGAGCGGTGCGTCGAAGTCATCGGAGAGCGACCACTCGCCGCGGCCCTTCCCCGGCTCGCGGTGGGGATGCACGTCGCCCATGGGGACCAGCCGGGCCTTCGGCTTCCCCGATTTCGAGATGACGATCTCCTCGCCCTCGGCCGCCCGGTCCACCAGCGCCGACAGGTGGGTCTTGGCCTCGTAGAGACCCACGGTTTCACGGACGATCAGGGGATTCTTCTTATGCATACCGGAATCTGCGTTGGTTGACCAAGGTGGTCAAGCACTTGGAGCGGGGTACTCGACCTCCCGGTGGAATCGACTGGCACATCTTTTGAGATCATCTCGAACAGGACAACGCCGAAGCCGTAGAGATCTGCGGCGGGTGTCGGGGACGTTCCTGACGACGCGCCCGTCGGGAGTAGAATCTAAGAGTGCGTTGTCTGGCTGAACATGGCGGTGGATCGCGCCCCCATCCAAGCCATGCCGCCGTCAGGATGAGGCGAGCAAGCGACGCACGGCCTCACTCAAGGATTCGACGGAGAAGGGCTTCTGGAGGAGTCCTCGCCTCCCGGTGAAGGCGGTGAGGTCGTTGTTTTCATCTCCCCCGTAACCCGAAATAAAGAGCACGCCGAGACCAGGGTCGGAAGACTGGAGACGGTCCGCCAGCTCGATTCCGTCCATCCCCGGAAGGCTCAGGGCTGTCACCAGCAACTCCGGCGTCTGCTCCGATCCCTCGAATGCAGCCATGGCGTCCTCGGCGGAGGCCGTGGAGACGACCGTCCATCCCAAGCCCTCCAAGACGCGACAGGTGGGCCGGCGCATCCCGTCGTCGTTATCCACCACCAGAACCGTGGAGCCTCCAGCCGGCGACACACGCTCTTGGATGGGCGTGGCGTCGGCGGGAGTCAGACTGGCTCTGGGCAGGAGGATCCGGAAGGTCGTCCCTACGCCCGGGGCCGAATCTACGGTGATGAAGCCGCCGCTCTGGCGGACGATCCCGTAGGCCATCGAGAGGCCGAGCCCGGTCCCCTGCGGAGCCGGCTTGGTCGTGAAGAAGGGCTCGAAGACCCGGGCGCGGGTGATCTCGTCCATCCCGGTTCCCGTGTCGCGGACGGTCAACTCGGCATAGTCCCCGGGCGGGACCGTCGGATCTTCCCGGGCATCCTCCGGAGACACCGAGACGTTCTCCGCAGCGAGGACGAGGGTGCCGCCCCCGGGCATGGCGTCCTGGGCGTTCACCGCGAGGTTCATGATCACGTGCTCGAGCTGGATCGCGTCGACCTGCACCAGCCAACGATCAGGATCGATCCGGCTCCGGATGTCGATGTGGTCCGTGAGGACGCGCTCCAGTAGACCCACGCTGCGCTCGATCACCTCGGCGAGAGAGCAGACCTCGACGCGCATGACCTGCTGTCGACTGAACGCCAGGAGGTGTCGGGTGAGGATGGCCGCCCGGTCGGCCGCCCGCTGGATGACCTCGAGATCGGCGCGGGCGTCCGGGTCGTCCCGGAGTTGCTCCAGGAGGAGCTCCGAGCCACCGAGGATGACGGTCAGGGCGTTGTTGAAATCGTGGGCGACCCCGGCCGCGAGCTGGCCCACGACCTCCATCTTCTGGGCTTGCTGTAACTCCCGTTGGATCTGGACACGCTCCGTCACCTCGTGGATCGTAGCGATCCGCACGGGTCGTCCGTCCACGACGGTGTCCCGTGACCAGACATCGGCGGTGAACAGAGATCCGTCCTTCCGGCAGTGTCGAACGGCCGTGGCTTTCCAGAAGCCGTGGGGTATCTCGGACATGACCTGTATGGCTTCCGCGCGGCCTTCCGGGGGGCGCACCTCCAGCGTCGAGAGGCCAACGAACTCCTCTCGCTGATACCCGTACTGCTTCAGCGCCGCGTCGTTGACGTCCAGGATGCGCCACGACTCGTGATCGATGACCAAGACCGGGAGGGCCACGCCATCGTAGACCTGCCGGTAGTTCTCGATCACGAACGGGGTCTGCACGCTACGGTCGTCTTCCACCATCACCCTCCTCCGGCCGGGTCACGCCCGAAGCAACGGGCCACGCCGTGCCGATCGCGTTCTGAACGGCGGCGGCGGGCATGGACATAGTGGCTCTTCACGGAGGGGGTGGGTGGCGGCGAGGGACCCTGACCTGACCCGCGGGCCCAGGATGTTGGGGCCAATCTAGCCCACAGCTCGATGGTGCGCTTCGCACAGCGTCAGGGAGGCCCGCCACGGGTCGCGAAGGAGCATCGGCTCGGTGGCGTAGTACCGGCCGATGCGGGCGAGCTCGGCCTTCTCGTTGAGCCGTGGCGCGACGACCGCAGCCAGTCGAATGGGCGTCGTAACCGCGTCGAACAGGTGCAAGGGCAGGCGCCGGA
>JBBDSN010000129.1:12222-30394 GCA_040904885.1 Gemmatimonadota bacterium | reverse complement strand
CTACCCGGTATCAAGCGGCGGTCAACGATCCTTGCAAACCGGTCGCGATCCGGGGTCCGCCCTGTATCTATAAAGACACCGACCAGGCCGAGAGCGTTGACTCTTCCCGGAATCAGTCGTGTCCGTGCCTGTCGTGGCTCTGCTCGTACTGGAGCTGTGCGTGCATCCGCTCCTTGCCCTGAGCCACGTCTCTCTTCTTCGCGGCCTGCATGGCCCGGTCGTGGGTGCCCGACGACTTCACCGCGGGCGTCGATATGAGCCGCTCGACCTTGGAGCTCTCACACTCTGGGCAGGACAGATCCGAGGACCGGTCGGTGCCCCGCACGAACTGCTCGAAACGATGTCCGCAGGCCTGGCAGGCGTATTCGTAGATCGGTATGATGTCACCCTCGCTCAAAAGTACGAGTTCCGTTTCGTATCAACTCATACACCGATAGAATGTGGCCGTGCCCCTCGCACGCAACAACGACGGACGTTCACGTGTACGACAGGGCGGCTCAATGATGGAGCGACCGACTTATCTCGCCGGAGGAACGACAGAAGATGGACACCCGTAAAACGTGTGCCCGATTCCTGGGGATGGCCCTGCTGACGGCGTCGTTCGCCGTCCTATCGCCACCCGCGCAGGTCGAGGCCCAGGCGGCCCAGACGGCCGACGCGCCGGAGGTGAGTGAGGAGCGGCTGACCCAGTACGCCACACTTCACCAGGCGATCAGCGAGGCGCGGGACGAATTCCAGGCGGAGAAGGCGCGCGTCCACGACGCCGAGGCGCGTGAGCGCCTCCGCGAGGAGATGGACGAGCGACTGACGGCGCTCTACGAGGAACACGGCATGTCGAAGGAAGATTACGACGGCATCACGTTCCTGGTGAGCATCGACAACGACGTCCGATCGCGGCTCGAGACCATTCTGGCGAGTCTGAACGGGACGGAAAGCTGACGCCTCGAGAGATGGGTCGCGCATAGCAGCCTGTAAAAAGACCCCGGGGAGGCCGACGTCGGCCTCCCCGGGGTCTTTTTCTGCCACGGTCATGCTTACCGGACACGCTGCGGGCTAAGCCGCGGCTCCTCGATTTCCCTCAGCAGGACACGCAGTTGTCGTTGTTCTTCGCGCCCAGACTCTCGAGCAGCCGGATGGTCGCCGGGAAGGGCGTGATCCGCTGCACCGGACCGTTCGCCATGTCGACGGTCGTCTGGCCCCTGCGGCTGACCGCCATGACGTCGGCTCCCCGCTCCACGAGGTAGAGAATGAGCTCGTTGTCCCCTCGCGCGGCAGCGTGGTGGACAGCGTTGTAACCGTTGTGGTCCCGGGCGTTCACATCGGCTCCCAGCTCCTCGACGAGATACTTCATCGCGGGCATCCAGGCGTCCGGGACATGCCGGTGGATGTTCGCCGCGAACCCCTCCCCGTAGCCCACGCCCGACGCGGCGTGGATGGGGTAGACCCCGGGCCCGCCAACCGGCACGTCCGGGAGTCCCGAGGTGTCGAGCTCGTCGCCACCGCCACCGCCACGGCGCCGTCGCGACGCGGGCTTCATCGTGGGCACGTGCGGATCCGCACCGTATTCCACGAGCATCTTCATGGCCTCCACATCCAACGCGTAGGCGGCCCTCCAGAACGGCGTCGCGCCCATGCGGTCCACACCCAGGTAGTCTCCCCCGAACGTCGTGAACCAAAGCTCCTTCGTAAGCCGCACATTGGGATCCACGCCGGCCTCGAGTAGTGCGCTCATGACGTCCAGGTAGCTCGCCTGCTGCTGCATGTAGTGGGCAGGCTGGGGATGGCGGGACTTCGGAATCCACTGGGTATTGATCGCCGTGTACAGCGCGGTCGCCCCGGCCTCGTTCACGAGATGCGGATCGGCGCCGTGCTCGAGAAGGGCCATCGCGAGATCGAAGTGGCCGTTGATGGTCGCCATCAGGAGGGGCGTGGTCCCGTCACCGGCGCTGCGGCCGTCGATGTCGGCACCCCCTTCGATCAGATCGAGCGCCACATCGACGCTACCCTCCCGGACCGCCATGAGGAGCGCAGACAGTCCGCCATACCCGCCGATCAGCTCGGCGGACGAGTAGGACATCCCGGCGGCGCCGTCCAGGGGGGATCGACCGGCGCCCGAGCGCTCGGCTGGGCGCGGGCCGATCAGCGCGGGGCCGGCCGCGGAGGCGCGGGGCGCGCCGTTCTCCCGTGCCGCCTCTCGGCGCTGCTGATCGGCCCGGTCTTCCGTCTCCCGTGTCGGCAGGTCCAACACGAACGCACGGATCTCGGGGTCCGCTCCGTATTCGAGCAGCACTCCCACGACCTCGACCCTGCCGGCCGATGCCGCGAACATGAGGGGCGTCTGACCCCACCGGGCCTCCCGGGCATCCGGATCGGCGCCGTGCTCGAGCAGCGCGCGCGCTCCCTCGGGCGCGGCCGCCGCTGCAGCGAAGTGCAACGGGGTGACCTCACCCGTCGTCGTGGGAGCCGAGGCGGCAGCACCGCCTTCCAGAAGGACACGCAAAACCGAAGCATGACCGTTCCTGGCGGCGAGATGCATCGGCCTATACGCGCCGAGCCGTGTGACGGGCTCGAGACTGGCACCGGCGTCCACAAGGACCCGCGCCAAGGTCTCGTCGCCGAGCTCCGCGGCCCAGTGCAGCGCCGTCATGCCGTCGCCCTGCGCTGCGTCGGGATCGCTCCCTCGCTGCAGCAGGCCACGCACGGCCTCGACATCTCCTCGCATGGCGGCATCCGCGACAGGCGCCTCGGGAGGCGTCGCCCCAGAGAGGGCGAGCGCGAGAACCGCGACCGACCAGAAGCGTCTCACGGCGACCACCTCAGCGCCCCGCCGTGGACAACGAGGTGCCCGGAAGCGAAAGCGACATCTCGCCCGTGCTGTCCCCGAAGTGATCGAGATCGTCCATGCCGAGCTTGTGCATCAGGCTCAGCATCGCGTTCGCCATCGGGGTGCCGTCGGGGGCGCGCAGATGGAGGTTCCCCTCCAACTGACCGTTGGCCTTGCCCAGCACGATGAGCGGGCAACGGCGGTGGTTGTGGAGATTGCCGTCCGCCATCGGCGAGCCGAACATGATCATGGTCTTGTCCAACATGGTGCCATCGCCTTCCTGGAGGTCGTTCAGCTTCTCCAGGAAGTAGGGCAGCATGCCCACGTGATACTGGTTGATCTTGGCGAAGTCCAGGACCCGCTCCTCGTTGCCGCCGTGATGGGACGCCGGGTGGAACGGCGTGTCCGTGCCGCTCTCCGGATAGACCCGTGCCGACGCGTCACGCCCGGTCTTGAACGTGAAGACCCGCGTCATGTCCGACGCGAAAGCGAGCGCCTGCAGGTCGAACATGAGCCGCATGTGCTCGGAGAACGAATCCGGCACACCCGCCGGGGCTTCGGGAAGCTCACGCTGCTCACCGCTCGTATTCTGGGCTTCGATGCCCTGGATCCGGCGCTCGATCTCGCGGACGTTGTCGAGATACCGGTCGAGCCGCGCGTGGTCCGTGGGGCTCAAGCGGCTCCGCAGGCTCCGCATGTCATCGTTGATCCAGTCGAGGATGCTGCTGCTCGTCCTGCGGCGGACGGCCCGCTCCTCGGGAGTCCCGCCGGCACCGAACAGCATGTCGAACGCGACACGCGGATCACGCACCATGGGCAGCGGATCGGTCGGCGCGGACCAGCTCAGGGAGTCGGTATAGACGCACGAGTAGCCGTAGGCGCAGCCACCCGATTGGTCCACGTTCTCGATGCACAGCTGCATGGACGGGATGGGGGTGTCTTGGCCGAATCGTTGGGCGTACAGCTGGTCCATCGACGTCCCCACGAACACGTCCGAGCTCTCGGTCTGCTTCGGGTGGGACTGCGTCAGGAAGACCGCGCTGGAGCGGAAGTGGTCACCCCCGATCTCGTTGGGCTGGAACGCCTCGGCCATGCGCACATCGGTGTTGCTGATGATGGTGAGGTACTCGCGCCACGGATCGAGCGGACTCAACGAGCTCGGCGAGAGGTCGAAGTCCCGGCCGGTGGCCGCAGGCGCCCACAGGTTCTGCGTGGATCCCCACTCGTTGCTCCCGGCACATCCGTGGACCAGCTCGATCGCGACCATCCGGGTCCGGTCGATTTCAGCCATGGCTTCGGCACCGTGGCGACCGGCCGGGATCATCGCGTCGAGAAACGGGAGCGAAACGGTGGCCCCCACACCTTTCAGAAAAGTGCGTCGTTCGATCTTCTTGCCCGTGATGAATTCCATGTCCCTCGTTCTCCCGTGTGTGTTCTTTTAGGTCTCGGCCGGCTTCAGTCGTTGTTGGCGGCGGCGGCCGTAGCCGATCCGGCCCGTTGCATCTGGAAGGCGTCGCTCTGCACCACCTCGAGCACGAACGACGAGATCCTGTAGTCGTCTTCAGCAGCCGCCCGGACGATTCCCCGGATGGTCGGCTGGTCGTAGTACTCGACCCTTCTGCCCAGCGCGTACGCCATGAGGTTGGACGTAAAGGCCCTGAGCAGCAGCACCGGGCGATCGAGCAAGGCCTCCTGCAAGGCGACCGGCCCGTTGATGGGCGTGCCGTCGTACAGCTCGCCGTTCGTCTCGAGGGCGACCCCGTTCTCCTTGATGCGCCACTTGCCCGTCATGTCGTAGCTGTCGAGCGCGAGCCCGATCGGGTCGATGAACCGATGGCAAGCGTTGCACGTCGGATTCGCGCGGTGGATCTCCATGCGCTCCTTCGTCGTGAGCATACGGCCCTCGGTCGCTTCGTCCGAAGTCTCCTCGAGCGGTGGAACGCCCGGCGGCGGCGGCGGCGGCGGCGTGCCCATGACGACTTCCATGATCCACTTGCCACGCAACACCGGCGACGTCCGGCCGGCGTGTGACGTCAGGGTCAGCACGCTTCCATGGCCGAGGATCCCGCGGCGGTGCTCGTAGGGGTAGCGCACCATGCGGAAGCGCTCGCCCGTCACGCCGGGAATCCCGTAATGCCGTGCGAGGCGCTCGTTCACGAACGTGTAGTCCGCCGTGTAGAGCTCGAACATACTCCGGTCTTCCCGCACGAGGTGCGAGAAGAAGAGCTGGGTCTCACGCAGCATCGCGTCCGCGAGCTGCTGGTGGTAATCGGGCGCGAACCGAACATCCGGGTGCACTTTCTCGAGATCCTGGAGACGCAGCCACTGCGAGGCGAAGCGCGTGCTCAGGGCTTCGGCCCGTGGATCCTGGAGCATGCGAAGCACCTGCTCTTCGAGCGTCTCCGGATCGGAAAGGCGTTCCGACGTCGCAAGGGTCGTCAGCTCTTCGTCGGGGGGAAGGCCCCAAAGGAAGTACGAGAGCCGCGAAGCTAGATCGAGGTCGTTGATCCTGTAGGTCTCGCCCAGCTCCACCGGGCCCGGTGTCTCTTCGAACCGGAACACGAAGTGCGGGCTCGCGAGCATCGCTTCGAGCGCGGTACGGACACCGATGTCGAAGCCTCCCTCTTCGTAGCCCATCTCGTAGAAGCTGACGAGGGCGGAGCGATCGGCGTCCGTGAGCGGACGCCGGAAGGCACGCGGCCCGAGATCATCGATGATCTCCGCAGCGCATGCGCGCTCTTCTTCGGGCCGCTCCGGATAGCACGAGAAGATGCGTTGGCGAACAGGATGATCGGAGACGCCCGTGACATTCCAGGGGCCAGCGATGACGAGATCACGCATGTGCGGCAACGACAGCACGCCGTAGTTTCCCGCGATGGCCGTGCTGGCCAGAGACCAGTCGTGCGGACGCACGAGGTCCTGAACCGGTCCTTCCATGCGCTTGACGAACGCCGCCGTCACCCGCCGCGGGCCAGCCGGAATGAAGATCGGCTCGGTCTGCATCTCCACGCCTTCCGGATTCGCGACGTGCATCCACCGGTCGACGTCGAGGAGGGCAACCCGCTCGCCGTCGATCGAGACCTCCACCTGCTCCGGGTCGTCGGGCGTCGCGAGGGACGAACGTCCGTTCCCGACCGCCGTGCCCGTCGTCTCATGATGGAACGAGAACCGGAAGACGTACTCGCCGTCCGCCGGGAAGTTGTGAATCAACGAAGTGCCGCCCCGTGTGCCGAACGGCGCGCCCTGGACCCGCTCCGTCTGCGAAACCCAGCGCGGAATCCGGTGCTGAACCTCCGACGGGGTCGCTTCCGGATCCCCCACGGCCAGCCGGCTGATCTCCGCCGCCGCCGTCAGGTACGCGTCGAGCAAAGTCGGGGACACCATCTGCACGTCGGCGATGTTGTCGAAGTTGTTGCTCTTCGTGTCCAGCGGAAGATAGTTGGCGGCATCGATCTCGAGGCCGAGGAGGTCACGGATCGATCGCTGGTACTCCGCCCGGTTCAGGCGCTGGAAGGTACGGCCACCGGGGTTCGGATCGACGGCCGCCGCCGAATCGAGGCGCTGCTCGAGCACCTCGACCAGCGCGGTGAGCGAGTCCCCCGCGGGGCGCCGCGATCCGGGGGGCGGCATCATCTCCGCCCGGAGCTTGACGACCATCTTCTCGGCGAGCTCGGGATCCGAGGAGGGAGCCCCAGCATCGAATTCCTCGAGCGAGAGGTTCCCCTGGAGCCTCCGTTCGCTGTGGCACCGCACGCAGTACTGGTCGATCAGCGCGTTCTCGGCCGCTGGATCGCCCACCCGCGGGTCCGCTTCCGCGGCTCCGCCGGAGGCGTGGACGGCGACTGCCATCGACGCACCCCTCGGAAGCTCGTCCATGGACGGGCCGGACGACACCGCTGCATACGTAAGCAGGGTGCCCGATGTGGCGATCACGGTGATCAGGGTCTTCAAGTGTACCTCGCTCCTTCCATTGCTGGCCTTCTGCCGCCGAGGCGTTGCCGGTCCGTCACGGGCCGTGCCGCCTCAGCATGACACACAGTTGTCGTTGTTCTTCGCGCCCAAGCTCTCGAGCAGCGCCACCGTCGACGGAAAGGGCTGGATCCGTTGAACGGGTCCGTTGGCCATGTCAGCCGTCGTCTGGCCCCGTCGGCTGACGGCCGTCACGTCGGCCCCATGCTCCACGAGGAAAGCGATCATCTCGTCGTCCCCACGAGCGGCGGCATGATGCACCGCGTTGTAGCCTTCATGGTCGCGGACGTTGACGTCGACCCCGAGCTCCTCGACCAGGTACCGCATTGACGGCAACCAGCCCTCGGGCACGTGTCGATGGGCGTTCCCCGCGTACCCCTGACCGTATCCTACCCCCGCAGCGGCGTGAATGGGCCAAACGCCCGGTCCACCGACCGGAACGGGCGGCAATCCGGACGGATCTGCCTCCGCGCTCTCGCTCCCCCCACCCCGCCGACGCTCCGGCGTCTTGACGGTCGGGATGTTCGGGTCGGCCCCATGGGCGACGAGCAGACGCATCGCGTCCACGTCCGTCGCATAGGCGGCTCTCCAGAACGCCGTCGATCCCGCCGCGTCGATGCCGAGCAGGTCGAAGGTGTACGACATGTACCAGAGGTGCTGGTCCAATCGGGCATCGGGATCCGCGCCCGCCTCGAGCAGCGACTCCATCACGTCGAGGTAGCTCGCCCGCTGTTGCTGGTAGGCCTGCTGTTGCGGATACCGAGCCTTTGGAGCCCACTGGGTGTTCAACGCGGTGTACAGCGGGGTCGCACCGGCCCGGCTCACCAGGTTCGGATCGGCGCCGCGGTCGAGCAGCTGGAGCGCGAGATCGAAGTGCCCGTTGATCGTGGCCATGAGCAGCGGAGATGTCCGGTCCCCGGCGCTCTGCTGGTCGATGTCGGCGCCGCCGTCGAGAAGGGCGAGCGCGGTCTCAGCGTGCCCTTCGCGCACGGCGTGCAGGAGCGGCGTCAATCCACCCTGGGTTCCGACGAGCCCGGTGTATCCGACGAAGGCGTCCTCGTCCACGCGGCGCTCCGGGGCGTCGGCGGACACGGTCTGGGCCCGCTGCACATCCCGGGCGGCACGCACGGCCGCCCTTACCTGACTCGGATCGGGCCGCCAATTCCGTGGATCGTCCGACTCGGCCCGAAGGCTGTCGAAGAGCTCCGTCCGGACCTGTCCGGCGGTACGATCGACGGCCTCCATGGCCGGGATATCGATGACGCGGGTCGTGAGCGACGGGTCCGCGCCGTGCTCGAGCAGCACCCGCACAGCCTCCGTTCTCCCGGCCGCGGCCGCGAACATCAGCGGCGTCTGCCGCCAGCTCTCCTCTCGCACATCGACCTGGGCGCCGCCCTCGAGAAGCGCACGCACCACGGCGACCCGCCCCGAGGCGGCCGCGAGGTGGAGGGGCCGCGCAGCGCCGGTCGACGTCGGGGCGTCCACGTCGGCCCCCGCCGCGACCAGGGATCCGACGACATCCGTGAACCCATTCCGGGCAGCGTGGTGCAGCGGCGTGTAGTCACCGATGCGCGTGACCAATTCGGTGTTCGCCCCAGCGAGCAGGAGGGTCTCGACCAGGTCGGCTTGGCCGTTGTATGCGGCCCAGTGGAGCGCGGTCATTCCGTCTCCCTGGGCGGCGTTCACGTCGGCACCCGAACGCAGCAGCGCCTCGACCCGGTCCGCATCGCCCCGCATGGCCGCGTCGGCCACGGGCGCCTCCGGCGGACCGGAGCCGGACAGCACGAGCGCAATCAACAGCGGGAGGAGTCTCACGGCCCTCATTCGGGTCTCTTTGTTCACGTCCACCTCACATCGCCGACGCTGTCGACGGGACCGAGAGCGAGAACTCGCCGGTGCTGTCTCCGAAGCTGTCCATGTCTTCCAAGCCGAGCTCGTGCATCAGGCTGAGCATCGTGTTGGCCATCGGCGTCCCATCGGGAGCCTTCAGGTGCACGTTGCCTTCGAGCCGGCCGTTGGCCTTGCCGAGCACGATGAGCGGGCAGCGCCGGTGGTTGTGGATGTTGGCGTCGGCCATGGGAGAGCCCACGACAACCATCGTCTTGTCGAGCACGTTCGAATCCCCTTCCTCGATATCGCTCAGCTTCTCGAGGAAGTAAGGCAGCATGCCCACGTGGTACTTGTTGATCTTGGCGAACTCGAGGATCGCTTCCTCCCGCCCGCCGTGATGTGACGCGGGGTGGAACGGCTTATCCGTGCCGCTCTCCGGATAGACCCGACTCGACGCATCGCGCCCGGTCTTGAACGAGAAGACGCGGGTCATGTCGGACGCGAAGGCCAGCGCCTGAAGATCGAACATGAGCCGCATATGCTCGCCAAAGGAATCGGGAACACCCGCGGGCGCTCCAGGAAGCTCCCGAAGCTCACCGCTGCTGTTCTGGGCTTCGACACCATCGATTCGGCGCTCGAGCTCCCTGACGTTCTCGAGGTAGCGCTCAAGTCGCCTGTGGTCGTTCGGTCCCAGCTGACGCTGCAGGTACGAGACCTCGTCGCTGATCCAGTCGAGGATGCTGCTGTTCGTGCGCCGCCGCCGGGCCCGGTCCTCCGGAGTCGCGCCCGCTCCGAACAGCATCTCGAACGCGACGCGGGGATCGCGGATGAGCGGCAGCGGCTCGTTGGGAGACGCCCAGCTGATCGAGTCTGTGTAGACGCAGGAATAGCCGTAGGCGCAGCCACCGGACTGGTCCACGTTCTCGATGCAGAGTTGCATGGAGGGGATCGGCGTGTCCTGGCCGAACCGTTGGGCGTAGATCTGATCCATCGAGGTGCCGACGAAGACGTCCGAGCCGCGGGTCTGCTTGGGGTGCGCCTGGGTCAGGAAGACCGCGCTCGAGCGGAAATGGTCGGCTCCGATCTCCCCAGGGGCGTATGCTTCCGCCATACGGGCGTCGGTGTTGCTGATGATGGTGAGATGCTCCCGCCACGGATCGAGCGGGCTGAGCGAGCTCGGGGCGAGGTCGAAGTCACGGCCGACCTGGGCGGGCGCCCAGAGATTCTGCGTCGCACCCCATTCATTGCATCCCGCCGCGCCATGCACGAGCTCGATGGCAACGAAACGCGTCCTGTCGGCCTCGGCCCAAGCCCGGCCGGCCGGCACCATCGCGTCGAGGAGCGGGAGTGCGACCGATGCGCCCATCCCCTTGAGGAACGTCCTGCGCTCGAGCCGCTTTCCAGTGATGAACTCCATGTTCTCCAGCCTCCTCAGTCGTTTGCTGCTTCTTCCGTGAGTGTTCCGCTTCCCTGCATGCGGAATGCGTCGCTCTTGACCAGACCGAGGATGAATGCCGACATGCGGTAGTCGTCCGCGGCGGCTTCGCGCGCGACCGCGCGTACCGTGGGTTGGTCACTGTACTCGACCAGGCGGCCGAGGGCGTATGCCATCAAGTTGTTCGTGAACGTCCGGACCAACGGGACCGGCCGACTCAACAGCGCGTCGGTCAGCGCCCCCGGACTGTCCACGGGCGTCCCATCGTAAAGCTCTCCACGAGTGTCCAGCTCCACTCCGTTCTCCTTGATCCGCCACTTCCCCGTCACACCGTAGTTGTCCAGCGCGAGCCCGATCGGGTCGATGAACCGATGGCAGGCGTTGCAGGTCGGATTCTCCCGGTGGATCTCCATCCGGTCTTTGGTGGTCAGCATCCGGCCGTCGCTGACCTCGTCCGCGGTCTCGTCGAGGGGCGGAACACCGGGCGGTGGGGGGGGCGGGGGCGAGCCCATGAGGACCTCCATGACCCACTTGCCCCGCAGCACGGGAGAGGTCCGTCCCGCGTGCGATGTCAGGGTGAGCACGCTTCCGTGCCCGAGAATGCCCCGGCGCTGGTCGTCCGGGTAGGTGACCCGCTGGAAGTGTTCTCCCACGACGCCGTCGATCCCGTAGTGCCGCGCGAGACGCTCGTTCACGAAGGTGAAGTCGGCTTCGTACAGGTCGAAGATCGGCCGGTCTTCCCGCACGAGACTGTGGAAGAAGAGCTCCGTCTCCCGGCGCATCGCGTCCGCGAGCTGTTGATCGAAGTCCGGGAACCAGAACTGGTCGGGATGGACCTTCTCCAGGTCGGGCAGCCGGAGCCACTGCGCGGCGAACCGGGTGGCAAGCGCCTCCGAGCGTGGGTCGGCCAGCATGCGGCGGACCTGTCGTTCCAGCTCGGCGTCGTCCGAGAGCCTTCCCTCGGCCGCCACGCGGCGCAGCTCCTCGTCCGGGGGCGCGGCCCACAGGAAGAAGGAGAGGCGCGACGCGAGCGCCTCGTCCGAGATGCGGTACGCTTCGCCAGGCGCGACCTCGCCGGCGGGCCCCTCGAACCGGAAGATGAAGTGCGGGCTCGCGAGGATCGCCTGCAGGCCGGTACGCACGCCGACCTCGAAGCCTCCTTCCTCGGCACCCATCTCGTAGAACCGCAGGAGACCCTCGCGGTCGCGCTCGGTCACCGGCCTCCGGTACGCCCGGGTCGCCAGGCGCGAGAGGATATGCTCGGCACACGCACGCGCTTCGTCGCCGCGCTCCGGTCGGCACGTGAAGATGCGATCGCGAACCGGGTTGTCCGAGACGCCCGTGACCTCGCGCGGACCCGCGACGATCAGGTCACGGAGGTGGGGTAGCAGGGTCAGTCCGTAGCCGCCCATTCCAGTGTGCCGGTCCGCGAGCGTCCACTCATGGGGAGAGAGCAGATCTTCGGCCGGCCCTTCGGTCTTCTTGACGAACGCGGCGGTCACCCGTTGTGGACCCGCGCGCACGGAGATGGGCTCGGTGCGCATGGAGATCCCTTCCGGGTCGGCGACCGTCATCCATTGATCGATGTCGAGGAGGGCGGCCCGCTCACCGTTGATGGAGATCTCGAGTTGCTCGAAGCGTGCGATCTGCCCGAAGAAGCCGTCGCCCGTGGTGGTGTGCTCCGGCACGACCCGGAAGACGTACTCACCGTCCGCGGGGAAGTTGTGCACGACGCTGATCCCACCCCTGGTGCCGAACGGCGCTCCCTCGACCCGCTCATCCTGCGAGACGTACCCGGACACCGTGTACGTGCGCTCGGAGTAGGTCGCGTTCGGATCCCCCACCGCGAGACGGCTGATCTCCGCCGCGGCGTTCAGGTAGGCATCGAGCAACGTGGGCGACAGGAGCTGCACGTCGGCGATGTTGTCGAAGTTGTCGGCCTTCGTGTCGAGCGGCAGGTAATCTCCCGCGTCGACCGAGAGGCCGAGCAGGTCCTCGATCGAGCGGCTGTATTCGGCCCGATTCAGGCGCTGGAACGTCCTCGATCCCGGCTTGGGAGAGGCGGCCGCGGCAGCATCGACGCGGCGCTCGATGGACTCGACCAGCGCGCTCAGCGTATCTCCGGCGGGGCGACTGGCGCCGGGCGGCGGCATCATGCCCGTGCGCAGCTTGACGATCAGCTTCTCGGCCACCTGCGCCCGTTCGTGCGGCGCGGTCACGTCGAAGTCCTCGAGGGACAGATTGCCCTGGAGTCTCCGTTCGCTGTGGCAGCGAACGCAGTAACGCTCGATGATCTCCTGCTCCGAGACGGTCGAGACCGTTTCGGCCCCCATTCCCGGCTCACCCGGCCCACTCGCAACGTGTACGGAAGACGGTGGCGCCCCGGGCGGTGGCACGTCGGCTCCGTAGGTACCCGCGTCCCACCCGAGGCTCGAAGCCACGAGCAGCGCGCCGAGCGCGATGAAGGGAGCGGTCACGGTTTTCAATTCAGCCTCCGAGGGTCCGTACGACATCCGATGAAAAGGCCCGGCCGAGCCGACGGCTCGACTGAACCCATTCTTAGTATACGGGTCGTAAACCGGCGATGCCACCAACTCGAACGCACTTACGTGAGGGGGTCGGCAGATTGACAAATCCTTTACCCACCGAGCATATCGACGTACAGTGCCGCCATGGTCGAGCTTTCTCTAGTAATGAAGACACGCTCTGCGGCCGCGATGCTGAGCCTGGGTGCTTTGTTGGCCCTCGGGAGCACCCTGGAAGGCCAGGTCGTCGCCTACACGGACGCCACCGTCTGGGACGGAACCGGCGCGCCTTCCGCGGTCGGTGTGACGGTGCTGGTCGAAGACGGCATGATCCGGGACATCGGGCCCAACTTGGCCGTCCCCGCGAGCGCGCGCACCGTCAGCCTCGAAGGACGCTTCGTCGTGCCAGGATTCGTGAACACACACGGCCACGTCAGCGGGCGATGGGCCGGCGGCGCTACGGACGGGGAGGAAGCCCGCATCCGAGAGGACCTCCTGCTCTACGCGCGCTACGGCGTCACGACCGTGAACAGCCTGGGGGACGGCACCGCCGCGCTCGTGGTCGCCCAGTCCCCCATGCAGGGCCGGACGCACGCGAGGCTCCTGGCGTCCGGGCCGGTCGTCACCGAGCGTGAACCGGCCTCGGCGCGGGCCCGCGCCCGAGCCAACGTGGAAGGGGGTGCTTCATGGCTCAAGCTCAGGGTCGACGACAACCTGGGAGCCTCCGAGCCGATGCCATGGGACGCGGTCGAAGCCGTGTTCGACGTCGGACGTGAGACGGACGTACCGGTCGCGACCCACCTCTTCTACCTGGAGGACGCCCGCCGGCTGGTGGAGATGGGCACCGGGCTCGTCGCGCACTCGGTGCGGGATACCGACGTCGACGCAGCGTTCGTCTCCGCCCTGGCCGCCTCCAGAGCCTGCTACGTCCCCACGCTGACCCGCGAAGTCAGCACGTTCGTCTACGGGGAGCGGCCGGACTTCTTCGACGATCCGTTCTTCCGGCGATTCGCGTCGGCCGAGGAGGTTGCTCGGCTGGAGGATCCATCGACCCGGACGCGGTTCCGTGAGGACCCGACGGCTGCTGCTTACCGAAGGGCGCTGGACCAGGCGATGGAGAACCTCGCCACCCTCCAGGAGTCGGGCATCCCCATCGCGTTCGGCACCGACTCGGGTCCGGCGGCCCGCTTTCCCGGATACTTCGAGCACATGGAGTTGTCACTCATGGTCGACGCCGGCCTCACGCCGAGTGAAGCGCTCCAAAGCGCCACCGGCATCGCGGCCGACTGCCTCGGCCTCGATCATGTCGGCACGCTGGAAGCCGGTCGCGCAGCGGACTTCCTCGTTTTGCGGGCCGACCCGACGCAGGATATCAGCGCGACCCGCACGCTCGAGCGGGTCTTCGTAGCTGGGGTCGAGGTCCCGATGAGCTGAGCTACGGCAGCGGATGGCGCTCGAGGTCGTTGAGATCGAAATCGTCGTAGGAGACCGCGTAGAGACTCGCCGCCCCGAAGCCGACGACCCGGGTGCCTGGCGCGAGCCGAAACGTCGCCATCCGGACGCCCGCCCTGTCGAACACGTCGTACGTCGACTCGCTCCCGGCCGGCACGTGCCGCGCCACCCAGGCGCGCCCGCGTGGGTCGACAGGAATCCTGCCCGAACGGAATACGGGCGCCCGATCGGGCCAGGTGTACTGATCGATCTCGCGTGGGCGGCCGAATCCGGAAGCGCGCCACCCGCACCCGGGCCGCCTCCCATTCCGAGTGCGCGGGTGTAGAGCCTCCCGTTCGCGTCCACGGCCTGGGGCAACGCGAGCGAGAAGGTCCGCCCCTGGCCCGGACGTGGGTCTCCGAGCGCGATGGGCATCGTGGGACCGAAGGACAGGTCCGGTGCGAGCGCAACCAGCCGTCCGTTGCCGAGGTCGACGAGCAGGGTCGAGTCTCCCGGGAGCGGCCAGACCGCGTCGGGTTGCATGTACTCGTCCGGGCCCTGTCCCTGCCGTCCGACCACGCGGCGGGTGCCGGCGTCCATGTCCACGAGGTACAACTCGCGACCGAGCGGGTCGGCGACCAACACACGGCCGTCCGGAAGCTCCCGAACCGTCTGGATGGATCCGAAATCTTCGGGGAACACCGCGTCCGGCTCCCCGAGCGAGGCCTGGGCGCCGACGTGTCCCACCGCGAGGGCGAGCGCCGCGGCGGACCGCACGGAGAGGCGCAGGAATCCCAGGAATCCTGGGCGCATGGGCGCGCGGTCGGCGTCGATCGAAGAGCGCGGGGATGTGTCGAGGTTCATGGTCGATGGATGCGTGCGGCGCGCGAAAGGGTTGCCCGCGTCAGCGACCGGGATCTCGCGGCCGGACGCCGGGCACGGGCTGCAGGCTCCGCGACGGCCTCGACGCGCGCCGTTCGGCGAGGTCGAACTCGTCGCCGGGTGCGAGGAAGTAGAACGGCGCCCCGCCGTCGGTGACGGTGTCCCGGTCGTACACGAGGACGTACGATCGGCCGATCACCTCGAAGCGGTCTCCCCGCACCACGATCGCCGTGTCCTCGTCGAGCCCGAGGCCCAGAAGGTCCGGATGCGCCTCGATCAGCTCGAGCAGGTCGAAGTGGCGATTCCGGCGCAGCACGTGCTGGTCGATCCCGACCCCTCGGAGGTATCCGAAGCCTTCCTGGTGATCGCCCATGACGATCTGGTTCGTGCGCGTGTCGCCCCGGACGAGGAACGAACCCTGGATGGACGCCCCGGCGGACGTGCCTCCGACGACCCCGCCCCGCTCGAGTACGCGGCGGATCTCCTCCTCCGTGCGCGTCCCGCCGTAGGCGTTCACCAGACGCCACTGCCGGCCCCCGAAGAAGAACACGCCGTCCGCGGTCTTCAGCGCTTCGACGAAGGCCTCGGTGTCGGCTTGCTCCGGGTCGGTCGTGTGGAGCACGGTCATGTTGCGGGCGCCATGCTCCCTCCAGGCGTTGAGCCCGGCGTACCGATCATCGTAGCTGTCGGCACCGCCCGCGGTGGGAATCATGACCAGGTGCGCGTCGGGGCCGCCGGCCAACTCGATGAACGTGCGGTAGATCTCGGCCGACTGCATCGCGCCGCCGACTACGAGCAACGTTCCCTGCTCGGGTCCCACGAACGGGGGCGCCGACTGTTGCTGGAGCTGGGCGGCGGCCGGAATGGGGGCGATGAGTGTGACGGCGGCGATCAGCGCTGCGATGGCGGCGGCGCGACGATCTCCCGCCCGGGTGCGTCGTCTCATGGATGGATCTCCGGTGGCTGGGGGTCCTCACCGTACACGAAGCGCTCCACCTCGCCGTGGACCCGGGCGATCGTCTCCGCGCTCGGCGGGTGGGTGAGTGCGGATACATTGAGCGCCACGGCGGCATTCACCAGCAACGACCAGATGCTGCCGTGCACGCCGTAGGGATGCGGGACGAGGACCAGGGTGACATACAGCGCGGCCAGGCCGGCGCCGATGCCGGCGAGCACTC
The DNA here is from genome assembly GCA_040904885.1 of Gemmatimonadota bacterium. Classification (GTDB taxonomy): domain Bacteria; phylum Gemmatimonadota; class Gemmatimonadetes; order Longimicrobiales; family Gaopeijiaceae; genus JAWLHJ01. The sequence continues at coordinate 14,320 of JBBDSN010000129.1, read as the reverse complement.
CGGCCCGGGTCAACGTTCGGCGGCCGGGAAAACAGACGCCGAGGATGGCGGGCATGAGTTGAAGCGCACCCGAGCCGGAGAGCGTGACCAGCACGACGAGGAAGTCGAAGGTGCGCACCGACAGCGCGTACCCGACGCCGAGGAGCAGCACGACGAACCACCGCCCCACGGCCACGTAATGGGCCTGGCTCCGGTCCGGCGCGACGTAGCGCTGGTACACGTCACGGGTGAGCACGGTCATGTTCGCGTGAAGAATGGAATCGAGCGTGGACATGGCCGCGGCGGTCGCGCCAGCCAGAATGAGCCCCGTCAGCCACGCGGGGGCGTAGGCGAACAACAGCTCCGGAAAGATGCGGTCGGGTACGGCGAGGCCGGGCATGACCAGCGCGCCGCCGAGGCCCACCAGCGCCGTCGGAATGTAGAGCGTGATCAGGTAGATGGGCGTCGTGGCGCCCAGCAGCTTCAGTGTCTTCCCGTCGATGGCCGTGTAATAGCGGATCATCATGTGCGGCTGGAAGACGATCCCGAACGAGAGCGTGATGGTCATCCCCAGCCACATCCCCGGGGTGAAGAAGCCCTCCGGCCCGGGAAGCGTGAGCAGGTCCGGGCGCTCGGCGATGACCGCCCGCCAGAGCTCGAGCGGGCCGCCGAACAGCTCGTACGAAAGCACCAACGCCCCGATCCATACCGCCGCGTACATCCAGATGCCCTGGAGGACGTCCGTCCAGTAGACCGCCCGCAACCCGCCGGCCATCAAGTAGGCCGCAGCGACGATCAGCAGAACCAGCGTGCCGACCTCGAACGAGATGCGTCCGTCCGAGGCGACGTTGATGATGTAGCCGAGCCCCTGCGCCTGGACCTGGATGTAGAGGATGGTGAACACGACCGAGACGACAGCGACCACGATCCGCACCGACTCGGACTCGTAGAAGTCGGCCAGCATGTCGGCCGGCGTCATGTACCCGAACGCCTTGCCGAGCGCCCAGATGCGCGTGCCGAGCACGTAGGTGATCGCCCCGACGAGCGCGGTCCACGTCCCGGCCATCCAGAAGCCGATCCCGTGGGTGTAGAAGAAGCCGCTCGACCCGAGGAACGCGAACGCGGAGTGGAAGGTCGCGACCACCGTCAGGTACAAGACGACGAAGCCTGCCCGCCGCCCGTACAGGAGGAAGTCCTCCATGTCGACGGTCATCCTGCGGTTCGCCACGACCCCGAGGACGATCGTGAAAATCAGGTAGAGGAAGACCAGCCCGGTGGCGACGACCCAGGTTTCCAAGCGACCAGCCCCTCAGACCCCGGACCGGAGCGCACGCACGAGCACTCCGACGAGCAGGGTGTAGATGACGAAGAGCGCAGCCCAGAAGAACGGGATCCCGAGGATGGTCGGCTCGATGCGGTTCAGCACGGTGTGCGTGAATGGCGGCATGCACAGCGCGAAGAGGACGAGGAAGGCGATGGTGACCGTCCTGCCCTCGCGGGTGCGCGGGACGAAGTGGGACCTGGGTCCGGGCGGGCTCATGGGGCGCGAACATGGGCCGGGGGGACGCGGTCCGGCAAGTCCGGCGGACGGACCGGGTCGGCGCGAGGACCACCGCCGTGCTCAGGACGCCGGAAACAGCGCACGCACCGCGGCCCGATCGATCTTTCCATTCGCGTTCAGCGGGAGTCGCCCCTCGATCTTCCAGACCCTGGGGCGCTTCGGGCCGCCGAGCCGGCTCCGCAGGAACGCTTCCACCTCGGAGAGCTCGAATGTGTCCCAGACGGGAACGACGACCGCGCCCACCGTTTCGCCCCACTCCCGACTCGGCACGCCCACCACCGCCACGTCGACGACGGCCGGGTGCTGCCGGAGGACGTCCTCGACTTCGACCGGGTCGACGTTGACGCCACCGGAGATGATGCGGTCGGAGCGCCGACCGGTGATCCACAGGCGTCCGTCCGGGCCGATCTCCCCCAGGTCGCCGGTGTGGTACCACCCGTCGGGGTCGGCGAGAGGGTGGGGCTCGGCCGCGGGGTCGGCCGTCCCGACGTAGCCCAGAGCGCGGGTCGGGCCGCGGACGAGGATCTCCTGCTCGGCTGCGATGCGCACCTCCACACC
>JBBDSN010000129.1:0-12122 GCA_040904885.1 Gemmatimonadota bacterium | reverse complement strand
GGGTCGGGCCGCGGACGAGGATCTCCTGCTCGGCTGCGATGCGCACCTCCACACCGGTCAGGGGCGCGCCCACGGTGCCGGGACGTTGCCGCGTCAGATCGGGCGGCGCCGTGGCCACCTGTGACCACATCTCGGTCATCCCGTAGGTCAGCGCGATGGGCCAGCCCGCCTGGGTCGCGGCACGGACCAACGCCGGCGGTGCGTGGGCCCCTCCGATCAGGATGCATCGGAGCTCGGGTGGCGGAGGCGCCGCGCCCCACGTCCCGACGAGCCTGTCGAGCTGGGTGGGCACGAGCGAGACATGGGTGACGGCGGAAGTGGTCCGCCGGAGTGCGCGCAGGAGGCCGTCCATGTCCGGCCGGCCCGGGACGACGATCGTCGCGCCGGTGAGGGCGGCCCGGGCGACGAGCGCGAGCCCTCCCACGTGGGCGGGCGACAGGGAGGCGAGCCAGACTTCGGACCCGTCCAGCTCGAGGCGCTCGGCGACCGCCTCCACGTGGGCCAGGAGACCGGCACGGCCGAGCGCGACACCGCGCGGCTGGCCGGACGTGCCCGACGTCCACAACACGGCCTGGCAGTCCGGCGGCGCGGCAACCAGGGCTTCCCGGGCTCGGGCCCGCTCGGGCTCGGTGAGCCGCGCGTTCAGGGGGGCCGGGACGACGCCGGCGCGCCAGGCCGCGAGCAGCCCGACGATGCCGCCCCGGTCCGGGTCGACGACGAGCGGGAGCAGCGCGCCCGGCTCGACCCCGGACCCGAGCAGCTCCCCCGCCCTCGCATCGACGACGTCGGCGAGGCCGCTCCATGTGAGTGGGCCTTCGGGTGTCACCAGTGCGGCGCCGTCGGGGTCACGCGCTCCGGCGCGTGCGCCGAGCACATCCAGGACGCTCACCCGACCGCGAGCCCGAGTGCGAGCAGGCCTCCGTACAACGCGACGACACGGGCGGTCTGGCCCAGCGTCGGAAGGAGCTCCTGTGGCCGCTCGTAGGTGAACACCGTGCGCAGCGGGCGGATCGCGACTGGCACGACGAGCAGCACGGCGAGCGCGGTCGACGGCCAGCCCAATATCCACATGCCGACGGGCGGTACCGCGAAGGCCATCAGCAGGAGCAACACGTACTCGGCCTTCGTCGCCCCCGGCCCGATGCGCACCGCCAACGTGCGCTTCCCCGCTCTCGTATCGGTCGGGATGTCGCGGAGGTTGTTCACGACCAGGATCGCGGTGCTGACGGCGCCGAGCCCGACGCCGACGAGCCACGCGTCCGGCGGCCAGGCGAGCCCCTGCACGTAGTAGGTGCCCCCCACCGCCACGAGGCCGAAGAACACGAAAACGAACAGGTCTCCGAGTCCGTGGTAGGCCAGCGGGAACGGCCCCCCGGTATAGAGCACGGCACACGCGACGGAGGCGAGCCCGATGGCGAGGATCGGCCATCCTCCGACCCAGACCAGATACGCACCGACCACAACCGCCAGCCCCAGCACGAACACCATTCCGCGCCGCACCTCCTCGGGCTTCAGGATACCCGCCTGGGTCACCCGCATGGGCCCGACCCGTTCATCCGTGTCACCGCCGCGGATGAAGTCGTAGTAGTCGTTCGCCAGATTCGTCCCGATCTGGATGAGCGCCGCGCCGACGAGCGCGGCAAGCGCGGGACCGAGCGCCGCAACGCCGTGATACGCGGCGAGTCCGGTCCCCGCCGCCACCGGAGCGACGGCGGCCGTGAGCGTCCGGGGGCGCGCGGCGAGGAGCCACGCCCTCGCCGGAGAGATCACCAGGGCAACCACTTGAAGCGGCGGAAGTTCGGCTTGCGCTTCTCGATGTAGGCGTTCTTCCCCTCCTGGCCTTCCTCGGTCATGTAGAAGAGCAGCGTCGCGTTCCCCGCGAGCTCCTGAAGGCCGGCCTGTCCGTCGACGTCCGCATTGAATGCGCTCTTGAGCAGTCGGATCGCGAGCGGACTCTTGTCGAGGATCTCCTGAGCCCATGCCCAACCCTCGGCCTCGAGCTGCTCGATCGGCACGACCTTGTTCACCATCCCCATCTCGTAGGCTTCTTCGGCCGTGTACTGCTTGCAGAGATACCAGATCTCACGGGCCCGCTTCTGGCCGACCATGCGCGCGAGGAAGGACGTACCGAATCCGCCGTCGAACGAGCCCACGATGGGACCGGTCTGGCCGAACTTGGCGCCCTCCGCCGCGAGGGTGAGATCACAGATGACGTGGAGCACGTGTCCGCCCCCGATGGCGTATCCGGGCACGAGCGCGATGACCGGCTTCGGCATGGAGCGGATATAGCGCTGGAGCTCGAGCACGTTCAGCCGCGGCACGCCGCTCTTGCCGACGTAGCCCGCCTCGCCGCGCACCCGCTGGTCTCCTCCGGAGCAGAACGCCCACTTGCCGTCCTTCGCCGGACCGTTGCCGGTCAACAGGACCACGCCGATATCGGGATCCTCGCCGGCGTCGCGGAAGGCTTCCTGCATCTCCAGGAGCGTGTCGGGGCGGAAGGCGTTCCTGACCTCGGGGCGGTCGAACGCGATGCGCGCCACGCCGTCACACTTGTGGTAGGTGATGTCCTCGTAAGACTTGACTTTCTTCCAATCGGGCTTCGTCATTCCGTCTCGTTCTCCTCGGATGTGGATAAGGATGCGATGGCGGCTGTGGCGGCGTTGGCCACGGCAGCCGTCAGCGCCGCGCGGCGGACGCGATTCTCGGCGCGGTCGGTGCGCAAACGGAGCACCATGGTGCGACCGTCGGCGACCGCCTCACGGGCTTCGTGCTCCAGATCGTCCATGGTGCAGTCCCGCAACTCGATGCCGTGCAGCTCCGCCGCATGCCTGAAGTCGAGCCCGTGGGGCGTCGCGAAGTACGTCGTGAAGTCGGGCTCGCGCTCGGAGATCGGCAGCATGTGGAAAATGCCGCCTCCGTCGTTGTCCACCAGGACGAAGACGACCGCGACATCCGGCTCGCGGCTCCAAAGCAGGCCGTTCTGGTCGTGGAAGAACGCCAGGTCGCCGAGCACGCACAACACCGGACCGTCCCGCCCCGCCGCGACGCCGAACGCGGTCGACACGATGCCGTCGATGCCGCTCGCACCCCGGTTCCCGAACACCTCCCACGCACGCTCGTCCGGATGGCCGAACGCATCGAGGTCGCGCACCGGCATGGAGCCTGACACGAAGAGGCTCGTTTCGGGGAGGGCCCGCCCGAGGCGGGGCCAGAGTGCACCCTCGTGCGTCGAGGCGCCGTCCGGACCCTCGTCAGCCTCGAGCACTGCGCGGGCCGCCTCGTCGATCGAGGTCCAGGCGGCTCTCCATCGGTCCAGGGCCGGCACGCCCTCGGGGGACGGGGTCAGCCGTTCCGCGAGCGCGTCCAGCGTGGCCACGGGATCGGCGGCGGCATAGTCGGTCGCGCTCGCTCCGTGATCCTTCCAGCGGGCGCCCTCATCGACGACGAGGTACGGCGTGCCGTCCTGTTCGAGCAGCCAATCCTGGAGCGCCGCCGAGGTCGGGGAGGCGCCTACCCGCACGATCACCGACGGTCGAAGCGTGGCACGAAGCTCGGACGAGCGGAGGGCCAGGTCGTACGCCGCCGGCCGCAGCGCGCCGAGCGCCGGGCCGAAGCGGGCGCCCGAGAGCGCATCGGCGAAGACGGGAAAGCCGGTGCGCGCGGCGAACCGGAGCACGGCGGGGCCCACCCGGCCAGGATCGGGTACCGGTCCAGCCACGATCACGCCGCGGGGCGAGCCGCACAGCTCCGCCAGCCTGTCCAGCTCGGCCTCCGGGAGCCGCGTCTCCGCCGCGACCACCCGGGTGAACGGCCCGTCGTCGGGTCGGCCATCGACCGCGAGTGGGTGATCGTGCCGGAGCACCGCGATGGTTTCCTCCCGCGGCTCGAGCGGCTTGTCGAACGGAAAGTTCACGTGCACCGGCCCAGCCGGTGGGCCCAGCGCGGCGGACACCGCCCGGTTCGCGACCGCCCGCAGGTGCCTGAGCTCCGGCCCGCCGCCGATTGGCTGACCCAGATCGAAGAACGCCCGCACGTACGAGCCGAAGAACCGCTGTTGGTCGATGGCCTGGTTCGCGTCGGCGCCCCGTAGCCGAGGTGGACGATCGGCCGTAAGCAACAGGAGGGAGGCCTCGGCCTGAGCCGCTTCCACCACCGCGGGGAACAGGTTCGCGACGGCCGAGCCCGACGTCGTGACCACGGCGGCGGGTCGACCGATCGCCTTCCCTACGCCCAGGGCGAAGAATGCCGCCGAGCGTTCGTCGAGGTGCACACGGAGCCTGAAGCGATCGTCCCGGGCGAGCGCGAGCACGAGCGGTGTCGAGCGCGACCCGGGCGCCACGACTACGTCTCGGACACCAGACCGGGCCAACTCGTCCGTCCAGGCCCGCGCCCACACCGTGTTCGGGCTCGCTCCGCTCACGAACGCTCCACTTCCGCGGGCCGTTGGCCCGAGCGTGTCGCATGGCGCTCGGGGAACCTGGCCCCGCCCGCCTCCAGGGCCTCGAGCATTGGCTCGAACTTGATGGCCGTCTCCTCCCACTCGGCGGCCGGCACGGATCCGTCCACGATGCCCGCTCCCGCGAACAACCTCCACGAAGAGCCGTTCGCGACAGCGGTCCGGAGGGCGGGTGCGAAGACGCCGTTGCCATCGGGATCGAACCACCCGACCGGGCCGGAGTACCAGCCGCGCTCGAAGGGCTCCCCGGCAGCGAGCACACCCAGCGCGGCGTCTCGCGGCAGCCCGCATACGGCCGGTGTGGGATGCAGGATGCGCAGCAGGTCGAGCACACCCACACCCACGGGAACGCTGGCGCGGATCTCGGTCTCGAGGTGCTGAATACGCGCGAGCGTCAGGACGTGCGGCTGCGGGTCGGACCGGATCTGGTGCGCGACGGTCGCGAGGCGCGCCACCATGTCGTCGAGGGCGATACACTGCTCCGCCCGGTCCTTGTCACTCGCAAGCAGCTGGGCCGCAAGCTCGCCCTGTTCACGGGGACCGCTCCCCCGGCGAATCGATCCGGCCACGGCGGTCGCATGGAAGACGCCGTCCCGGAGCGTCGCCACCGTCTCGGGCGCCGCACCCACCAGCGCCGTGTGGGGCTCGGGCTCGAACAGGAAGACGTGGCTGCCCCGATTCGCGCGCCACAGATGCATGACGATGTCCACCGGATCCAGCCGCCGCTCGAGCGCGACGTCGAGCGTGCGCGCCAGGACCGCCTTCGAGATGCGGCCCTCGCGGATCGCGGACAGGCAAGCGCGGACCGCGTCCTCCCATTCGGGACGCGCGCCCGAGGTCGTCGAGGCCGGAACCATGCCTGCCGGTCGGGGCGGAACGTCCCCGACTGCGGCGAGCTCGGCGCGTGTGGTCTCCGCCAAGACCTTGAGACGCGCGAGCGCGTCCGCCTCACCCCCCGACTCGACCCTCATCCGGGCACGCAGCCAGGCGTCGCCGGAGCCGTCCCCTTCCAGCTCCAACTCCGGAACCACGAAGCGGGCCTGCGGAAACGCCTTCCAGACTTCCGTCGCGGGCTCCCCCTCGCGGAAGGCGAAGCCGCCATAAAGACGAACCCGGGCGGCCCGGGTCGATCCCGGTGCCAACACCGGGTCGGCTCCGAGCCGGTGCGCCTGCCGGGCCACCTCGGCGAAGCGATCGACGCCGTCGGACGCGCGGTCCACCCGCAGCTCCGCCGCGACGCCGCGATGAGCGACCCAACGATCGCCGCGTGCCCAGAAGCCCCGCCGACCTTCGGGGGCACTACCGAGAAACGCCTCGGGCCGTAGATCGGGGGCCGGAATGGTGACGGTCGCGAGGCGTGTGTTGTCTGGGTCTCGGTGCACCCGAGCTCCTCGATGGGTTCGTGACGCATGTCGGCGACCCGCCAATATACGGCTGCCGACGCCATCTTGAAGGCGTCTGTCGCCTTCAGCTCGTCATCAGGGCACGCTCGAAGCGCGCGCGGGTAGCGAGAAAGGACAGCGCCGACCCCCGACCCGAAACCGGACGAATCTCGTGCATCGAACCCGACTCCTGCTCCTGAGCACGGCCACGCTCTTCACGCTCGGATGCGGCAGTGACGCGCCGAGCTCCGAAGCGGACCAGGAGGCCCAGGCCGGGTCCGCACCCACGTTTCCGCTCGATCCCGACATCTGGACCGCCGAGCTCCTGACGGGACCCGAAGGGGCGCTCTCGGTCGGACCGCCCACCCAGGCGATCCACCGCCAGGGATACGACAACCAACCGTACTTCACTCCGGACGGTGCAGGGTTCTGGTTCACGGCGCTCGACGAGCACACCCAGCAGACGGATATCTGGCTGTACGATCTCGCGGGTTCCGTCGAACAGGTCACCGTGAGCGCGCCCGAGAGCGAGTACTCGGCCACGCCGATGCCCGGCGCGCCGGCCGTGTCGGTGGTACGGGTCGAGACCGACTCCACCCAGAGGCTCTGGCGGGTGCCGCTCGACGGGTCCGCTGCCCGTGTGATCCTCCCCGATGTCGCGCCCGTGGGATACCACGCCTGGATCGACGCGGGCCGCGTGGCGCTCTTCGTCCTCGGTGAGCCGCCCACCCTTCGGGTCGCGGACATCGAGACAGGCACCGTGCGCGTCGTCGCCGAAGGGATCGGCCGCTCGATTCGCAGCATTCCCGGAGAGAGCGCCGTCAGCTTCGTGCAGATCGCCGAAGACGGTACGGCGACCCTCATGCGCTACGACGGGGCCGACGCGTCGGTCACGGCCCTCGTCGAGACCATCGGGAACGGAGAGTTCCACGCCTGGACGCCGGGGGGCACCGTGCTGATGGCACGGGACGCGCTCATCTTCGCCTGGACCCCGGGCTCGGACGGTTGGACTCAGATTGGAGACCTCACCGAGCACCGGGTTCGCATCACCCGACTCGCGGTGAGCCCCGATGGAAGCCAGATTGCGATCGTCGTCGAGCCCGGCGACGTGACCCTGTGACCTCATCTTCGGAAACGATCATGGCCCGCTTGTCCCTGTTCATCCTGACGACGCTCCTCACGATCGGCGCCCCCCTCGCCGCGCAGAACATGGACAGTTCGGGACTCCGCATCGAAGTGAGCGACGCGAGCCTCTCCATGGAGACCGGGGTCCGGGTCCCGTTCACCGCTCGCGTGGTCGACGGAGCCGGCACCGCGGTCGATGTGCCGCTCCGCGTGGTCGGCGCGCGTGACGCGCTGGAGATCGAGGACGGCTTCGTCACCGGGGTAGCCCCGGGGGAGCACGAGATCTTCCTGACCGCCGTTCTTCCGGCTGGAGCGTCCGGCGAGCCGCCGACCCTGGCGGTCCCGGTTTCCGTCCGCTGGCCCTCGGTCACGGACATCCGTATCGACGCGGCGGAAGATGGGCTCTACGTGGGCACCACGGTCGCGCACGAGGCCGAAGCCCGGCACGACGACGGGTCACTGCGCCCGGACGCGCCGGTGACATGGCGTTCCTCGGACACCGCGGTAGCGACGGTCGACGCATTCGGGAATGTGACGGGGGTGACGCCCGGCACGGCGACCATCACGGCCGCGTTCGAGCGCGGCCAGGCGACCGTCGCGCACACCGTGCGCCCCTTCCCCGGCCGTGAGATCTCGCTCGAAGGCGGGGTCGAGGAAGCCCGCACGGGCGACGTCATCCGCTACCGCGCGGTGGTCCGCGATGCGAACGGCCGCGTGCTGGAGGACGTTCCGGTCACCTGGACCCACGCCTACACGGCCACCGAAGGCATGCTCGGGGTCCCCGCCACCGGCCAGATCCGCGACGGCGCCTACGTGGCCGATGTCCCGGGTATCCACACCGTGGTCGCGACCGCCGGACCGCTCGCGGTACGCAGCTCGTTCCGGGCGACGCAGCGGGACGTCGTGCAGGAGATCGAAGTCACGGGGCACGCGCTCGAGACGTGGTATCGCACCACGGACATCTGGGCGTTCGAAGGCGTCGACGGCCGCGACTATGCCATCACGGGCTCGAAGGTCGCCGGCGGGTACGCCTTCTTCTACGATGTTACGAATCCGGGCGCCATCCAGAAGATCGACTCGATCCAGGTCGACGCCCGCACGGTCAACGACGTGAAGGCGTCGCCGGACGGCCGGTACGCGGTGCTCTCGCGTGAAGGGGCCACGAACCGGCGGGATGGACTGGTCATCGTCGACCTCGCCGATCCCAGAAACCCGACCGTCGCGGCGATCTACGACGAGGGGATCACCGGGGGCGTCCACAACATGTTCGCGGAGGACGACTACCTGTACGCCCTCTCGAACGGGGACAAGTACGTGATCATCGACGTCACCGACATCTACGCGCCTCGCTACGTGTCGGAGTACAACCACCCGAACTCGCGCTTGCACGACGTGTGGGTCAACGACGGGCTGGCCTACTCTTCGGAGTGGGAAGTCGGCGTGGTGGTCGTGGACGTCGGGAACGGCCGTTGGGGAGGCTCGCCCGAGCACCCGGTCTTCGTGACTTCGTACGCGACGCCTTCGGGCGCCACCCACGCCGCGTTCCCCTACTTCCAGGAGTCGACCGGCAAAACGTACCTCTTCCTCGGCGACGAGATCATGCAGCGGCGGGGGCTCGCGTGGGCCGGTTATCCCTCGAGCATGGGCTCCTACTCCAGCCAGTACGACCCGGAGACGGGCACTGGAGGCATCCCTCTGGTCACGCGGGGCTACATCCAGATCGTCGACTTCACGGATCCCGAGAACCCCGAGATGGTCGCCCGCTACGAGGTGCCGGAGTTCGGCACGCACAACATGTGGGTCGAGGACGACAAGCTCTACCAGGCCTACTACGAGGGTGGGCTGCGGGTCGTGGACGTGAGCGGCGAGCTCATGGGCAACCTCTACACCCAGGGCCGTGAGATCGCGGTCTTCAAGTCCGCCTCGCCCGCCGGGTACACGCCGAACGCGACCATGGTCTGGGGAACGATGCCCCACAAAGGACACGTCTTCTTCAGCGACACCAACTCCGGAGTGTGGTCCGTGCGGCTCGTGCCGAGGACCCGACCGATTTCGTGAGCCGGCCGACACCCATCGAAAATCGCAGGAGTGGAGCGGTGCGATGTCCGAACGGGCTCGGGCTCAGCGGCCCCGGCTCAGCGTCCGACCCACTCTTTCCACGTGTTCTCCGCGAGGCCCACGGTGAGGTGCTTCCCATTCCGGACGAGCGGCATGCGCAGGATGAGCGGCTCTTCGGAGGCGATGTCCATCCACCGGTCCGCCCCGTAGTACGCGGTCTGGAGTCCGAGCGCCTCGAAGCGTTTCGACTCGCGGTCGATCATATCGTCCTCGCCGAAGCGCTGGAAGAACCGCTGCAGCTCGCCCTTCGACGGCGTGCGCTCCTTGAAATCGACGAAATGGATCCCGATCCGGCGTTCCTTGAAGAAGCGGAGGGCTTTCCTGACGGTAGCGTCGTTCTTGACGCCGAAGATCTGTATGTCCATGGAGCCAAGGTAGTTCGCGCCCGCGCTGGAATGAAGGAGATAGCGGGCGGGCGATGAGCCTTCAACTCGGTCTTTTCCCCGACGCCGATCCCTCCCCCGATACGCGGGCGGTCGGGCCGGCGCCCCCGAGCCAGGAGCTCCTCCGACTCGGCCGGGAGCTTCCCGAAGGCCTCCGTTTGGGGACCTCGTCCTGGAGCTTTCCCGGGTGGGCCGGAATCGTGTACGACCGGGTCGCCTCGGAACGGACACTGGCCAAAGCGGGACTCCCTGCGTACGCGCGCAGCCCCTTGTTCCGAACCGTCGGGATCGACCGCACCTATTACCGGCCGGTCACGGCGGAGGTCTTCCAGGCGTACGCAGAGGACGTGCCCGACGGCTTCCGTTTCCTGGTCAAAGCGGATCGCCGACTGACGTCGCCCACCGACCCGGACGCGCCCGGGCGCCGCGCGCCGAACCCGGACTACCTCGAGCCCGGCTACGCCACCCGCGAGGTCGTGAAGCCCGCGATGGACGGGCTCGGCACCAAGCTGGGCCCGATCCTCTTCCAGTTCTCCCCGGGCCCGCCCGAGCTCTTCGGAGGGCCGCAGCGGTTCGCCGAGCGGCTCGCTCACTTCCTGGGCGCGCTCCCGAGCGGCCCCCTGTACGCGGTCGAGCTCCGTTCACCGGAGTTGCTTACGGAGCACTACGCCGCCACGCTCGAAGCATCCGGCGCGGCGCACGGATACACTGTCCACCCCGCGATGCCGCCGCTCGAGCGTCAGACCACGCTCGTGGTGCCGCACTATCAGCCGACACTGGTCATCCGCTGGATGCTCCGAGCGGGCCTGCGCTACGAGGCGGCGAAAGGTCTCTACACCCCCTTCGACCGGCTCGTAGACGAAGACGCGGCCACGAGACACCAGATCGCGATCGCGACGCTCGACGCGCTCATCGCCGAACGCGAGGCGTTCGTGATCGCCAACAACAAGGCCGAAGGCTCGGCCCCGCTCACCCTTCTGCGCCTCGCCGACCACATCGTGACGTGGCGGAGCGGCCCGGTCGGAGAGGCCGATTGACCATGCTGCGCGTGCTCGCGAATCCGAGAGTGTGGTGCTTCGCCGCTGGAGGTTGGCTCGTCACCATGGGAGTGGCCCAACTGGCCTGGCATCTCTGGGGCGTGGTGTTCGAGCACGCCATGATCGGCCAGCGGGAGTTCGCGATGAGCGCCATGAAGCAGGCGTTCTTTCTGGAGCCGCTCCAGCCGAGCCTCTGGCGCCGGCATCGGATGCTGAGCGTCTCTCTCGGCCTGTTCTTCGTCTTCGCGGGCGCGGTCCCGACCCTTTTGGCGGCGGTCGGCGCGGGGCGTAGGGTCCTCGCCTCCTTCAGCCTGTTCGCGACCGTATTCTGGACGCTCGTCTTCGTGCCCTATGCGTTCTTCGACCCGGTCGCGGTGCCGCTCGCGACGGCTGCCCTCGCCGTTCCCCTCCACGGCACGGCGTGGTTGACGGCGACGTTCCAGGAGATGTCAGGAGGGCCCGCCTGACCGTCGTAGCGACCCGTCATAGCGACGCGGGCACCCTCCTGGTGGGATCTTTGCCGCCGATGTCGTATACTGAGTCGTAGCCTGGCACCGACCCCGATAGGAACCGATCGATGATGCGACCGCTGCTCATGCTCCCCGTGATCCTTTTCCTCGCGGCCTGCGGCACCGGAGAGGCCGGCGAAGTGGAGCGTCCGGATGGAGAAGCCTCCTTCACGGTGAGCTCCGACATGCCGACGATCCTCGTCTACAAGACGGCGACGTGCGGGTGCTGCAACGGATGGGTCGAACACCTCCGCGAGGCGGGCTTCACGGTCGACGCCCGGGACGTTCGCGACCTGATGACGGTCAAGCGTGACGCGGGAGTCCCGGTTGCGATGTCGTCCTGTCACACGGCCATCGTCGACGGATACGTGGTCGAAGGTCACGTTCCGGCCGAACACGTCGCGCACATGCTCGAGGAGCGCCCAGAGATCGTGGGCATCGCGGTCCCGGGCATGCCGATCGGCTCACCGGGCATGGAGGGTGGGACGCCCGAGCCCTATCAGGTGCTCACCATCGGGCGCGATGGATCCAGTGAGGTCTTCGCCGATGTGGATCCCAGGTAGCGGCGACGCCGGAGACTGTTCCGACCGGACCCGCGGTCCCGGACCGCGGCCGTCTGGGTTACGACGCCCGGCCCGTAGCGCCCGGAGTGCCTGAGCCGTGTCCTCCCCGGTGGTGCTGATCGTCGAGAGCTCCCCCGAGTTGCGGAGGATGTTGGAGGAAAGCCTCGAGCAGCGCGGTTACGCCGTCACCTCGGCGACGAACACCAGGGAAGCACTGGAAGCGATGCGGCGGCGACCCGCCGACCTTCTCATCGCGGATCCTCCGGACAGGGCCGGCGCGGAGCATCGAGCGCTCGAAGCGCTTTGCCGTGAGTTCCCGGCTGTCCCGTCGATCGTGGTGTCTCCCGAGATGTTGGACCCGGCGATGTTCACGCCGCCGCGCCCCGGTGAAGCCCCACGGCGGCGGCTCCGGAGACCATTCTCCTTGAGCGAGCTCCTGGTGCTCACCCGGCACCTCCTCTCTAGTGACGACCAAGGCTCTGCCCGCTTCTAGATCATACCCTCTTCAGCAGACCCACTTCCAGCGCGAACCGCACGAGTTCGCTTCGG
>JBBDSN010000128.1:0-30493 GCA_040904885.1 Gemmatimonadota bacterium | reverse complement strand
TAGCTCCCCCCGGGCTCCCAAACCGAGCGCCAGGGGCGAACCAGGGAGCCAATGGAAGACCGAGCATCGCCGGCAGGCACGACCGGCCGGCCGACCAAGACGTGGCGCGTCTGGACCGAGCGCATCGTCACGGTCGGGATCCTCGCATTCGTTCTGTACCGTCTCGGACCGCAGCTCGGGGCGCTCGCCGGGGTCGGGCCTGACCTCGGGCGGACGCCGGACTACACCGTCGTCACGCTGGCGGGCGACACGATCCGCTCGGCGGACCTCCACGGACAGGTGGTGGTGCTCAACTTCTGGGCCACGTGGTGCGCGCCGTGCCGCATCGAGATGCCGTCGCTCCAGTCGTTGCACGACGACCGTGGCCAGCACGGCGTGGTCGTCATCGGGCTCTCGACCGACGTGGGCGCCGAGGCGCCGATCCGCGAGTACGTTGACGAGCGGAGCTTCACGTTCCCGATCGGGCGGGCGACGAACGCCCACCGAAGCGCGTTCGGCGGGATCTCAGGCATCCCGACGACGTTCCTCATCGACCGGTCCGGCGTGGTCCGCCACCGGGTGGTCGGATACTTCACGCCTCCGGCGCTACGGGTCGCCGTGGGACGCCTGATCGAGGAGCCCGTGAACGCCATCCCTTGAGCCGGAGCCGTGCTGCTCTAGGTTCAAGGGCGGCCGGACCGGCCGCACACTTCAGAACGAACACGCCAGGGAGTCGCGAGTCGCCATGGATCTCAAGATCACCGGAAAAGTCACACAGATTCTGGAGGAGCAGTCGGGCGAGGGGAAAAACGGCCCCTGGCGCAAGCAGGAGTTCATCCTCCAGACGGAAGGTGACTACCCGAAAGACGTCTGCATCATCCAGTGGGGGGACAACATCGATCAGTTCGCCGTCAAGGAAGGCGAGCGGCTCACGACCCACATCGACGTCCAGAGCCGTGAGTTCAAGGGTCGCTGGTACACCGACGTGAAGGCGTGGCGGATCGAGCGCGAAACCGATGCCGGCGGGCCGGGCGGGGCGCCCCGGGCACAAGGCCAGCCGCAGCCAGCCGGCCCCGGTGCGAACTTCCCGGACGACGACGCGTCGTCGTCGGGCGCGTCGGACTTCGACGACGACCTGCCCTTCTGAAGGGACGGCCGTCTCGAGAAGCTGGGCTGGCCGGCGCTCCAACCGCGCGCCCGCCCGACCCACGCGGCTCAGTGCCGGAACAGCCGCCGGCCGGTGAACACCATGGCGATGCCGTGCTCGTTGGCGGCGTCGATCACTTCCTGATCGCGCTTCGAGCCTCCAGGCTGGATGACCGCGCACACGCCTGCCTCCGCCGCGGCATCGACGCCGTCCCGGAACGGGAAGAACGCGTCTGAAGCGAGCACGGATCCGCTGAGCTCGAGGCCCGCGTCGGCCGCCTTCCGGACCGCGATCTTCGACGAATCGACCCGGCTCATCTGACCGGCGCCGATGCCGAGCACCGCGCCGTCCCTGGCCATCAAGATGGCGTTCGACTTCACGCCGAAGATGGCCGCCCAGGCGAACGCCAGATCATCGGATTCCGCATCGTCGGGAGTCCGCTCGGTCACGACCTCCCACTCGTGGTCCGCGAGGCCGTAGAACGGCGGCACCGGCGGCGTCTGGACGAGCAGGCCCCCGTACACCGACTTCAGCACCCTGGGCTGCGGCACCGCCCCATGGACGGCGAGGAAGCCCGCCTGCCGAAGCGCGTCGGGATCCCCTTCCCACGCCTCGGACACGAACGAGGGCACCTCCCCTTCGAGCTCCGGGAAGGTCAGGAGCCGGATGTTCTTCTTCTCCGTGAGGCGGGCCATGGCCCCCTGATCGTATCCCGGCGCGACGACGCATTCGATGAAGAGCTCCGACATGAGCGCTGCCGTCGCGTCGTCGATCTCACGGTTCACGGCGATGACCGAACCGAACGCGCTGGTCGGATCCGTGGCGAGCGCCTTCCGATACGCGTCGGCGAGGTCGTCCGCCACCCCGAGTCCGCACGGCGTGGTGTGCTTGATGATGCACACGGCGGCACGCGAAGACAGCGCGAACGGAGCCAGCCCGAGGAGCGCGCCGTCGAGATCGAGGAGGTTGTTGTAGCTCAGCTCCTTCCCGTGATGCTGACGGAGCGCCGAGATCCCTGCCCGAGGCCCGTCGGGCGCATAGAAGGCGGCCTCCTGGTCCGGGTTCTCGCCGTAACGGAGCGTCTGGAGCCGCTCGAAGGAGAGGTCGAGCCTCGCGGGCACGGGGTCGAACGTCCTGTCGCTCTCGAGGAAGGCCGCCACCGCGGCATCGTATGCGCTGATGTGCCGGAACACCTTCGCGGCGAGACCACGACGTAGGCCCTCGTGGGCGTCTTCGGAGGCGTCGAGCGCCTCGACGACCGCATCGTAGTCGCTCGGCTCGACGACCACGAGCACGTCCCGGTGGCTCTTCGCCGCCGCACGGATCATGGTCGGCCCGCCGATATCCACCTTCTCCATGGCCTCCGGCACCGTCACCCCATCGCGTGCGACCGTCTCCCGGAACGGGTAGAGGTTCACGGCCACGAGATCGATCGGTCCGTAGCCGTGCTCTTCGAGCGCGGCGAGGTCGTCCGGCCGGTCGCGACGCGCGAGCAGTCCGGCGTGGATCGCGGGGTGGAGCGTCTTCACTCTGCCATCCATCATTTCGGGATGACCCGTGACGTCGGATACGTTGGTGACATCGAGGCCGGCGTCGCGCAGCGTACGCGCCGTCCCGCCGGTCGAGAGGAGCTGCCAGCCCCGCTCGGCCAGCGCCTTTCCGAACTCCACGATGCCTTCCTTGTCGGATACGCTGAGGAGCGCCCGCTTCATGCTGTCTCTCTAGACTCGAGTATTGGAGGATGCGAGGCGGTAAACGTCTCCCGGATCGTCCATCGGCTCCGGGTCACGACCCGCCCGCCAGGCGGCCGTGAGGTGATCGACCACCCTCGGATAGAGCGAGTGTTCCACCTCGAGCACCCGGGCCGCGACGGTTTCAGGCGAATCGCCGGCCAAGACCGGCACAGGACGTTGGGCGATGATGCGCCCGCGGTCGTAGGCTTCGTCCACGAGATGCACCGTGACGCCGGTGACCCGCACGCCTGCCTCGAGGACAGCACGGTGGACGTGGATGCCGTACATCCCTTTGCCACCGAACGACGGAAGCAGGGCGGGATGAATGTTGATGATGCGGTCCGCATAGGCGGCGACCACCCCCTTGGGAACCAGCTTCAGGTACCCGGCAAGGACGATGGCGCCGATGTCGTGTCGATCCAGCGCATCGAGCATCTGAGCGGCGGTCTCGCCCGCCTTGCCCGGCCCGGTCACGACCACCTCGTGGGCGATGCCTGCGCGGTCGGCACGGTCGAGCGCGCCCGCGTCCGCACGGTCGGAAAGGACCAACGTCACGTCCCAGGCCGAGGTCGCATGATCCAGCAGTGCCTGAAGATTCGTACCACCGCCCGACGCGAGCACGGCGACGCGAAGCCGTTCCGTCACGCCAGATCGCCCCCGTAGTGGGGGATCAGGAAAGGATTGCCCGTGCGCTCCGCGCCGACGGTCGTGGTGGGGCCGTGACCTGGATAGAGCACGGTTTCGTCCGGGAGCGTGAGCACTTGCTCGCGGATCGACGACATGAGGGTCTTGAAGTCGCCCCCAGGAAGGTCGGTGCGCCCGATCGAGCCCTGGAATACGACGTCGCCCACGATCGCGAACCCGTCGTCGGCCGCAACCAGGATGACGTGCCCTGGGGCGTGGCCCGGCGTGAAACGCACGTCGAAGCCGCAGTTACCGAAGCGGAGCCGCTCCCCGGGAACGATCTCGTCCGTCGGCTCGGGCTGGGCCTCGGCCCGAAACCCGAACATGGCCGCCTGCTCCGGAAGCGACCCGTAGAGCTGGAGGTCGGCCGGATGGACGAAGATCGGGATATCCGGCTGGAAGTCCCGGACGACCTGCACGCCCTCGACGTGGTCGAGATGCGCATGGGTCAGGAAGATGGCCTCGAGTGTGAGGTCGTCGGCCTGCACGGCGGCAACCAGCCTGGACGCACCCGCTCCGGGATCGATCGCGACGGCGGCCGAGGCTTCCTGACAAACGGCCAGGTAGGTGTTTTGGCCGAAGCTTCCGCCGGTGAAGGTCCGGATCAGCATGACGCCAACCGGACGGGGAAGGTCAAACCGTGAAAGAGCTTCCGCAGCCGCATCCGCCGGAGGCGTTCGGATTGCGGAAGGAGAAGCCCTGACCCATGAAGCTCGTGACGTAGTCGATCTCGACGCCCTCGAGGTACTGGGCGCTGAACGGGTCCACGAAGACTTTGATGCCCTCGAAATCGAGGATCTCGTCGTCGTCGTCCGGTCCGTTCTCGATGTTCAGGCCGTACTGGAAGCCCGAGCAACCTCCGGGGAGCACGGCCACGCGGAGCCCGGTGTCGCCTTCGACCCCGTGCTCGTGGATGAACTCGTTCACCTTCTGGGAGGCGGTTTTCGTCAGTGTGACCATTGCGTCGACTGCTGTTCTCCCGACCTGCCTGTGGTCTCGAAGTTCCAGGGCCGTCGATTCGACCCACGTCTGCTCCTACCCGCTCGTTGATAACGAGTTTCAGAGGCAACCTAAAGCTACCCGAGGCCCCGGGAGGGGTCAACGGCGTCGGAGCTCTCGAGAATCCGCTCCACGGCCGCCCCGAGATCCTCGACCACCGTCACTTCCGGTGGCACGGCCGATTCCTGCTCTCGCCCATACCCGGTCCGCACGAGAATCCCGCGGCCACCCAGCCTCAATGCCGGCAGCACGTCCGTCACCTTGTCGCCCACATAGAACGACCGGTGCAAATCGAGGCCCGAGGCGGCGGCGGCGCGACGGTACATGCCGGTGCCGGGCTTCCGGCAGTCGCACGGACCGGTTTCCTCCGGATGGTGCGGGCAGTATCGGGTCGCCTCGGGGGGGACCCCACCTTCCTCGAGGATCTCATGGAGCCGGGCAGCGACTCGGTGGTAGTCCGCCTCGCTGTAGATCCCGCGAGCGATCCCCGACTGGTTGGTGACGATCACGTACGGCCAGCCGGCCTCACGCAGCGTCTCGAGCGCCTCGAGCGTGCCCGGCACGAGCTCGACCCCCGCGGGGTCCGACAAATACTCCCGCTCACGGATGATCGTACCGTCCCGGTCCAGGAAGACCGCGGGCCTGAGTGGCGGGCCGGCGGCGCTCACGGCGAGCGTGTGTCGTCGTGCACCGCGAGAACCCGCCGCAGCAGCGCATCTTCCGCGCTGGGCAGGATGGTCCGAACGTCCAGCAGGAGGCGGTCGTCCACGATCCGACCGACGACCGGCGGGGTTCCCGCCCGCAGCCGGTCGGCGGCCTGCTGAGCCGGGCACGAATAGGAGGGCACGACGGCCCAGGAGGGCAGCGTGACGCCCGGATAGGTGCCGCCTCCCACGGCGCCGTGCGTCTCTTGCACCGCGCAGGGGAGGCCGGCCGCCTCAAGCCGTGAGGCCAGATCGTCGGCCCGCTCCTTCAGCTGCCCTGCTGACGCGGCGAGCATCCGCAGCGTCGGGATCTCGTGCACCGCCCGCTCGGGGTCACGATAGATCCGCAGGGTGGCTTCGAGTCCGGCGAGCGTCGTCTTATCCACCCGGAGAGCGCGGCACATGGGATTCGCCCGAAGCTCCGCCACCCGGTCCTTTCGCCCCACGATGATGCCCGCCTGCGGGCCACCGAGCAGCTTGTCCCCAGAGAAGACCACCAGGTCCGCTCCGGCGGCCAGGGCTTCCTCGGGGCGCGGCTCGGTCGGAACGCCGAGAAGCCCGGGGTCGATCATGAGGCCCGACCCGAGGTCGTACACCAGGGGCACCTCGGCCGCGTGGGCAGCCGCTGCGAGCTCCGCGAGCGTCGCCTCTTCGGTAAAGCCGGTGACCCGGAAGTTCGAGCGATGGACCTTGAGCACCGCCGCCGCGCCACCACCGTCGAGCGCCGCGGTATAGTCGGCGATGCGCGTCCGGTTCGTGCTGCCGACCTCGACGAGGTGAGCGCCCGACCGCTCCAAGATCTCGGGGATCCGGAAGCCCCCCCCGATCTCGACCAGCTCCCCGCGTGAAACAACGACGCCCTCACCTCGGGCCAACGTGTTCAGGATGAGCATCAGACCGGCGGCCGCGTTGTTCACGACGACCGCGTCTTCGGCTCCGGTGAGCTCCGTGAGCAGTGACACGCAGTGCACGTAGCGGGATCCCCGGCGTCCCTCGCCGAGGTCGTACTCGAGGTTCGAGTAGTCCCGTGCGGCCCGGGACATCGCCTCGACCGCGTCCATCGCGAGGGGAGCGCGGCCCAGGTTCGTATGGAGCACGACGCCCGTGCCGTTCACGACCGACTGGAGCGATGGAATGTCGGCCTCCGCGAGATTCGCACGCACGCCCTCGGAGTAGAGATCGGGGTCGGCGACCCTGTCCGGAATCTCGCCGCTCCCGATCGAGGCGCGCACGTCCGCGATAACCTCCCGGATGGCCTGCACGACCCGCTCATGCCCGTACTGGTCGACGAGCGTAACGAATGCGGCCTCGAGCAGGAGCTTGTCCACAGAAGGGATGGAGCTGCGCGGATCCGTCATCGCCCCCCTCCCCCGGGAGCCGCCGGCTCGGCGGGCGGCTCGAGCACCACGCCCGTTTCCCCGCCGCCGTCGCCCAGTCCGTTCACGTTGACCACCCCTCGCACGACCACTTCGTGAGGCACGCCCGGCTGGAGGGGGTGTTCGAGCACGAGCACCATGCGGCGCCCTGGTAGCACGCGCCCACGAGCACGGGCGGCCGCGAGTCCCGGAGCCGAAGGCCCCGGCAACGGAGGCGGCCCTCGCCGCGCTTGGGGAGCGGCGGGGGCCCGAAGCGAGTCTGCCACTGCGACGGCTGCGCTGTCCGTCCCGGGGAGCCCGACGGTGTCCGGTGCGGCCGGCATGTCCAGGACGGCGAGCGTGTCGGGCAGCTCCATCCCAGGGGGGGTGTCCGGCGCGGGGAGCTCCGAAGCCCGCGCGATGGAATCCACCCTGGCGAGCGAATCGGAGACGGCCGTGGCGTACTCGGTGTAAGCGACTTCGTAATAACGCCTTGCCACGGGCACCATCGCCCCGGTGGTATCGGCCAACGTGAGGTCGACCTCGTCGAGCGGCACGACCGGATCCAGATGGTCGTCGAAGCGCAGGAGCACCGTGACCGAGTCCAGCGCCTCGGCTCCGAGCAGGATCGCCGACGTCGTGTCGGGCTCCAGCACGGGAACATCGAGGAACAGCGTGTCCCCCGACGCCACCGAGAAGTCCACCCGTCCCTGGAGCTCGTTGGGACCGACCTCCCGGTCGCGGTTGGTGTCCTGGAACGCGGTGAGCGTGTACGTACCGCCCGGCAGATACCGGAACGCGTAGAGCCCTTCCTCTCCTGACGCGGCGAGATGGATGAGCGAATCGGGGCCGATGGCGTGGAGCGTGAGATCCGGAACACCGCGCCCCGTCACCCGGTCCCAGATCTCACCGGCAATTGTCGTCGGCTCGGCCTCGGCTCCGGTCGTGAAGACGAGCTCGAACGGGTCGCGCAGCGCGTTGCCGAACATGTCCCGCACGACGGGAAGCAGGGTCACCCGGTAGACGACCCCGTCCCTGAAGCCGCCGTCCACCTCGACCGACAGGCTCCGGCGGCCGTGGCTGACCCTCACCCCGCCCATGCTCGGAGAAACGGTGACCGCGTCATCGAGCGTGCCGCCTCCGCTCTGCTCGCTGATGCGCTCGTCGAACTCGAACATCACGGGGCCGTCGAAGCCCGGAACGTCTTCGAACGCCTCGGGGGTCGTGGCCACCACAACGGGCGGGCGCGCGTCGGGCGGTCCCCCGGGCGGTGCGCCCTGCCGCGCACACCCCGCCACGCCGACCACCGCGAGGAAGATGCCCAGCGTACACCACCATCGTGTTCGCTCCCGGCGACGGGACGTCACGCGCGCACCCATGCTCAGGAGCGGCCCGCCTCCAGGCCCGCCAGCTTCTCTCGCAGCTTCGCACCCTGCTCTTCCAGCTGCTGCGCCTTGTCTCGCTCTTTCTGGACCACGTCGGCGGGTGCGTTCGACGTGAACTTCTCGTTGGCGAGCCGGCCGTGCGTGCTCTCTAGCTGCCCTTCGAGGCGGCCGATCTCGTCGCGAAGGCGACCGGCCTCACGCGAGATGTCGATGACGTCCTCGAGCGGCACGAAGAGCTCGGCGCCGGACTCGAGGACGGCGTGCGCGCCCACGCCTTCACCGGGGGCCGGCGCCACCCGACCGATGCGCGCGAGACGCTCCAGCGCGGTCGCCTGGGCGGCGAGAGCATCCATGAGCCCCGCGGCAGCACCCGTCACGTGCACCGTGATACGCTCGCCCTCGGGAATCCCGTATTCCTTCCGAAGGCGTCTCACCTCGACGACCAGGCTCTGGACGTCACGCATCCCCCGCTCGGCGTCTGCGTCCTCGAAGCCGTCCACGCCGTCCGGCCAGGGCGCGACGATCAGGTCTTCCGGCCGGTCGGCACCCTCTGGCCATGGAAGACGGGTCCAGAGCTCCGCGGTGACGAACGGAACGACCGGATGCAACAGCCGGAAGGCCCGGTCGAGCACGGTCACGAGCGTGGACCGCGCGGCCTCACGGCTCGCGTCGTCCGCATCCGGTCCGAGACGCCCCTTCACCAGCTCGAGGTACCAGTCGCAGACGTCGCCCCAGAAGTAGTGGTAGAGCCCTTCCGCGGCATCGTGCAACCGAAAACGTTCCAGGGCGCGGGTGGCGGTCCGACCGGCGATCGTGGTGCGCGTCAGGATCCAGCGGTCCTCGAGCTCGAGCGCATCTTCGACCTCGGAGAGCGGCCGCACGGGCCCTTCCCCGAGGCTGAGCAGCGCGAAGCGTCCGGCATTCCAGATCTTGTTGGCGAAGTTCCGGCCGTTCGCGAAGGCGGCCTCCACATCCTCGTGGTCGAGGCTGATGTCGGTGCCCACGGCACACTGGCTCACGATCGTGTAGCGCATCGCGTCGGCGCCGAACTCGTGGACCACCTCCAACGGATCGATCCCGTTACCGAGCGACTTGGACATCTTGCGGCCCTGGGCGTCACGGACCGTGCCGTGCAGATAGATCTGGCTGAATGGAGCCTTTCCGTGAAACTCGTATCCCATCATGACCATGCGCGCGACCCAGAAGAACAGGATCTCGGGCGCCGTGACCATGGCGTGGCCCGGGTAGAACGCCTTCAGGTCGTCGGTCTGCTCGGGCCAGCCGAACACCGAGAACGGCCAGAGCTGGGAGCTGAACCAGGTGTCGAGCACGTCGGGGTCCTGCTCGAGCGCGGCGCTTCCGCACTTCGGGCAGGCCTCGGGGTCCTCGCGAGCGACGACGACCTCACCACATTCGCAGTACCAGACGGGAATCCGGTGGCCCCACCAGAGCTGCCGCGAGATGCACCAGTCCCGGATGTTCTCCATCCAGTGCTCGTAGACCTTCTGCCAATGGGGCGGGGTGAACGAGATCGAACCGTCACGAACCGCCTCCAGGGCCGGCTCGGCGAGGGGCTTCATGCGCACGAACCACTGGTCCGAGAGGCGCGGCTCCACCACGGTGTCGCACCGGTAGCAACGCGGCACCGAGTGCGTGTGCTCCTCCTTCCCGGCAAGGAGCCCGAGCGCGTCGAGCGCGGCTAGCACGCGGTCACGGGCCTCGAAGCGGTCGAGGCCGGCGAACGGCTCCGGCACCTCGTCGTTCAAGGTCGCGTCGGAGTTCATCACGTCGAGGATGTCGAGGCCGGTCCGCCCCGCGATCTCGAAGTCGTTCACGTCGTGGGCGGGCGTCACCTTGACCATGCCAGAGCCGAACGACGGGTCGACGTGGGCGTCGGCCACGATCGGGATCCGGCGGCCCGTGAGCGGCAATTCGACTTCCGCGCCGACGAGCGTGCGGTAACGGTCGTCTTCCGGGTGCACCGCCACGCCGGTGTCACCGAGCATCGTTTCGGGACGGGTCGTGGAAACCGTCACGTACCAGCGGCCGTCCTCGAGGCGGTTCAAGCCGGTCGTGCCCGCCGCCACGTCCTCGTCACCCCGGGTGTCGGCGTGCGAGGCTTCGCCGCCTTCCCAAGCGGCGTGCGCGATCTCGGCCGCCTCGTACGCCTCCTCCGCGAGCGGGTAGCGGAAGTGCCAAAGCGCTCCCACCGTCTCGGCGCCCTCCGCCTCCTCGTTCGAGAGCGCCGTGAGACACCGCGGGCACCAGTTGATGATGTACTCACCGCGGTAGATGAGGTCCTTCTCGTACAGATGCACGAAGACCTCGCGCACGGCGCGGGTCAGCTCCGGGTCCAGCGTAAAGCGGGTACGCTCCCAGTCGCAGGAAGCGCCGATCGCCTTGAGCTGATCGAGGATCACCCCGCCCGTCTGATGCACGAACGACCAGACGCGCTCCACGAACTTCTCGCGTCCGAGGTCGTCGCGGTGGAGCCCTTCCGCCGCGAGTTGCCGCTCGACCACGTTCTGGGTCGCGATCCCGGCATGGTCCGTCCCCGGAACCCATAGGGCCGCCCTGCCCTGCATCCTCCGCCACCGGATGAGCACGTCCTGCACCGTGTTGTTCAGCCCGTGACCCATGTGGAGTCTGGCGGTCACGTTCGGCGGCGGAATGACGATGACGTAGGGCTCGCGCCCGTCCTCCAGCACGGCCGACGCGGGCACGTGGAAGTACCCACCTTCCTGCCATGCCCGGTAGCGGGCGGGCTCGATCGTGCGTGGATCCAGGCGCGGGGCGAGCTCGTGACTCACGGGTCTTCCGATGTCGAGGGGAGTGGACGGTGAACTGCTAAGATGGCGAGCCCCGAGCGCGTTCGGAACCGGGCGCGCTCGGGCCGTGCGGCTCCGGCCTCAGTACAGTCGGAGCACGTCCGTTCCGTCATACACCGTCGTGTCCTTCCTCCGTTGCGCGTCGGCCGCGAGGGTCGGCGTAACCGGGCGGTCCGCGTGGATGGCCGCGAACGTCTCCGCCGGGACCTCGAAGAAGGCCTCCACCACCTCGGGACAGAAGTGGACGCCCGCCGAGCGCGCGACCTCCTCCATGGCATCAGACGGTGCCCTCGCCGACCGGTACGCGCGGCTCGAGATCATGGCGTCGTACGCGTCGGACACGGCCAGGATCCTCGCGACCAGGGGAATCCGGGGGCCACGCAGCCCCGCGGGATACCCCCGACCGTCCCAGCGCTCGTGGTGATAGCGCACGCCGGTGGAAAGGTCCCAGAGCGTGGGAATGGTCCCGAGCAGGTCCGCGCCCAGCACCGGGTGGGCCCGGATGAGGGCGAACTCCTCGTCGCTCAGACGCCCCTCCTTGGTCAGCACCCGGAGCGGCACGCGCAGCTTCCCGAGATCGTGGAGGTACCCGCTTGCCCAAAGCAGATCCTTGGCGGACCCCATCAACCCGAGCTGTTCGGCAATGGCCACGGCGAGACCGGCGACCCTGCGCGAGTGGCCCCCGGTGTAGGGATCCTTCGCGTCGATCAGATCCGCGAGAATGCGGAGCATCTGCTTCGCCGACAGGGGAGAGACCCGCTGCGGGACGAGGTGCGCCGTCGCCTGGGCCAGGGCCTCGCGGTAAGCCTCCCGTTCAAAAACAGGCAAGCGGTGCTCGTGGTCCAGAGACAGGTACGCTTCAGCAATGTCCGGCGCGAACTCCTGCCCCGTTCCATGCCGTACCGCGTCGGCGATGGCCGACCGGTCGAGGGCGGTGCGGTAGGGGCGCTCCTCGGACAGGGCGCATACCGTGTCCGCCAATCGGAGCACGGCCGCGGCCTCGGGGATGGCAGGACCGCGAAGGCCGTTCGGGTAGCCGTGCCCGTTCCACCATTCATGGTGGGACAGGACCAGGGGCGCGAGCTCGCCGAAATGGGGGATCTTGTGCACGCAGCCCGCCGAGCGCCGCGGATGACCCCGAACGCGTGCCCGCACGTCCTGGGGGAGCGCCCGGGTCGGGTGCTCCCACGCGCCTTCGGCGAGACCGATCATGCCGAGGTCCGAGAGCACGGCGGCGACGAACACGCGAGCCCGGGTCTTCTCGTCCATCCCCAACTCCCGACCCAACTCGGACGCGAGCAGGGCGACGCGTGGCCCATGATCGCGGAGGTACCGGTTGGCGCACCCCATGATCACGGTGAGGGCCTCGAGGAGACCGGTGTAGTAGGATCGGCCCGATTCGACGCTATCCACGCTTCGCTACCCCCTCCGGGGCGCACCCGTTTCGGCGGGCACGCCGCCCCCCGGAAGCGTGCTCGTCGGCTCCAGCGGTGAACCGCCGGTGCGGTGGGATGAGCCGTCCCCACCCTTCCAAGGTACGTGTGGCGCACCCGGGTCCACCACCACGACGTTCGGGAGACGCGGGATCGGAGCGAGATCCGCCGTGTCAGTCCTGGTCCGGCCCCGGCACGGAGTCGCCCGCGGCACGGGCCCGATCTCGCCGAGCCCGGATCGCCTCCGAGCGCTCACGCCACGAATCGCGGATCTCCATCTGACGGCCCTGCCGCATGATCTCCTCCCACTGATAGAGTCGCTCGTTCACCTCGTCCCGGTTCCCCGGTGCGACGCCGAAGTCGAAGGGCAGCGGAAGCGAGAAGTCACCGAGATAGACGCGCCCGTCGCTCACGCCCCACCGCTTCCCGGAGTCGTCCGTGAACGTCCAATCGGTCAGCGCGCGCTCGGCATCTTCGGCGACGCGCACGGAGTCGTACCACTCCTGCAGCCGGCCGGAAGCGAGCAGCTCTTCCCGCCGGGCCGGCGTCAGCTCGCCGAGCACACGCTCGAGCGGAGCCCAGATCCGGGCGTCGACCAGATTCGGACGGAGACGCTCCGCGGCGGTGGGCGGAACAGGCGCGAACTCGACCTCGATACCGGGCTCGAAGGACGGGACGTCGAACGCGACGCCCGGCGTCGCCGGCACCGCGACCTCCTCGGGCTCGGGCGGGGTCTCGAGCGGGTCCTCTTCGTCGATCTCGACCAGTCGGATGACCGCGACGCCCTGCGGCTCCGAAGAAAAGGTCGCGAAGGGGTACTCGACGGCTTCGGGACGCAGCCGGTCGAAGAGGAACGGGTAGACCGCGATCGCGACGGCATGGACGACGGCGGACACGGCGAACGCGGTCCAGAGCAACCGGCGTGACGCATGGTCCGGACGCCGGGGACGGGCCGCCCGGTCCGTGGAGCTGTCGTCACCGTCGGCCCGATTGTTCATGTACCGTGCTAAACCTCCCGAAAGGCGCAGTTCCTCGCGAGCCAGGCGCTCCGGCGACCCGTCAGAGCAAAGCCCCGAGCCTGCGTCCGGCCTCGGCGAGCCGGTCTTCGGGCACGGTCAACGCGGCGCGGAAAAAGCCCTCTCCGCCCTTACCGAGCGTCGCCCCCGCCAGCACGATCACGCCCTGCTCCTCGAGCGCGCGGCGGGCGAATGCTTCCGACGAGCCCGCGGCCTTGGGCACGGGCACCCAGAGGTACATGGTGGCCCACGGCACATCCACCGCGAAGCCGGCCTCGACCAGGGCGCCGGCGAGGGCATCCCTACGACGCCTGAACACCTCGACATTGCCGGGCACCCACGCCTCAGCGGCGTCCAGCGCCGCTGCACCGGCGGCCTGGACGGCGAGGAACTGTCCGGTGTCGACGAACGTCTTGACCGTCTGGAGCGCGGCGATGTGATCCGGGTGGCCCACCGCCCAACCCAACCGCCATCCCGTCATGTTGTACGTCTTGGAGAGCGAGTGGAACTCGATCGCGACGTCGCGAGCGCCTTCGAACTCCAGGATGCTCTTGGGCCGGTATCCGTCGAACGCGAGCTCGGAATACGCATGGTCGTGGGCGAGAAGCGCGCCGCGTGTCCGGCAGAACTCGATGGCCTCCCGGTAATAGGCATCCGGCGCGAGGGCCGTGGTCGGGTTGTTCGGATAGTTCAGGTAAAGGATCCGCGTGCGCGCCGCGATATCCTCCGGCAGGTCGTCGAGCGGGATCAGGAAGTCGTGCTCCGGCCGGAGGGGCACCAGATGAGGTTCGGCTCCAGCGAGGGTGACGCCTCCGACGTAGGGCGTATAGCCAGGATCGGGGATCACAGCGACGTCTCCCGGATCCATGAACGCGAACGGCATGTGCGCGATTCCGTCCTTCGAGCCGATCAGGGGCAGCACCTCGGTCCACGGATCCACGTCGAGACCGAACCGGCGCTTCATCCAACGAGCGACCGCCTCCCTGAACTCGGGAAGACCGCGCTGGAAGGGGTAGCTCGAGAAGCTCGGATCGTCGACGACCTCCCGGAGGCGCGCGACCGCGGCTGGCGGAGGTGCGAGCCCCGAGTCCCCCGCGCCGAGATCGATGACATCCACGCCCTCCGCCTCGAGCTTTGACCGCATGGCCTTCATCTGCGCCAGCGGGAAGGCGGGAAGCCTGCCGAAGCGCTCCCCGGTCCGGATCATGGCTCGGCCCGCACCACCGGGTTCGAGACCGATCCGACGCCGGCGACTTCGACCTCGACCCGGTCGCCGGGCTGCAGCGGCCCGATCCCGTCGGGGGTCCCCGTGGCCACGATGTCCCCCGGCTCGAGCGTCATCGCACGGCTGATGTACTCCAGGATCACCGGAATGGAGAACACCAGGTCCGAGATCTCTCCCTTCTGGCGCACCTCGCCGTTCACGCGAGTCGTCACCGCCAGGGCATCGAGGTCGACGTCGGCGATCGGTACGACCGCGCCGACCGGGCAGAAGGTATCGAACCCCTTCGCGCGGCTCCACTGATTGTCGGACGCCTGGAGGTCGCGCGCCGTCACGTCGTTGAGCGGAAGGATGCCGCGGACATGATCCCAACCATTGTTCGCGGAAATCCGGGTCGCCCGCTTCCCGATGACCACGGCGATCTCGCCCTCGTAGTCGACGCGTCCGGCCCAGGTGGGCATGACGATCTCGTCACCGTCGGAGATGAGCGAGGACGGTGCCTTGAGGAAGATCAACGGCTCCTTCGGGACCTCGCCGCCCATCTCGGCCGCGTGCTTCGCGTAGTTCTTGCCGACACAGACAATTTTGGACGGGCGTAGCTCGGACATGGGACCTTCCGTGTTGGATTCTACTGGAGCGCGATTCGAGCGCGCGGGAGCCAGAGGATACCGGAAACCCGTGACCGCACGGGCAAGGGCGTCTGGATGCGGATCTCAGGGACGCGCGGGACGCGTATGCAGCCAGGTCCCGATGAGCGCGCCCAGGGCCGCGATCGTGAGGAGCGCCCCGATGACGGTCCACCAGAAGCCGAGGTCGGCGTGACCCGCCTCCCACCCGCTGCTCGCGTTGCGATACGCGCCGAAGGCGATTCCGAGATAGACCACACCGACTGCCATACCGAGAATGCGTTTCATGAAGTGTGTTTCGTTGTGGGGTCCGTTACGGCCTTGCGGCCCGGGTCGGCTGGAATCTAGGGTCCGGCTTCGCCTCAACCAAGTGACGGGTCGTAGAACGCGTGGATGCGGCGCCGGACGTCCGACCACGCGCCTTTGACGAGCGGTGCGGGCGGAAGAGACGCCCTCAGGTAGCGGCCGTATCGCCGGGTGACCAGTCGGTCGTCCAGAACGACCACGACCCCACGATCCCCGTGGCCGCGCACGAGGCGTCCAAAGCCCTGCTTCAGCCGGAGCGCGGCGTGGGGAAGCATGAAGTCGTTGAACGCGTCGCCGCCCCAGGCTTCCACGGCTTCCATGCGCGCGGCGGTGATCGGCTCGGTCGGCACCCTGAAGGGGAGCTTGTGGATGACGAGCCCACGTAGCGGGTCGCCCGGAACGTCCACCCCCTCCCAGAACGAGCTGGTGCCAAGGAGGATGCCCCGGCCGGAGCCCACGAAGCGCTCGACCAGCCGGTGCCGTCCGTCCTCGCCCTGGACGAAGAGCGGCCACCTGGCGTCCACTCCACGCCGCTTCAAGGCGTCGGAGGTCCTTCGCAACGCCGCGTGCGACGTGAAGAGCACGAAGATCCCGCCATCGGTGATCTCCGCGATCTCCTGGACGCGGTCGGCGTCCCGCTCGGCCGGCGAAGTCGCCTGCCCTTGCTCCGAACCGAGATCGGTGGGCACGGCCAGCACCGTGTTGCGCTCGAAGTCGAACGGCGAGGGAATCGCCCGTTCCCGGACGGGCCCGATGTCGTCGGCGTCGTCGACCGTCTGGGACGCGGCCAGGCCCAGGCGGCGCCGCACGAAGTCGAAGCTCGCCCGCGTGGTCAGCGTCGCGGACGTGAGCACGGTCGTCTCGGCCTGCGCGAACAGCGATTCGCGAAGCACCCCACCCAGCTCCACCGGCGCCGCGGCCAGGACGAGGTTGCGTCGCCGGCCACTCCCCCTGCCCTCCATCCATCGCACGTAGAGCGCTTCGTCGTCGCCCGGAACGAGCACCAGACGGAGCCCGTGGCCAGACGCCGCGATACGCCGCTCCACCGACCTGAGGTCCAACAATCGGCCCTGGAGCGATTCCGAGAGCTCCTCCTGAAGCTCGAGGCGGGCACGCAGCTCGGCGAGCTCCCGCTCCAGGGACGAGAGCGCCGAGAGCACGGCACGCAGTGGCTCCTCGACGTCCGGACGCTCGGCCGGCTCACCGGCCCCCCGGGATCCCAGTCGGAGTGCCCCGCCCTCGGCCGGGACGAGCGCTTCGAGCCGCTCCACGAGCCCCTCGACGGCGGCCCTCGCCTTCGAGACGGCGGGCCGCACACGGTTCTCGAGACGCTCACGCAGTGTATGCGCGTCCGTCACTCCGGAGAGCCCCTCATGGACCGCGGTGAGGATTCCCCTGCCGCGTCGGTCCAGCCTGGAAAGCATGCGGTAGAGGCCTCGTCTCGTGAGCTCCACGCCGAGGTGCGAGGTCGCGGAGTCTTCGACGTTGTGCGCTTCGTCGAGCACGACCCGTTTGTAGGGCGGGAGCACGGCGGACTGCGTGTAGTTCCGCGTGGCGCGTCGGACCGCGAGGTCGGTGAACAACAGGTGGTGGTTGACCACGAGCAGCTGGGCGGACGCCGCCCGGCGCCGGGAGCGCTGATAGAAGCAGCTCTGGAAATGCGGGCACCGCGCGCGGAGGCACACGTCGGGGTCGCTCCGCACCTCGTCCCAGAGGTCGTCGGAAGGCGAGAAATCCAGATCCGCGAGCGATCCGTCCTCGGTGGTGTCGATCCAGGCGAGCAGGGCGCGCACCTCGGCCGACCGATCGTCCTCGAAAAGGCTGTCCTGGGCCTCGGCCGCGAGCAGGGCACGGCGGATCGATATGTAGTTGCCTCGCCCCTTCACGAGTGCCCACGGCACCTGGCCCACGAGCTTCTGGACCAAGGGAAGGTCCTTGCCGACCAGCTGCTCCTGAAGGTTGATCGTGTTGGTCGAGATGACCGTGCGCTCGCCGTTCTTGAGCGCCCACATGGCGGCGGGCACGAGGTACGCCAGCGACTTCCCGGTGCCCGTCCCCGCTTCGACCAGGGTCACGCCTCCGTCGTTGAACGTCTCGGCCACGATGGCCGCCATGCTTCGCTGACCGGGACGGTCCTCGTAGCCCTTCATGCCCCGGGACAGCGGCCCTCCGGCTCCCAGCACGGCCTGGATCTCGTCCAGGTCGAGCGGCTCGATGGTGCGGGGCTCCGGGGGCTCGACCACCACGTAGAGCCCTTCGGCCCGGTTGTCGACGATGGCGGTGCCGAGGCCACGCTCGTAGAGGAGCGAAGCCACGCGCATGTCCGCGTCCGAAGGCTCCAGAACGCCCGACGGATGGTTGTGCAACATGACGCCGCCATCCGGCACGTCCCGGGCGGCCACGAGCACCGCCTCGTAGTTCCCGCGCGATACCGCTCGGGGATCCTGGACGACTCGCGCTCCGTCGACGGAGGCCAGAAAGCAGACTTCACGGCCCCCCGCCCGTTGGATCTCGTCACGGATCCGGGCCGCGGCCTCGGGCGAGAGGGTCAGTGGCTTCCGGGAGGCCGCGGGAGCGCGCCCCGGACGCGGGTCGTCCTCCTGCCCGTCGAGCCCGTCGAGCCCGACGAGAAACGCACCGGCCGAAACGGTCACTGCGTCTTCAGCGTCTGCTTCTTCGCCGCCGGAAAGAGGACGTTGTTCAGGATGAGGCGATATCCGGGAGAGTTCGGATGGAGCGCGAGGTCGGTCGGAGGGTCGCCGATCTGATGTTCCGGGTCTTCCGGGTCGTGCCCCCCGAAGTACGTCCACGTACCCTCACCGAGGTTGCCGTGCACGTACTTCGCCCACGGGCCCTCTTCCGCGAGGACCACGACACCGGGCTTGAGCCGGTCCTGGCGGAACGATGTCGTCAGGCCGTAAAAGTCGGGCAGGATCGACTCGTGGTTCTGCGTCAGCATGGCCGGAACCGGATCGAACTTCGCCGAAAAATCGAACAGGGTGAACGCGCCGAGCTCCTGACGCCAGGGCGTGTTCACCTGATGCCCATCGATGTCCGAGAAGGCGTTGACCGACGGAGCCACCTGCACCTCGGCATCGGTGAACGCCATGGCCGCGTCCCACTGCATTCTCGCCGATGCGTCGGGGGCAGGCGGCGTCCCGTCCGCGTACGCCGCGGCGATGTCCACCGACCCAGCCGCCAAGGCGAGCTCCAGCGTCTCCGTTGCCGAGCACATCGCGAAGAGGAAACCTCCCCCCTCGACGTATCCGCGGATCCGCTCCGCCACGGCCTTCTTCAGGGCCGGCACGTTCGCGAAGCCATGATCTCTCGCGACCTCCTGGTTCATCGCGACCTCTTCCTGCAGCCAGGGGGCACCGGCGTAGGAGAGGAAGAACTTCGAGTACTGGCCGGTGAAGTCTTCGTGGTGGAGGTGGATCCACTCGTAGCGGGAGAGGTCGCCCGTGAGCACGTCGGGATCCCAAATCGTCTCGTACTCGATGCCCGCGTATTCGAGCGCCATCGTCACGGCGTCGTCCCACGGCGTCGTATTCGGGGGCGTATAGATGGCGACCCGAGGGGCTCGCTCGAGGGGCACCGCTTCCATGTTCGAGGTCGCGATGGTCTCGCGGATGCGTGCTTCGTCCGCCGCGCCGATGGGCTCGATGCTCACGCCCCTCAGCGCGGCCTCCCGGCGGACCGACGCTTCGTCCGCGAGGAGGAACGAGCCGTCCCGGTAGTTGAGGAGCCACTCGGCCCTCAGCTCCCGCTCGAGCGCCCAATGCGTGAGCCCATAGGCCTTGAGGTGATCCCGCTGCTGCCGGTCCATGGGGACGAGAAGCCACTGCGCGGACGCACTGGTCGGTACGCCGCCCCAGAGGATCATCGCAGTCAACAACGTGCAGGCGGCCCGGATCATCGGCTTCCTCTGAGTCGGTTGAGCTCGGCCCGGGCATTCGGAACCACCGCGGCGTTCGGTCGGGACGCGATGAGCTCTTCGAGAATCTCGATCGCTCGAGCCACGTCTCCCTCCTCCTGAGCATGATAGCGTGCGAGTGCCAGCGCGGCCTCGGGCACCGTCGGGTCGTCCGGATGGGCTGACAACAGTCGGGCTCGCAACATAGCCGCTCTGGCCGGGTCCCCGCCGTCCTCCGCGAGACGCGCCGCGTGCGCGAGAAGCGCCGCGCGCTCCGGCGCGCTCGCCGCCGCACGGTCCGACGCGAGCAGATCGACCGCGTCGCCCACCCTTCCCCGATGTGCCTCCGACGCCGCTCGGGCCAGGGTTGCCGCACCGTCCCCCGCGAGACGGCCGAGCAGCGCCACGAGACGGATCGTCTCGGTCGCCTCGGAAGGAGCCAGCCCTTCGATGGCCCCGGAGAGCGAGGTCCGGCCGTCTTCGACCTGCCCGGCGGCGAGCAGGAGATACCCCCGTTCGAGCGCGCTTCGGGGACCTACGATGCCGTCGAGCACCATGAGCGCACCGGCGTCGTCTCCTCGCACCTGGAGCGCCCGTGACACGGCGGAGGCGAGCTCGTCGGCCTCCGGCGCGTTCGGAAACTCCCGCGCAAACGTGGCGAAGGCCGCCCTGAGCGCACCGGCGTCGAGGTCGGTCACGCCGAGGCGCAGCGCCTGCACGGCGGAGCGGCGCCGGTCCGACGATCCCTCCGGGAACGACCGCGCGATGCGGTTCTGGGCATCCGCCGCCGCAGCGGTGTCGCCCGCAGCGAGCGCGACCTCGACGAGACGCTGGTCGAACGCCCGCCGCTCGGCCGGGGTTCGCGCCTCTTCGCCGAGCTCGTCGTACGCCCAGCCGGCGACGTCCGCGAGCGACAGGTCCCGCGCACGGTCACCCGCCTCCGTGAGGAACGCCGACCGGGCGCGTCCGCCCAACTCCTCCACGACGGCCCGGGAAAGCGCGAGGGCCTGCGATTCCATCCTGAGCTCGATCGCGATGAGCGCCGCCGCCCTCCTGCGGGCGAACACGGGGGAGGAGGAGAGCGCGGAGAGGAGGGTGCGTATCTCCTCGTCCCGGGGCTCGTCGAGCTCACTCAGCCGCCGCGCGACCGGGGAGACCTGCGCCCCGTCGTCTCCCACGCCGACCGCCCATTCGCGGATCGCGCTCTCGCGATCGCCCATGCGCGCATGCAGATCTCCGATCTCGAGAGCGAGAGCCACCTGACGTCCCATGCGTTCACGCCCGGAGAGAAGCAGGTCGAGCGCCTCCGCCGTGCCGAAGGTGCGCTCGTACAGGCCCGCGAGCTCCCGGTAGCTGGCCGGCGACGGATCCGCATCGATCCACGCGTCGGCCTCTCGCCGCACCGCTTCGAGCGAGTCGACTTCGGCCAACACGCGGACCTTCAGGGACCGTACCTCCGTGGCGCCGGGATCACGCCTCAGGAACGCATCGATGGAGGGGAGCACCGCCGCAGGTCGGCCACTCGACCGGACCACCCTCTCGAGCGCGAACAGCGCGCTGGTGGCACCGGGCTCCCGCTCCAGCACCTGCCGCAGGACACGCTCCGCGCCTTCGAGGTCCCCGGCCGCCTCGAGGCCCGCCGCCTGTCGCACCATGCGGCCGGTCTCCGCGCCGCTTCGCCCCTGCCCGTCGACGTGACCGGGAGCCAGAGTCAGACCCATGACAGCCAGGACCGCGGCCACGAGCCACGTCCGCGCGCGACGACCCGACCCCAGCGACGCTCGGTCCATCACCGCGCACCTCCACCACTCGCGGGGTCCCGGTTGAGCCGTTCGAAGTAGTCGAGAATCAGACGCCGCACGCCTGGACTCAGGGCCCGGAGCTGTTCGGCGTCCGGCATCTCGAACGGAAGCACGCCCATCTCTCCCTCATCGAGCGGAAGCACGGTTCCCCGCTCGAACGTGGCCGGGGCCTCGGACTCGCGCTCGTCCGAGAACTCTTCGCGCTCGAGGGAGCGGCCCGCGTCGAGCAATCGGTGGAAGAGACGCTCCTGGCGTCTCGCCGTCTCCGGGTCGAGCCTGCCCTCGGCCAGCATCTCCGCGAGCTCGGCGGCTTCCACGGCAAGCTGGTCGAGATCACCGAGGGCGTTTTCGGAGGCCGGCTGGTCCGAGAGATCGCCGAGTTGATCGGATATGGACTGCTGGCCGCCCGACATTCTCTGGAGCTGCTCGGACAGGGCCTGCTCACCGAGCTGCATGGGCATGATCTGTCCTGCCTGGTTCACCAGGTCACCTTGCTGCTGCGCCAGGTCTTCGAGGGCCTGCTGCATCTGTTGCTGGCCCTCCTGACCTTCGCCCGGGCCGTCCTGACCCATCTGCTCGGCGCCTTCCATGGCCATCAGGGCGAGCCGGTTCAGATCGCCCACCACGCGCTCCGCCTCGGCGAAGGGTGAGCCCCCGAGGCTCCTCGGCCGATCCATCGCTGCGATCGTGCGCTCCAGCGACTCCATGGCTCTTCCCATCTGGGCGGAAATCTCACGCCCACCCGGTGCCTGGCCTTCGGTCGCGAGGCGAAGGTTATCCGCCATGTTCTCGACGCCCTGGAGGAGCGACGCTTCGTCCACCCGCATGCGTGTCAGCTCGTCCTGGGTGGCCTGACGCATGCCAGACCGGAGCTCTGCCTGACGGCGGGCCAGAGAGAGCGCATCGTCGGAGGTCCGCTCCAGCGCCCGACGAATCTGCTCGAGCTGCTGCCGGGCCATCTCCTGCTGCGCCTGAGCGAGCTCCTGAGCGGCCTGGTCGAGCTGCTTGGACGCTCCCTCGGCCTGACTCGCGGCCTCCTCGGCGTCCCCTTCGGTCGCACGCCGGGCGGCCTCCCGCATCTCGGATCTGGCCTGCTCGGCGCTCGTGCTCGCCTCACGCACGCCCTCCGCCGCGGCCTCTTCCCCGAGTTCCCGAAGCCGCTCCTCCAGACGCTCGACCCGGGCCTCCAGGTCATCGGCGCGGTTCGCGAGCTCCTCCTGCTGCCGTGCCCGCAGCTCGCTCTCGCCGTCCTCCCGCATCGCGTCGGCCAGAGCGCGCTCCTGCCGCGCGAGCTCTTCGGCCTCGCTCCGGGTGGACCTGAAGTCCTGCTCGACGGCCGCGCGCCGGAAGCGCTCGAGCGACTCCTCGAGCCGCTCGCGGAGCGATTCCTGCTCCGCCGCCAACTGTTCCAGGGAGCGTTCGGCCTGGCCCGTGTCCTCGCGCTCGAGGGACTCCGAGAGCTGCCTCACGCTCTCCTGGAGCTCTTCACCGTTCACTTCCGACAGAAGCGACTGCAACTCGCGCAACTGGGCGCGGAGCTCCGGATCGGCTTGTCCCGCCTCCGCCATGCGCCGCTCGAGCGTCTCGAGCTCGGAGCGCAGCGAGTCGAGCGCGGTGCTCATGACCTCCTGCTCGTCGACCGCCCGCTGAAGCTCTTCCCGCTCCTCGAAGCCTCGCTCGCCCGGACTGGCTGAGCCCCCGGCCTCCGGCTGGGGCGCTCGGCGCCCCAACTCCCGTTCCCGGGCCTGCTGCCGATTCTCGTCTGCCTGGGCACCCGCCTCCTCGGCCATCTCGGCAAGGCGCTCGGCGGCATCCTCGAGCGCACGCTCTACCCCCCTGCGGAGCTCGTTCGCGGATGGCATCCGGAGCACGTACTCGCGGGTCTCGGCCCATTGACCGCCTGGGGCGTTGTCGCTGACCCTCGCCAGATACCGCACTTCGTCGCCGGCCAGGAGGCCCCAGGAGTCGAAGTCCAGAATGGGACGCAAGGAGGTGGCACGGGTACCCCCGAGGTCGATGCGCTGCACGACGGGCTCCCGCCGCTCTCCCACCGCCGTCACCCGGTAGGCGACGAGCTCCAACACATCGAGCCCATAGTCGTCCGCGGCCTCGATGTGGAGTTCTTGCCGGAGGTTCGTCGCGAGGACGGTATCGACCCCTGGGGCGAGGATCTCGAGAAACGGAGCCTCGTCCGGCAGGAGCACGATGCCGAGCGGCTCGGGCGTGATGTCCGGCTCCTCGCCGCGCGCATCCCTGAAGCGCCACGAGTAGCGGCCGCTCGCACTCGGCGTCCACCCCCCTTGGAACGCTCCGCCGTCGACACTCAGACCCGCCGCTTGGAGTCCGGCGGAATCCGTCAGCGCGACAGATTCGAGCGGCCGATTGGCCCGGCCTTCGAAGGTGAAGCGCGTGCCTGCGGGAATGCGAAGATTCGGCGCGGCCCCACGGTATTCCTCGGAACCCAGGTCCGTGTGGGGAGGAAAATCGAGGCCGATCGTGAGGTCGCTCACGAAGAGTGGATCCACCGGGGTGATCCGGAAGCTCGCCGACGTAAGGCCCGCGTCCCCACGCACGCTGTAATCGGTCGAGGCCTGGACGTCGCGGAGCACGTGAACGGCCCGCCCCCCGGACACCTCCAGGCGCTCCGTGCGGGCGACCTCCCCCACGGCCTGCCACTGCAGGTCCACCGTCCTGCGTCCCTCGGCGTCGATGACGATCTCGACATCCGTACCCCGCATGACCTCCACGTCGCCGGGGTTTACACCCAACGCAGGCAGGTCCGGTCCGCTCAGCACCGCCAGTGGAGCCGAGAGCCCGGCCCAGGCACGAGCCGTGCGCTCGGGCGCCAGCGCGGTCAAGATGACGAAGACCAGGGTAGCGCCGAGCAAGGCGCCCCATCCCCTCCGGGTCCAGAGCGCGACGGCCCGGCCCAGGTCGCCCGAGAGCTCGGGGTCCCGATAAGGCTGCAGTCCCGCGACCGCGCGGGCGGCCGCACGCTTCACGAGGGACGACGAGACGCCCACGGGAAGCTGTCTGACCAGCTCCAGGGACCCGCGCACCTCTCCCTCCCGGAGCGAAGCGGCGCCCTCCATCGCCCGAGAGAGCCGCGCCTCGTCGAGCCAGTCGTCGATCAGCCATCGAAAGAGATACACCCCGAGCGCGAACCAGAGCACGATCGCGAGATCGAGGATGGCCGGCACGGCGCTCCCGGACCTCCAGCCGTCTTGGCCGGCAAAGATCCAGGCGACGACCCAGATGATGGCCAGACCCGTGGCCGCCCAGGTCCCGGCGGCGAAGGCCGAGCGCCGACGCAGGTGTCGCCGTACGGCCTCCACCCGTGCCCCGAGATCCCCCGCGAGCAGGCTCATGATGCGGTCTGCCCGAGCGCGTAGAGCACGAGGTTCACCCCCATGCGCAGGGCCTCTTCGCGCACCGTGGACGGGTCCCCGTGCACATCCGGGTCCTCCCAACCGTCGCCGAGATCCGACTCGTACGAGTAGAACACGACCAACCTCCCGGCGTGGAAGATACCGAACGCCTGCGGTGGCAACCCGTCATGCTCATGCACCTTGGGGAGCCCCTCGGGCAGATCGTAGAACAGCCGGAAGACCGGATGGTCCGGCGGAATCTCCGTCAGCTCATATTCCGGGAAGATCTCCGCGATCTCCCGTCGGAACGACTCGTCGAGTCCGTAGTTGTCGTCGGCGTGCAGGAAGCCGCCCGCCGTCAGATAAGCGCGCAGCGCCGCACGCTCCTGGGGGCTGAAGCGCACCTCCCCGTGCCCGGTCATATAAACGTATGGGTAGTCGGCCAAGGCAGGATCGAGCGGCGTGACCGTCGCGTCGCGTCGCGCCGTCACGATGCCGGTCCTCTCCCGGACGGCAGCCAGCAAGTTGGGCAGCGACGACGGGTTCGCGTACCAGTCGCCACCGCCACCGTAATGGAGCCGGGCGACGTTCACCGAGTCGACCTGACCGGCGGACATCGCGGGAAACGCGATGAAAGCCATCAGCACAGACATGAAGCGGGTCATTCCGCAATCGACTCCGGATCGAGCTCGTGTACGATACGGTACGCGTCGTTTCGCCCCAGCTCGAGGCGACGGGCGAGCTCCTTGGCCACGCCCGAGGCTCGCATTCCGGAGCTCAACAGCTCCCTGGCGATTTCCCGCACGTCGGCCTCGTCCAACGCGGGCTCCTCCGTTGCGGGAGCGCCCTCCACGACCAGCGTCACCTCGCCCTTGGCCGGGGCCTCTTCATAGTAGGCGAGGGCCTCCCCGAGGGTTCCGCGGAACACCTCTTCGTGCAGCTTGGTCAGCTCCCGGGCGACCGCGACACGGCGTCCCGACCCGCACACGTCGATCAGGTCAGTGAGCAAGCGCGTCAGGCGAACAGGCGACTCGAACAGGATGACCGTCTCGGCGCTCCCGGCCACCCGCTCGAGGAGACTCCGCCTGGCCTTGCCCTTACGCTCCGGAAACCCGAGAAACGCGAAGCGATCGCCCGGAAGCCCCGATGCGACCAGGGCCGCGAGGACGGCGCTCGCGCCGGGAATGGGCACGACCGCATGCCCAGCCTCCACCACGGCGGCGACGACCCGCCCGCCTGGATCGGACACGATCGGTGTCCCGGCGTCCGAAACGAGGGCGAGATCCTCGCCGGCGTCCAACCATCCGAGAATGCGCTCGACGCGCTCCCGTTCGTTGTGCTGGTGGAGCGAGACCATCGGTGCCTGGGCGCCCGCCCGCTCGGCCAGCACGCGGCTTCGTCGCGTGTCCTCCGCGAGGATGCGGGCGACCGACGCGAGCGTTTCGGCGGCTCGGGGACTGAAGTCGCCGAGATTGCCGATCGGGGTGCTGACGAGGTAGAGAGTGGCCACGCGCGGGAAGATAGCGAGGGCCCGCCCCCTCCGAAAACGAAACGCCCGGATCGGCCCTCAACACAGGGCCGATCCGGGCGTACGTCCGTTACGGGTGTGGTCCGTGGCGGACGAGTCGCCTAAAGATGCGACTTGATCTTTTCTTCGAGGTGCGGGCGGGGTACCGCGCCCACGACCCGGTCCACCAACTCCCCGTCCTTGAAGAACAGGATGCTGGGGATGGACGTCACGCGAAAGCGGGCCGTCGTGCTCGGATTCGAATCGACATCGAGCTTGCCGACCCGTAGGCCCTTCTCCTGATACTCGCCCGCCAACTCGCTGACGATGGGGGCGACCATGCGGCAGGGCCCACACCAAGTGGCCCAGAAATCGACCATCCGCAATCCCTCTCCCTGCTCGATCTCCGAGACGAAGTTGTCATCCGTCACTTCGAGAATCGCGTCACTCGTTGCCATGCTTGTTTCTCCTTTGAGTTGTGCGGGCCCGAGGCTTACCTTCGAGCCCGAGTCTCGCACTCCGTTCGCACAGGACTGTCTTCATGCAAAAGCTGCAGGCGACGCTGCCCCTGGATCACGTGGCGGTCGCCGTTCCTTCCATCGATGAACACCGTGCGTATTACGAATCCCTCACGGGCGAGATCTGTTCCCCTCCCCTGACGATCGCGTCGCAGGGCGTGCGCGTGGCGTTCGTCGGGATGATCGAGCTCCTCGAGCCCACGGCCCCCGACACCACCGTGGGACGATTCCTCGCGCGGCGCGGCGCCGGTCTCCACCACATCGCCTATCGCACTCCGGACATCGAGCGTGAGCTCGAGCGCGCCTCCGCACAAGGCATCCGGTTGATTGACGAGGTGCCTCGAGCGGGCGCCCATGGGCGCGTGGCTTTCCTCCATCCGTCGAGCACCGGTGGCGTGCTGATCGAGCTCGTGCAGCGGGAGGCCTGACCGGACCGATCGGGTCAAGGTCCGGCCATGACCCTCTGGAGGTCGATCTCCTGGACCATCCAACGTCCGTCAGACCCGTGCACCACGACGAACGGGACCCCGCGCACGACCTCATCGTCGTCCACCATGAGGTCCACCAGCACCCGGGTCGTGGGGTGCACGCGGCCCGCGACCATCTGCTGCTGCGTCACGACGTAGTCCCGGTGCCGGAGGATGGACGCGATCGCGTCCATGCGGAGCTCGACCTCCTGACGCGTGCGGCATTCCTGTCCACCGAACCAGGAGCCGATCTTCTTGAACGCGCAGCCCAGCGTGCTCCCGGTTTCACCAAAGGGACCCTCGGCCGTGCCGAACAGCCGGCTCATGGCATCGAAGTCACGCTGGTTGGCGGCCTGGAGGAAACGCTCCACGGACAGCTGCGGCTCAATCGCGGTCGCTGGATTGACCTGAGTTCGGGACGAGGAACACGCCGGCAGAAGGCCGAGCGCGAGCAGCACGAGCCAGTGTCGCATTCCGGTCATCGAGGTTCCTCCGTTTTCCGTGATCCATCCGCTCGAATCTCGGCAAAACCGGAGCCGGCAGGAACCCCCGGCTCCGTCGGCTTCGCGCCGCCGCCTCCCCTCAGCGAGCCGCTCGTCACTCGACCGCTCCGGCCGACTCGGGAGCGACCGGGTCCCGGACGGCCGTCAAGGAGAGGCTGGCTCCGTCCTCGGCGACGTCGACCTCGATCCGGGTCCCTTCGGCGACCTCCTCGTCGAGCAGGAAGATCGCGAGCGGATCCTGCACCGAGCGCTGGATCGCCCGCTTGAGCGGCCGTGCTCCGAAGACCGGATCGTAGCCTTCCTCCGCGAGGAAGTCCCGGGCCCCGTCCGTCACGTCGAGCACGACGCCGGCGTCGTGCGCGAGGGCCACGACCCACTCGAGCTGCAGATCGACGATGC
The DNA here is from genome assembly GCA_040904885.1 of Gemmatimonadota bacterium. Classification (GTDB taxonomy): domain Bacteria; phylum Gemmatimonadota; class Gemmatimonadetes; order Longimicrobiales; family Gaopeijiaceae; genus JAWLHJ01. The sequence goes on along the minus strand of JBBDSN010000128.1, from coordinate 2,599 downwards.
GTCGCAGGTCGGCCGCGCTGAGGGGCCGGAACACCACGATATCGTCGATCCTGTTCAGGAACTCCGGCTTGAAATGGTGGTGGAGCTTAGCCCGCACCTCCCGCTCGACCTCATCCCAGTCTCCGTCCGGGCCGGCCGAGAGAATGTACTGGCTCCCGATGTTCGAGGTCATGATGATGACGACGTTCCGGAAGTCCACCGTCCTGCCGTGCGCATCCGTGAGGCGGCCGTCGTCCAGAATCTGGAGCAGCACGTTGAACACGTCGGTATGTGCCTTCTCGATCTCGTCGAAGAGCACGACCGCGTGGGGACGGCGCCGGATCGCTTCGGTGAGCTGCCCGCCTTCCTCGAATCCCACGTATCCCGGCGGCGCCCCGATGAGGCGCGCGACCGCATGCTTCTCCATGTACTCCGACATGTCGATGCGCACCATCGCGCGCTCGTCGTCGAAGATGAACTCGGCCAGAGCCCGGGCGGTCTCCGTCTTCCCCACGCCCGTCGGGCCGAGAAAGACGAACGAACCGACCGGCCGGTTCGGATCCTGGAGCCCGGCACGCGATCTCCGGACCGCGTTCGATACCGCGGTGACGGCCTCCTCCTGACCCACCACCCTGAGGCCGAGATGCTCTTCGAGGTGAGTCAGCCGATGGCGCTCGGACTCGAGCAACCGCGAGACCGGGATGCCTGTCCACTCGCCGACCACCATGGCAATGTCGTCCTCCTCGACCTCCTCACGCAGGAACTTGTGCTCCTTCTGCAGCTCGGCCAGCCGCTGGGACAACCGCTCGACCGCCGCTTCCGCCTCCGGGATCTCCCCGTAGTTGATCTCGGCGGCGCGGGTCAGGTCGCCCGTGCGAGTGGCCCGGTCGGCTTCGCCCCTCAACTCGTCAATCCGGGTCCGCAGGATCTGGATCTCCTCGATGACGTCCTTCTCGGCCTGCCAGCGAGCCTTCATTCCCTGGCTCTTCTCCCGCAACTCGGCGAGTTCTTCTTCGATCACCTTCCGTCGCTCCGCGGCCGCTCCGTCGGTCTCCTTCTGGAGGGCTTGGCGCTCGATCGCGAGCTGCACGATGCGCCGCTCGACCTCGTCGATCACCTGGGGAAGCGAATCGATCTCGATCCGCAACCGGCTCCCGGCCTCGTCGATGAGATCGATCGCCTTGTCGGGCAGGAACCGGCCGCCGATGTAGCGATCGGAGAGCTTGACGGCCGCGATGACCGCATCGTCGGTGATGCGCACCCCGTGGTGCACCTCGTAACGCTCCTTGAGCCCGCGCAGGATCGCCACCGCGTCCTCGACGGACGGGGGAGCGACGAAAACCGGTTGGAAGCGACGCTCGAGGGCGGGGTCCTTCTCGATGTGCTTTCGGTATTCGTCGAGCGTGGTGGCTCCCACGACACGCAGCTCGCCACGCGCAAGCGCCGGCTTCAACATATTGCCGGCGTCCACGGCGCCCTCGGCGGCGCCCGCGCCCACGATCGTGTGCATCTCGTCGATGAAGATCACGTACCGGCCGTCGGCTTCCGTGATCTCCTTGAGCACGGCCTTCATCCGCTCCTCGAACTCCCCCCGGTACTTGGCGCCCGCGAGCATCGCCGAGATGTCGAGCTCGAGCAGCTTCTTGTTGGCCAGCGACGTGGGGATGTCCCCTTCGACCATCCGCTGGGCGAGCCCTCCGACGATCGCGGTCTTACCGACACCGGGCTCGCCGATCAGCACGGGATTGTTCTTCGTGCGGCGGGCCAGGACCTTGATCACCCGGCGAATCTCTTCGTCGCGGCCGATGACCGGGTCGAGCTTCCCACGCCGTGCCTGCTCGGTGAGGTCCCTCGAGTACCGGGCGAGCGCCTGGTAGCTGTCCTCTGGGGTCTGGTCGACTACCCGGTGCGAGCCGCGGACCGCCTCCATGGCCGCGCGCACCTCCGAGAGGGTGGCTCCGGCCTCCCTCAGGATGCGTCCGGCGTCGTCCTTCTCGCCCGTCAGGCCGAGCAGCAGGTGCTCGGTCGACACGTATTCGTCCCCGAGCTCCTGTGCCACGTCCTGGGCCGCGTCGAGGGCCGTCCGCAGATCTCGGGACAGCTGCGGCTCGGCGCCCCCTTCCACCCGGGCCATGCGATCGAGCGCCTCCAATGCGCGCTCCCGGACGAGATGCACGGGCACCTCGAGCTTCTGGAGAACGGGGACGACGATGCCTTCCTCCTGCGCAAGAAGGGCATGGAGGAGATGCACGCCATGCACCTCGGCGTTCCCTCGGCGACGAGCTTCTTCGACCGCGGCTTGTAGGGCCTCCGCGGTCTTTACGGTCAATTTGTCGGCACTCAGCATCGATCAGTCCCTTGGACTCGAGATTCCGGGTCACCAGTCTGCCACTTCGGCAGCATTGTGCACTTCCACCTGTATCAAAACTCAAGTTCCGGGCCAGACCGCCCGCCGCCTCCTCCAGCGAAGGCTTCCTCGGCGGGGGGCCGCCAGGCTCCCGCTCCCGCCGTGCGTGATGAGCCGCGCGCCTCGGACGCTAGAAGGCTGTTGAAGAAGTGGGGCGGGCCGGACCCGTGCTGCGCACGGGTGCCCCGGGAGCGCCACAGCCCCAGGTCCTAG
>JBBDSN010000127.1:0-30561 GCA_040904885.1 Gemmatimonadota bacterium | reverse complement strand
TTAATGCATGGACTCGGTCTCGTGCGGGCACCCATTCCTGCCGCGCGAGGGCACGCCTATGACTCAGGGGAAAGGGGACATGGATGGACTCGTGCGGTCTCGAGCTCGGCCTCATCGGAAACGGCACCGTAAGCGCGCTTCTCAACCGCCAGGGCTCGCTCGTCTGGTTCTGTAACCCTCGATTCGACGGGGACCCGGTCTTCTGCAGCCTGTTACGGGGCGATCCGGACCGGCCCGATCCGGACGGCACCTTCGGCATCGAGCTGGATGATCTCGAGGATTCCGAGCAGAGCTACGTCGAAAACACGGCGATCTTGCGCACGGTCCAGCGTAGCTCGAACGGCGCGGCTCTCGAGATCCTGGATTTTTGTCCGCGCTTCAGGCATTACGGCCGGAGCTTTCGCCCCAACACCATCGTTCGCCTCGTGCGGCCGCTGTCCGGAGCGCCCCGGATCCGAATCCGCATTCGACCGATGCGGAGCTACGGGGCCGCCCCGTGCGAGATGACGCACGGGTCGAATCACGTTCGCTTCCTGGGATCGCCGGGAGGCGTCCTGCGGGCCACCTCCAACGCGCCCATCACCGCGCTGGTCGAGGAGCGCCCGTTCGTCCTGGACCAGGAGGTCGCGGTCATCATCGGTGAGGACAGGAGTCTCCCGGACGCGCCTCTAAGCGTCGCGGACCGGTTTCTTCGGGAGACCACGGAGTACTGGCATGGCGCCGTGCGATCGCTCGCGATTCCCTTCGAATGGCAGGGCGCCGTGATCCGCGCGGCGATCACGTTGAAGCTCTCGGTGTTCGAGGATACCGGGGCGATCATCGCCGCCCCGACCACCTCGATTCCGGAGGCCGCAAACACCACACGGAACTGGGACTACCGATTCTGCTGGCTGCGCGACGCCTACTTCGTGGTTCGGGCGCTCAACCGGCTCGGGGCCACCACGGCCATGGAAGAGTTGCTGGGATACATGGCGAATCTCGTCGCCGGCATCCAAGATCGCGGCACGCCGGAATTGCAGCCCGTGTACGGCATCAACTGGGAGCCCAATCTGGAGGAGCGGGAGATCGCCACCCTGTCGGGCTTTCACGGCATGGGGCCCGTGCGGATCGGCAATGACGCTTATCGGCAAACCCAGCACGATGTATACGGCGGGATCGTGTTGGCGCTTGCCCAACTGGTGTTCGACGCACGCATTCCCGACGTGCAGCCAGACGCGCTCGTGCCTCGCCTCGAGCAGGCCGCATTCCTGGCGGTCGAGACGTTCGGCAAGCCGGATGCGGGAATATGGGAGCTACGTGGCGCGGCGCGCGTGCACACGTACTCCAGCCTGATGTGCTGGGCTGCCTGCGACCGTCTGGCTCGCATCGCGGCCTTCGTCGGCGACCGGGAGCGGGCGACGCGGTGGCGCGAGGAAGCGGCGCGGATGCATCGGGTGCTGGCGGAGGAAGCCTGGTCCGAGAAGAGAGGAAGCTTCGTATCCACGTTCGGAGGAGATGCTCTCGACGCCAGCTTGCTCCTGATGTTCGAGCTCGGATTCCTGCCCGCTACGGATCCCCGAATGCTCGCCACGCTCGAAGCCGTGGAGCGCGATCTGGTCAGGGACGGATTCGTCTATCGCTACACCGAGGCGGACGACTTCGGCGAACCGCAGAACGCGTTCCTGGTATGCGCATTCTGGCTGATCGACGCGCTCGCCATGGTCGGTCGCCGGGACGAGGCCCGGGAACTGTTCGAGCGAGTCCTGAAATGCCGTACCGGGTTGGGTCTGATGGCGGAGCACATCGATCCACGGACGGGCCGGATGTGGGGTAACTTCCCGCAGACCTATTCGATGGCCGGGATCATCAATTGCGCGTTGCGTCTTTCGGAGCCGTGGGAGGCTGCTTTTTGAGGTCGAACTCGAGGGTGCGGCCCGGCGCGAGCGACTCGGTCTCGTCTCCGTATGCGATGTCGATGCTCTTCTCCCATCCAGGGAGCGCGGCGACTTCGAGACGCTCCGACGTCACCTTGACCTGCATCCAGACATTGCGGTACTGGACTCTGAACGAGAGGCACGAAAACTCGTCGGGAAGGCTCGGGTTCAACCGGAGCACGTCGCCGCGAGCCTCCAGCCCCGAGTAGCAGCGGAGCAGGAGGTCCACCGTCCCCGCCATCGCTCCGAGGTGGATGCCCTCGGGCGTGGTTCCACCCTGGATATCCGACACGTCGCTCTCCACTGCGCGATAGAAGAAATGCCAGGAGCCTTCCCGGTTGCGACGTGAGAGGATCCACGAGTGAACGACGCTGCTGAGCGTAGAACCGTGCGAGGTACGGTGGAGATAGTAGTCGATCATTTCCGGGATGGCTTCCGGATCCCAGGGATAGCCGAGTCGTTCGAAGATCTCAGTCAGCTCTTCCGCAGAGAACAGGAAGAAGAGCATGAGAGCGTCCGCCTGCTTCGACACCTTGTAACGATCAGGCGTATCTCCCTCCGCTTCCAGGATGCGGTCCATGCGGTGGATGTCGTCGTACTCCTCCCGGTAGCGCTTCCAGTCCAACTCCTCGAGCTCCTCCCAGCCTTCGAACTGGCTGATGATGCCGTCTCCGTGGAAGGGTACGAACATCTTCTGGCTGATCTCCCGCCAGCGGTCGATCTCCTCTCGACCGATAGAAAGGTGTTCGAGTAGCTCATGACGTCGTTGCTCGGGCAGGATCTCGAGCACGTCGAGGGCTCGCCAGAGGACCCAGCTCGCCATGACGTTCGTGTACGCGTTGTTGTCGAGACCTGGCTCTTCGGCGTCCGGATAGGCTTCATGGAACTCGTCGGGGCCCATGACGCCCAGGATCTCGTAACGGCCCCGGCTACGGTCATACTCGGCCAGGCTGCCCCAGAACCGGGCCGTCTCGAGAATGAGTTCGGCCCCGTAGAAGTCGAGGAAATCGCGATCGTTCGTAACCTGGAAGTGTTGCCACACGTTGTACGGTATGGCCGCGTTGATGTGACGCTGGCGGTGGCTGTCATCGCGGGTCCAGCGTCCGGATTTCGGGTTCAGGTGGAGCTCCTGCGTCTCCTCTTCACCGTTGCTTCCGCTCTGCCAAGGAAACATCGCACCCGCGTAGCCCGCCTTCTTCGCGGCCACGCGGGCTTCGTCGAGGCGCCGGTATCGATACATCAGGAGGGATCGGGTCACCTCGGGGAAGCGGTAGACCAGCGTCGGGAAGATGAACAGCTCGTCCCAGAAGATGTGTCCCCGGTAGGCTTCGCCGGTCCAGCCCCGGGCGGGGATCCCCACGTCCAGGTCGAGCGTGTGTGACGAAGCCGTCTGGAAGAGGTGGAACGTGTAGAGGCGCACGACGCGGGCCGTGCCGTCTCGTCCCTCCACCTCGATGCCGCAGCGTTCCCAGATGTGGTCCCATGCGACGACGTGCGCGTCGAGCAGCCCGTCGAAGCCATCGGCGTGCGCGAGCGTCCGCCGGGCGTCGTACACGGCTTCGGATATTGCATGATCGCGGGATGTGAAAAGCGCCAGCACCTTCTCGATGGTGTAAGCCTCGCCTTCCTCGACGTCGAACAAGGCCTTGTGGGCGATGCGGTCCTCTTCCTGCTCGAGGGTGCGCTCCGGCTCGATCCCGTCTCCGTTTTCGTAGAACCGGGTGCGAACGGCTTCGGCGATCCGGATGCGGGACTGGAGCGTGCGAGCGACGAGAAGGACGCACTCGTCGTCGATCTCTTCGGTGAGCTCGTGCTCCAGATGTTGGGACTCGAGCTCGCGGTAGCGCTCGACCAGGGTGTTCTGCACCCGTCCGTCCACGCCGGAGACCACCTCGATCTGCCCGGACCAGTCCAGCGGCGTCACCGTGACCTGGAGCGCGGCCAGATGTCGGGACGCCATGCTGACGAACCGGCGCTCGCTGATGCTGGTCTCACGGCCTTGCGAATCGCGGAGACGCATGGTCCGTGAGAGCACGCCACGGGCGAGGTCCAGCTCCTGGGTATATTCCAGGACTTCCGTCGAATCCGCGTCCAGTGGACGTCCGTCCACGCGCAGGGTCAGCCACAGCCAGTTCGGGAGATTGACGACGTCTTCGTTCTCCACCGTCGTATCGTTGATCGTGGTGCCCTGCCGGTCGTAGAGACCCGCCCTGTAGGTGCCGGGATAATGCACCTCGTTGGCGACCGAGCCGGGGGCGGCGCCCCGGGTGGCGAAATAGCCGTTGCCCAGCGTGCATAGGGCTTCGCGCAGCTTTTCCTTGTCGGGTTCGAAGCCTTCGTATCGAAAGTACCAACTGCTCATTGCTCAGCCTCGTTGAATGGGCTCGGAAGATCGATCTCGTCCAGGCGGGATACCACGAAATCGGCGCCTGCATCGAGCAGGGCCCGCTCCTCTCCGTGTCGGGCGACGCCGACCACCTTCCCGAAGCCTCCGCGTCGCCCGGCCTGTACGCCCGAACGGGCATCTTCGAGGACCGCAGCATCTCGGGCGTCGACGCCGAGCCGGCGCGCCGCTTCCAGGAAGAGATCCGGCGCCGGCTTCCCGGCGAGGTCTCCGTCCGCCAGATCCCGGCCGTCGACCGAGGCGAGGAAGAAGCGCTCGATGCCGGCAGCTTCGACCACCTTGCCGGCGTTGCGGCTCGAGGAAACCATGGCACAGGGGAGGCCCGCGTCCCGGGCGCTTCGGAGCAGCGTCATGGCGTCGGGAAACGGCTGGACCCCCTCGTCCTCGAGGATCTCCCGATAGAACCGGTTCTTCCGGTTGCCGAGGCCCCAGAGCGTTTCCGCATCGGCTGGGTCGTCGGGATTACCCCGCTCCAGGACGAAGTCGCGCGAACGCAGGAAGCTGTCCGCTCCTTCGATTCTCGGCTTTCCATCCACATACTCACGGTAGTCTTCTTCGGTGAAGGGATCGGATGCGTCGCTGGCCCCCTGTTCTTCGAGGTACGCGTCGAACATTCGCTTCCATGCGCGGAAGTGCTGTTGGGCCGTATCCGTGATGACGCCGTCGAGGTCGACGATCAACGCACGGATATCCTTCAAGGAGGCGCTCATCGGACGAATCTCGTTGCAAACTCTGGACCGAGCGGCAAAGAACGCTGCTGTGATGTCGTCTGGCGCGGCGCTTGCGAGAGAATGAATCGACAGACGTGTCGATCATACACATCGATCATACATTCCCAGCAGAGGAGAATCATGAGCAAGGTCGATCTGGAGCATCTGGAACGTCGACTCCTCGAGGAGCGGGACCAGACCCTGGAGAGCATCCAGCAAGCCGAGCGGGAGGAAGAGGAGGGGCAGCGGGAGTCGGCGGGTGACTTGTCGAGGTATCCGAACCATCCGGCGGACGCAGGCTCCGACACCCAGGAGGCCGAGAAGGACATGGCCAACGTGAACCGTGAGAGCGAGCAACTCGCGCTCATCGATACCGCGTTGCGCGTGTTACGCGAGGATCCCGATGCGTACAAGACATGCGAACGGTGCGGAAGCGAGATCGAAGCCGGGCGGCTCGAGCTGGTTCCCTGGACGCGGCTCTGCGCAGAATGTGCGCGTAAGGTGGAGGCGGGCGAGGGGGAGGCGAGCGCATGAGAAAATCGGAAACCACGCCGATCGGTGATCTTCCGCGGGCCCTGGAGCGGCGCGCCGAGATCGCCGAGCGGATCGGGGACGCGGTTCCGGCGGTCTTCCTCGACTACGACGGAACGCTCACGCCCATTGTCGACGATCCTCGGGACGCACGGCTGCCCTCGCAGACGCGAGAGGCGATCGAGCGACTGAAGGAGCTCTGTCCATTGGCCATCGTGAGCGGTCGCGACCGGTCCGACGTTCGTGAGCTCGTAGGCGTCGACGGCATCCACTACGCGGGGAGCCATGGCTTCGACATCGTCGAAGCCGACGGCACGCACCACCGGCGGGGCGAGGAGTATGTGCCCGCGCTCGGGCGGGCCGCCACCGCGCTCGAGCGACGCCTCGAGGACGTGGAGGGCGCGTGGGTCGAACGGAAGGGCTTCGCGGTCGCCGTCCACTTCCGGAAGTTGGCGGACCCCACGGAGGAGGAACGGATCGAGCAGGCGGTCGACGAGGTCCTCGCGGACGAGCCGAAGCTGCGCAGGACCGGTGGGAAGAAGATCATCGAGCTCCGCCCCGACCTGGACTGGGACAAGGGTAAGGCCATTCTGTCGATGCTGGACCTGCTCGAGTCGCACGAGTCGAAGGTCGTTCCCATCTACGTGGGAGACGACGTGACCGACGAGGACGGCTTTCGCGCCTTGAAAGGCCGGGGGATCGGGGTCGTGGTGGAGGGGGAGGACGACCGGGACAGCGCGGCCGACTACGCGCTCGCGGACCCCGGCGACGCGCGACGATTCCTCGAGCTCGTAGCGGAGATCCTGTCGGAGTCCGCGTCCACGGACGGCCGGGTCAGAAGCTCGGTGTAGCCGGCGAGCTTCCGTACAGGAGCGCCACCGGGAACCGCTCGAGCACTTCGGCCACTGGGAGCGACGCGAATCCGTCCTGAGCCGTCAGCGTCTCACCGGTGATCGCGTCGGTCCAGCGACGGGGCGCTTCCTCCGGGAGACACACCTCGGTGCCCTCCCAGACCCGCTCGCCGAGCGGGAACGTTCCGGGTGACGTGAGATGTGTGGTGAGGCGCGGCGCGACTGCCAGGACCCATTCGCCTCCCGACCGCCTCGCGAAGGCGATGACGTGCCCGCTTCGGTGTCCCGTGGCTTCCACGCCTTCGTAGCTCCCCTCCCGGAACAGCGTCTCGTGGCGCCGTCGGCAGGCCAGCCCACGCCACGTGAGCAGGAGTTTGATGCGCCCGTCGGTCCAGTTGGCCAGGATCTCACGGAGTCGGGCGTCCGGAATGCGCCCGGGCTGGTCTCGACCGCCGCCGTCGATATTCTCGCGGAGTTCCTCGAGCAGGGTCTGCCTGAGATGCCAGTCCACGGGGCGACGGTTGTCGGGATCCACCAGGCTGAATCGCCAGAGCTCGTTCCCCTGGTAGAGGTCGGGCGTGCCGGGCGCGCCGAGCTTGAGGAGCAGCAGGCTCAGCGAGTTGAGGGCACCGTGGAAAGCCGTTTTTTCGTGGAGTTCCAAGAGGTCGCCCATGAAGCCTCCGTCGCGATCGCGACCGAGAATGCGGCGCATGAAGCCTATGAGCGCTTCTTCGTGCGGAGCGTTCGGATGAATCCAACTGGTGTTCACCTTGGCCTCCCGGGCCGCCTTACGGAGGAACGCCTCCAGGCGGTCGAGCAGCTCTTCGTCCGCGCGTCCCTCCAGGGGCCAGACGCCGACGAGGGTCTGGTAGAGGAGCCACTCCTCCTCGGCGGTCGGCACCGTGACATCGCGCACGCGCTCACGCGCCTCGTGATTCCATTCGTGCCACTGCCCGACCCGCTGTTCCCACTCGCCAGGCATTTCGGAGAGGACATGGAGGCGGGCCCGTACATCCTCGCTGCGCTTCGTATCGTGTGTGGAGGTCGTATTGAGCGTCCGTGGCCAGCGTTCCGCACGCTCTGCCATGAGCGCATGGAAGTCGTCGACCTCGATCGGCGCGGATTCGGGATCCGATCCAACCTCGTTCAGCGAGACCAGCGCCGTATGCGCATAGAACGCGGTATCCTCGACACCCTTCGCCGTCACCGCGCCGGTCAGCTGCTGCCAACGCCGGACGAGCTCCTCGGCGGCGCCCTCGAGCGGCTCCTGCGTCATGACGGCCGTGAGGACATCGAAGGCCACGCCGGGCAGGTCCCGGCGCTTGCGCCGGGCCCGGGCGGCCGCTTCGTCGAGCGGCGCCCGAGTCTCGGGGCTCGGTCCGGAGGATGTCGCAAGATACGTGCGGTACACGCGCATTTCGATCGTGAGCTCCTGGAGCGCGGATGCGACCTCCGACCGGGCCAGGTCACGGGCCCGCGGGTCCGAGCGCACGACAGGTAGGGCGAGGTCCACGAGGCGGGCGAGATCCCGCCGGAAGTGGGCGCGGATCGCCTTCCGCTTGGTGCGCCTCGTCTCGCTGACGAACGATCGCCTCGAAGACGTGAACGCGCCGTAGCACCGGCGTAGCGACGTCACGCCCGACGCGCTCACGAGCACCCCGTCGGCGGCAGCCAGGAAATCATAGCCCGTGGTACCATCGGCATTCCACGTCTTCGGCAGGCGTTCGCCGTGGGCCAGGATCTTCTCCACGAGCAGCACCAGGGAAGCCGGTTCGTCCGCCGCGGTGTCGACCAGCTTACGAAGGCGGTCCAGATAAGCTTCGGGGTCGGAGAGGCCGTCCACATGGTCGACCCGGATCCCCCCGATCGGAAGCCGCCGCACCAGATCGGGAAGAAGCCGGTGCCAATCCCGGAACACCGTCTCGCGCTCCATCCGTAGTGCGATCAGGTGGGAGATGTTGAAGAAGCGCCGGTAGTTCAACTCTTCGGGAGCGGTTCGCCAATGCACGAGCCAGTAGGGCTGGTGGGTGAGGAGCAGGTCGAGATCCGCGCGGGCGCCGGCGTCCGTCGCCGCTCGGTTGAGGCGGTTCACGGCGGCTTCCCGCTCACCCCCCGAGTTGTCGCCCCGCGAGGCGAGCACCGGATGCGACGAGATGTCCAGCGGGAGCACGTGATCATAGTACTTCAGGAGGTATCCGTCCCGGACATGGATCACCTGCAGCTCCCCCGATTCGAGCGCTCCGTAGTAACGACGTCCCAGGATCGGGAGAACGATCCGGCCCCGAGCGGGGCCGATAGGCTCGTCCCAATCCACGTCGAAAAAATCCCCGTGCGGGGACGAAGGCCCTGTTTCCATCACGCTCCACCACCACGGGTTCTCGTGACTGGCCGCCATGTGGTTCGGCACGATGTCGAGCAGGATGGTCAGGCCGGCATCCGCGCAGACGGACCCGAGCTCGTCGAACGCCGGCTCGGCCCCGATGGCTGGGTCGATGCGTCCGGGATCCACGACGTCGTATCCGTGCGTGCTCCCGCTTCGCGCCCGGAGGACCGGTGACAGGTAGAGGGTCGAAACGCCCAGCTCATCGAGGTAGGGCACCAGGTCGGTCACGCCGGGCAGCCCACCCACCGCGTGGACCTGAAGGCGGTAGCAGGTCAATGCACTGCGATGGAGAGTTTCTCTCCGACCCTCGAGAAGAGACGCACCCATCTCCGGGCCTCGCCGTCGTTTTCGGCGGCGCGCTCCTTCTGACGAGGATAGAAGTCCCGGAGCACCTGGTGGAACGTGTTTTGTGCGCCCCAGGCGTTGACTTCGAAGTCGAGGTCGAGGAGCAGGTCGGCGCCTCGCTCGAGAGCGTGGAGACGATCGCGGTCACCTGGATCTTCCGCCACCCGATCGGCAAGCGACTCGAGCGTCTTGCGTGCCGCGAAGGCGATCTCGTGTGGATCCAGGTGTACGCCACGCTTGCGGGCCTCGCCGAGGAGTGCTTCGATGCGATCGAAATCGGGGTTGGGCCCCGAGAGCGCGCCCTTGAGGCTTTTGTCCAGGACCGACTCGGCCGCCACCTGGAAGACGCGCGGTTGCGTGACGCCGAGCTCCGCGGAAAACCGCATGAGCGGGGCGGCCTTCTGGTAGAGGTCCTCCAGCACGGTCTCGGCTTCCTGCACGGACGCTTCCACAATCCGATCGAGGACCTTCTGCTGCTCGTCCAGGAACAGGTGACGGAGGGAGTTCCTCGCCGTCTGGTACTCCCTGTCGAGAATGCGCACCATCTCGGCGAGGTCGCTGCGGTCGAAAGCGTCCTGCAACAGTGACCTGACGGCGCGTTCGTTCTCCACCCCCTGGAACCCTCTCACTCCTCCCAGAATCGTGTGGTCTCCCAGGTGGACGGCCGCGTAGGAAAGGCGAGCCGACTCACGCGTGATGACCGATCGGAAACGGCTCCACCCGAAAAGCAGGCGTGCCCGACCCTCCGTCGCCACCTGTTCGTCCTCGATCTTGACTCGATAACAATAGATCTCACTCTCGTCGTTCTCGTCTCCGTCCGAACGGGGCTCGAAGAGGGAGCGGATGGCGTGATGACCCGCGACCCGGGAAAGGTCGATACGTCCCGGTCGCACCCATCGCTCGTAGATCTTACGACCGTTCTCCTGCTCCGGAATGTTGCTGCGCGCTTCCTCCAGACGGTCCAGGAACGCGCTCTCGAACGACGCTCCGAACAGATCCTCCGCGAGCTGGATGACGCGTCCGGCGTAGGCCATCACCTGCATGGTCTCGATGCCCGAGATGTCGGCGAAGAACCAACCGCAGCTGGTGTACATGTACATGGCGTTGCGCTGAAGCTCCATGAGCTTGAGCGCTCTCACTTCTTCGGTATCGCTGAGCTCTCGGAGGGCGTGGTCCGACAGGAACGCGTCGACGTTTCCAGGATTCCGATCCAGGATGACCCGGATGTAATCGTCACGGGCCTCCCAGGGCTCCTTCAGGAGCTCGGCCGCCGCTTCCTCGAAGCGTCCGTCGATCTCCGCCCTGAGCTCGTTGAGCGCGTCCCTGAGCGGGCGTCGCCACGACTGGCTCCAGGTATGAGGTCCGCCCGTGCTGCAGCCACAGTCGCTGCGCCAGCGCTCGATACCGTGGACACAGCTCCACGAGGAGTCCTCGACGATCTGCGCCTCCCACGTCGCGGGATGCTCGGCGAGAAAGCTCGCGTAGTTGGTGAGCTCGACGCCTTCCTGCTCCCGCAGCGTCTCCAAGGCGTACAAGAGCGCCAGCTCACCATGAACCTGATGATGTCCGAACGTCTCGCCGTCCGTGGCGATGTGGGCCAGGCGTGGCTCGTCCGGATTCGACGGAAGCGCCTCCCGGAGGCGCCTGGCCAACCGCTCCCCACTTCGGGCAAGCCCCTCGAACGCCACGTCACGGGAGATCGGCCCGTCGTAGAAGAAGACAGTGATGGACCGGCCCGACGGCAAACGGACGAGGTAGGGCCTCGACGGGTCGACGTTGTCTCCGGTCACGTCCTGCCATTCGGGCTCCCCGTCATCTTCCGGTGTCAGGGCGCGCACCGCGGCGGCCTGATGGGGAGCCAGTACAGTGAACGCGATTTCGTGCTCCGCGAGGGCTTCCAGCGTGTCGATGTCGACCGCGGTTTCCGGAAGCCACATACCTTCGGGATCGCGCTCGAAGCGCTTCTGGAAGTCACGGACGCCCCATGTGACCTGGGTGCGTTTGTCCCGCCCGCTGGCCAGGGGCATGATCAGATGTCCATAAGCCTGGGCCATGGCCGACCCATGCCCGCCGAACCGCTCGCGGCTCGCCCGGTCCGCCTCGAGAATCACGCCGTAGGTGAAGTGCGTGTGATTCTCCATCCATGAGAGCAGGGTCGGTCCGAAGTTGAAGGACATCCGGCTGTAGTTGTCGAGAATCTCGACGATGCAGTCGCTCTCGTCGAAGATTCGTGAAGCGGCATTCGGGGCGTAGCACTCGGCCGTCACGCGCTCGTTCCAGTCGTGATAGGGATGGGCCGAATCCTGACGCTCGACGGCTTCCAACCAGGGGTTCTCGCGCGGAGGCTGGTAGAAATGTCCGTGCACGCACACATAGCGACGGGTCATGCGCGATCTCCGGTGGAGGTTTCACCGTGCGGGACGTGCCGGAGCAGCACCGCGGACCACGGCGGGAGTCGGTGCGACAGCTGCTCGTCGTCCGACTCGACCCTTTCCGGGACCCCGTTCCCCGGCCCTCCCCATTCTTCGGCGGACGAGTCGATGAGGGTCTTCCAGGATCCGACCGGGGGCACGATGGCCGGTGGGTGGTTCTCGGCGCTGAAGTGGAGATACAGGAAAAAGTCTCCCTCCGGGTCGCGGCGGTGCAGCGCGACGAGCCGCTGCGACGCCGCGGATTGGACGTCGATGGAGCGTCGGTCGGGACGCGTCAACCCAGGTAGCGTGCGGCGGAGGGTGAGGAGTCGCCGGTAGAATCCGAAGAGGGCCCGATGCCAGCCTTCTTCACGTCGCTCGTGGTCGATCCGGGATTCGAGGAAGGTGTCGGCAGACTGCGGATCGGGGACCTCGACCGGCCAGTCGAAATCCTGGAAGTCCTTACGCCGACCCGCACGCACCGCCTCCACCAGATCCTCGTCGGAATGATGGACGAAGTAGAGGAAGGGCGAGAGCTCGCCGTACTCCTCTCCCATGAACAGGAGTGGAAGGTAGGGGGAAAGGATCGTGGTCGCCGCTCCGAGCTTGAGCCGCTCGAGATTCACGAGATCGGTGAGACGTTCTCCCTGGGCCCGGTTGCCGACCTGGTCGTGGTTCTGGGCGAAGACCACCATCCGGTCCGGCGATACGCCCTTCGATGATCTGCCGTGCCGTCTCTGCCGGTAGTTGGAATACTCCCCCGAATGGACGAAGCCCTCGCGCAACGCCTTCTCCATATGCTGCAGAGCACCGAAGTCCCGATAGTATCCGGTGCGCTCCTCCGTGAGGAGGGAATGCAGCGCGTGGTGGAAGTCGTCGTTCCACAAGCCGTCGAGGTCGTGTCCACACTTTTCGGGCGCCTGAATGATGCGCGGGTCGTTCCGGTCGTTCTCGGCGATGAGGTGGACCTGGCGGCCCTGGCGGTTGGCCTCGTGATGGACCGCTTGGGCCAGCTCCTCCAGGAAGGGCAGGGCGCTCGGGTCGACGATACCGTGGATCGCGTCCAATCGCAGCGCGTCGACACGGCACTCGGACACCCAGTAGAGGGCATTCTCGATGAAGAAGCGGCGAACCTCGTCCGATCCCGGCCCATCGAAGTTGATGGCCCGGCCCCAGGGCGTGCGGTACTGCTCGGTGAAGTAAGGGCCGAAGTCGCTCAGGTAGCATCCTTCCGGGCCCATGTGGTTGTAGACGACGTCCAGGACGACGGCCAACCCCCTCTCGTGACAGGCGTCGACGAGCTCCTTGAAGCCGAGCGGCCCGCCATATGAGTTCTGGGCCGCGTATGGGTATGCTCCGTCATACCCCCAGTTGCGCTCGCCGGGGAACTGGGCGATCGGCATGAGCTCGACCGCGGTGACGCCGAGCCGCTCCAGATAGTCCAACCGGTCGATCACACCCTCGAACGTGCCCTTCTCGGTGAAAGCCCCCACATGGAGCTCGTAGAAGATGTGCTCGCGCAGGGGGAGCCCCTTCCACTCCGTCTCGGACCATTCGAAATCGGTGGGGACCAGCTGTGAAGGTCCGTGGACGCCGCGAGGCTGATGACGGGAGGCCGGGTCGGGCCGCTCCGTCTCATCGTCGAGGCGGTACTTGTACAGGGCACCCGGATACAGTTCTTCCACCACGACCGACCAGTAGCCGCGACGCTCAGGCTCCATAGGCTGAATCTTGTCGTCCGGCTCCAGCAGATGCAGGTCCACGCGTTCCGCCCGCGGAGCCCAGACCCGGAATCGCCACCGTCCGGGCTCGAGCGCGGTCGGCCCGAGCGATGCTTGAAACGGATGTTTCGCGGTCACGCTCATGCTTCCTCCTTCGAGTTTTCCGGTTTGTCGCGCTCGACCTCCCGAGCTCGGGGTGGCGGAGGCGGGGCCTTCAGGAAGGTGGCGCCGAGAGGTGGGAGCGTGAGCACGAGAGACTGCAGGTGGCCGTGAGCGGGTACCGGATTCGTTTCGGCGCCCCCGAGGTTCCCTGTTCCGCTTCCTCCGTACCACTCGGCGTCGCTGTTGAAGATTTCGCTCCACCAGCCCGCTCGAGGTACGCCGATCCGGTAGTTGTCTCGGGGCACGGGCGTGAAGTTGAAGACGACCGCGATGACATCCCGCTCCGACTTACCCCGGCGGAGGAAGCTCAGCACGCTCTGATTGGTGTCGTTCGCGTCGATCCAGTCGAATCCGGCCTCCTCGAAATCGATCTCGTGGAGCGCCGGTTCGTCACGACAGAGCCGGTTGAGATCGGTCGTGAGCCGGAGCATTCCCTCGTGCGGGAGGTGGTCGACGAGATGCCAGTCGAGGCTCTGATCGTGGTTCCACTCCCGCTGCTGGCCGATCTCCCCTCCCATGAAGAGTAATTTTTTGCCGGGCTGCGCCGCCTGGTAGGCCAGTAAGAGGCGGAGGTTCGCGAATCGCTCCCATTCGGATCCAGGCATCTTCCCGAGCAGGGAACCTTTGCCGTGGACGACCTCGTCATGCGAGAGGGGGAGTACGAAATTTTCGAAGAACGCGTAGATGCGTCGGAAGGTGAGCTCGTCCTGGTGGTATCGACGGTGGATCGGGTCGTTGGACAGGTAGTCGAGCGTGTCATGCATCCAGCCCATGTCCCACTTCATGCCGAAACCGAGCCCGCCGAGGTACGTGGGCCTCGAGACGAGGGGCCACGAGGTCGATTCCTCGGCGATGGTCGTGGTGTCGGGAAAGGACGCGTAGACCTCTTGGTTCAGCTCGCGGAGGAAGTGGATCGCTTCCAGGTTCTCACGTCCGCCGTGTTCGTTGGGGATCCACTCGCCCTCCTGGCGCCCGTAATCCCGGTACAGCATGGACGCGACCGCATCGACCCGCAGACCGTCGGCGTGGTACTTGTCGAGCCAGTAGAAAGCGCTGGAGATCAGGAAGCTCCGGATCTCGTGGCGACCGTAGTTGAAGATGTGGCTCTTCCATTCGGGGTGGAATCCTTCCCGGGGGTCGGAGTGCTCGTACAGGTGGGTCCCGTCGAAGAAAGCGAGGCCGTGCTCGTCGTTCGGAAAGTGGGACGGCACCCAGTCGAGCAAGACGCCGAAGCCCTCGCGGTGCAGATAGTCCACCAGATACATGAGATCTTGAGGAGATCCGTACCGTGCGGTCGGGGCGAAGTAGCCGGTGGTCTGGTATCCCCACGAACCGTAGAAGGGGTGCTCCATCACGGGCAACAGCTGCACGTGCGTGAAGTTCGTCCGGTGCAGGTGCTCCGCGAGCAGGTGCGCGAGTTCACGGTAGCCCAGCATCTGGTTGTCGTCTCCGCGTCGCCATGAGCCAAGGTGCACCTCGTAGATCGACATGGGCGCGTCGGGTGCGACCGACTCACCGCGCTTCTCCATCCATGCCTGGTCGCTCCATTCGTAATCGAGGTCCCACACGACGCTGGCATTCCCGGGTGGGGGCTCGTGGCGGACTCCGAAGGGGTCGGCCTTGTCCACCCGGTAACCGCCGTGTTGGGCACGGATGTGGTACTTGTAGTGATCTCCCTTCTCGCCGGACGGGAGAAAGCCCTCCCAGATGCCGCTGTTCCCTCGCGCGCGAAGCGGGTGCGCATCCACTTCCCAGTCGTTGAAGTCCCCGATCACGTGGACCGCCTCGGCCGAGGGGGCCCACACCGCGAAGGCCACGCCGCAGACACCGTCGTGCTCGACGAGGTGGGATCCCAGCTTCCGATGCAGCTGAAAGTGTTTTCCTTCGTTGAAGAGGTGCACGTCGTCGTCCGTGAGGAGCGAAAAGTCGCTTCTCATGATGGGTGCTTTCGTGGACTTCATTTCCTTGTCCTCTCTGTGTGTCCAGCTTGATGGTCGGTCGTTGTCCGGAGCCCTGTTCATGGATCGCCCTCCGGAGGGGGCGGCGGCCCTCGAAGGTGGTCCATTTCGCCGAGAAATTCCCGGATGTCCTCATCGGTCGTGATCTCTTCCAGGCTCATCCGGGCTTTGCGACGGAAGTTGGGTCGCTCGGATCCTGTGCCGGGAACGTTCTGTGGACGCTCTTCCAGCCAGAGATCCTCCAGGTTCACGAGCAACAGGGAAGCGCGGCTCCGGGCCGCGTGCCGGAGGGTGCCCCGCAAGACCCGCTCGGGATCCCGGAGCGCCGCTCCGTTGTCGAGGCTCCCCTGGTCCGCCAGGAATCTTGCCCAGGCTGCGAGGAGGTCGTCCCGTGCGGAGCGCTCGGCATCCGCTTCTTCGGGGTCGACGAAACCGAGCTCCGTTCGCACCTCGATGTCCGCTCCCTTCCAGAATCCCGCGAAGGTCGGGCTGTCGTGGGTATTCAAGCTGTACACGGAGCGCGATGGGGGATGCGGGAGCGCAGGCTTCTTGCCGGCCCGGGCCTCGAATTGGGCGACGTACATGCGATCGATCCGGTCGCGGGCCAGCGCTCGACGCACCTCCCGCGGAACCGTCCCCAGGTCCTCACCCACGATCGCCGTCCGGTGACGATGCGACTCGATGCGCAGAGCCGCGTAGAGGGCCTCATGGGGATACCGTACGTACACGCCGTCCGCCGCTGTCATGCCGTCCGGAATCCAGAACAGCCGGTGGAGGCCCATCACGTGGTCGAGCCTCAGGCGCGACGCGAAGCGCATGTGATTGCGTAGTGCCGCGATCGTATAGGCGAACCCGCTCTGCTCCATCCGGTCGGGCCTGGCCGGGGGAAAGCCCCAGTTCTGTCCCTTGCTGAAGAACGCATCGGGAGGGGAGCCCACCGCGATGCCTTGCGCGAAGAGATCCTGATGCCGCCAGACGTCGAAGCCGTCGGGATGGGTGCCGACGGGAAGGTCGAGGTAGAGCCCGGCATCGCCCCCTCCGCGGCCGTCCCGGAGCCGTTTGAGTTGACGGTCCATCAGCCACTGGACGTACAGATGATATCGGAACACGTCGTCGTCGCCGGCGCCCAGGTCGAGCGGAGGCCGGCGAAGCTCCTCCGGCCAGCTCCCCCAAGGCTCTCCCCTGGAGGCCCACGTCGCTCTGAACCGGGCGTAGGCCTTCACTTCGGGTCGGGCTTCGAGGAAGGAGGCCATCCGGTCAGGGATCCCGTTTCGCATGGCCTCTCGAGCCATCAGGCCGAGCACGGCCTGTTTCGCCTCCATCGCTCCATGCCAATCGACTTCGTCCCGGTCCCGCAGCGCCTCGATACGCTTCTGGAAGTCGGACGACTCCAGGAGCCTTTTCGCTTCGGCACTCCTCTGAAGCTCCGGAGACGTCTCGATGTCGGCGTATACCTCGTTCCAGAACAGCCTGCTCACCGGACTGTAGACTGGAGCGTCCGCCGCGCTTCGCGCTTCACCGGCGAGCATCGGGAGCGTTCCGACGGTGGCTCCACCGAGCTCGTCGATCCAATGGAACAGACGCTCCAGGTCTCCGAGATGACCCGTGCCCCAGCTCGTATCGCTCCTCAGAGCGTATAACGGCAGGAAGACGCCCCATTCCCTGACGTTCTGCTCCTCCGGCGGACGCCACGTCTCGGGAGGTGCCGCGAGCAATCGGGTTCGTGCTTCCTGGCCATCTACGGAGACACGCAGCTCGTGATACCCCGGAGGTATGGGCTGGGGCAGAGGAATGCGTCCCCGGACGCTATGCGTCCCGCCGGCTGTTGCGGGCTCGAGCCGCCTGGGCGTGGCGCGCCATTCCAAGACTGTTCCGTCCTCGGTCTGCAGCGAGCAGGTCACGTCTTCGTTCGAGCGCGAAGCCGGAACGCGGAGCGTGACCTCGGGCGGGCGGTCGTCTGGCGCGAGATCGACGAACGTGGAGGGCTCGAGGATCCGCTCGTCGAGCTCGTTCACGCGCCGCAGCGTTGCGCGCCTCACCTCGTCCTGGTCACGGGCGTCGACGCCCAACCCTCGCAGCACGGCCTCGAGGGCTTCGGGGCTCGCATGTCGCCAAGTGCCTCCGAGGTCGCGATACCGGGTCTGCACGCCGTGGATACGCGCAAGACGACCCAGCCCCGGTATGGAGCGAGACTCAGGATTCACCGAGCTCATGTTACCCGTCTCCCGACCGGGAGCCGGCCGTGGAGCTCTCCTCGGGCGGAGGGCTTCCCGTTGCGTCCGCGGCTGTGGCGTCGAGCAGACGCAGGATGCCTTGCACGGGAATCCGCGTCCACGCGGGCCTGTTGTCGATCTCGTAGCCGAGCTCGTAGAGGGCCTTCTCCATGAGGAAGACCCGGAGCAACATCTCTCTTTCGCCTCGGTCGGAGGGCAGCAGCGTGGAATGCTCCACTGCCTGGTAGTAGCTCTTGAGGAAGACGGTCGAGACCCACCGGTACCAGAAGCCCGCCCAAGGCTCCAGGTCCGAGGCCGCGTCGGCTACGCCCTGGCGAAGCTCGATTTCTCCGGCCGCGGCCGACGTCGCGTAGTCGAAGGAGCGCAGCATGCCCGCTGTGTCCCGCAACGATGAGCGCTTCAGTCGCCGCTCGCCGATTGGGCGATCGGGCTCCCCCTCGAAATCGATGATCATGAAGTCCTTGCCCGTATGCAGGACTTGGCCGAGGTGGTAGTCACCGTGCACGCGGATGCGGGCCGCGTCGAGCCGACGGTGGAGGATCCCGCCGAGCTGTCCCAGGATCGAGTCCCGTTCGGCCGTCAGGCGCTCCACGCCCGCCCGCGCATCCTCGGGTAGCCGAGCACGAACTCGATCCAGCCGCCGGAAGGTCTGGCCGACCAGGTTGCGCATCGATTGATAGAGCGAGCGCTGGTAGAGGCTGGTGAAGGGTGCCGGTGCGAAGCCGGGATCGTAACGTTCCGAGGCGAGGGCCAGATGCAGCTCGCCCGTTCTCGTCCCGAGCAGGGAGGCGAACTCCAGATAGGGGCCGATGATCTCGTAGGCGGAGCCAGGCACGTCCGCGGTGGCATCGTCTACGAAGTCGGGGCTCGGAGAGGGGAGCTCCCCCGGCTTGGCTTCCGAAGCGAGCGCGCGCTCGAAGTACCGTCCGAGCGCCTCGAGCGTGAACGTCCAGGCGTCGTGGGCGTCCGGCACGAACTCGTGGAGCACCGCGAGTGTGACCGGCGGCTCCCTCCGAGCCGAGAAGTCGAGCGCGCCCACCAGGGCTGGTGTGTTCTGGAACTCGGCGTCGGTCAGGAAGCCACCCAGCTCCCGTTCGAGATTCGCGCCCGGCTCCAGACGCCGGAAGATCTTGGCGATCCATCGCTTCCCGAACACGATGGAGGTGTTCGACTGCTCCCTCCCTCCGATGGTGACTTCGAGGTCGTCGTGCGATGCCGCCCGGGCTTCCGCGTCCCCGAGTCGAGTGCTCCCTCTCAGGGTTCCTCCATCGGACCCGATTTCTCCGCCGCGAGTCATCACCTGCAGCAGATTCCGAGCGAAGTCGGGGGAAGCTTCGCCGTCCACGACGATCCCGCCGCCTTCGGCACGGGACACCCGCGCGATCGCACGGGTATCGTCTCCGTCGAGCAGGGCTTCGGCCCGATCGTCATCCAGGAAGACGAGCGGCACGAAGTAGGTGGCCGTCTCTCCCTCGAAGTACTCGACCCTGAAGAAGATGGCGTGCCAGCTGCCGAATTCGGCATGAACCGGAATATGGCGCTCGATCACGGCTTCGCGGATGTCCCGTCCCTTGCCGCCGAACCAGCGCCGCTCCTTGACGTACTCGAGAAGCGCTCGCGTCATGCGGTCGCCATGCGGACGCTCGAAGATCTCGGTCCAGCTCTCCGCCACCTGGAACGCGGGCAAGCGCTCGGTATGGAGCTTGCCACCGGGTGTGGCGTCCTTTACCGGCCGCTCTCCCTTCGCCTGCTTCTCCAGGCTGAACCAATAGAAGCCGTGGGGTCCCAGCGTCAGGAAGTAGGGGTCTTCCCCTATGGCCGGAAAGTCCGTGCGTCCGAACAGCTCGACGGGGGCTGTCCCCTCGAACTCCGAGAGGTCGAGCGAGGCGTGCTGCACGAAGCGGGAAAGGTTCGCCACGACCAGGATCGTCTCCTCTTCCCAGCGCCGCACGAATGCGAGAATGCGTTCGTTCTCCGGGGTGACCCACTCCAACGTCCCGCGCCCGAACGCCTGGTACCGCTTCCTGAGCTGGATCAGGCGGCGGGTCCACCACAACAGCGAGTCCTTGTTCGACTGCTGTGCCTCGACGTTCACCGACTCGTAGTGGAACTCGGGGTCCACGACGATGGGCAGATAAAGCTTCTGCGGATTCGCTCGCGAAAATCCTGCGTTGCGGTCTCCGCTCCACTGCATCGGTGTGCGCACGCCGTTTCGGTCGCCGAGATAGATGTTGTCACCCATTCCGATCTCGTCCCCGTAGTAGAGCACAGGCGTGCCGGGAAGCGCGAACAGGAGCGAGTTCATGAGCTCTACCTTGTGTCGATGGCTTCCCAACAGCGGGACAAGGCGTCGGCGGATGCCGAGGTTGACCCGGGCCCGCTCGTCCCGGGCGTACACGCGGTACATGTAGTCGCGCTCCTCGTCGGTGACCATCTCGAGCGTGAGCTCGTCGTGATTCCTGAGGAACACGGCCCACTGCGCGGATTCCGGGATCTCGGGCGTCTGCTCCAGGATATCCAGGATGGGAAAGCGGTCTTCCATGCGCAGCGACATGAAGAGCCGCGGCATGATCGGGAAGTGGAAGCTCATGTGGCATTCGTCGCCGTCCCCGAAATACCGTGCGGCGTCTTCCGGCCACTGGTTGGCTTCGCCCAGCAGCATGCGGTTGTCGAACTTCCCGTCGACGTGGGTGCGCAGCTCCTTCAGGAAGCCGTGCGTCTCTTGCAGGTTCTCGCAGTTCGTACCTTCCCGCTCGTAGAGATAGGGGATCGCGTCCAGGCGCATCCCGTCGACGCCCATCTCCATCCAGAAGTCCATGACGTCGAAGATCTCCTGGCGCACCTCGGGATTCTCGAAGTTGAGGTCCGGTTGGTGGTGGTAGAACCGGTGCCAGAAATATTGCTCGGCCTCTGGATCCCAGGTCCAGTTGGACGGCTCGAAGTCCTGGAAGATGACCCGCGCCTCGCTGTACAGGCTCGGGTCGTCGCTCCATACGTAGAAATCACGCTCAGGGCTGCCTTTGGGGGCTTTTCGTGCGCGCTGGAACCATGGGTGTTGGTCCGACGTGTGATTGATCACCAGTTCCGTGATCACCCGGATGTCACGCTGATGCGCCTCGCGCAGGAAGAGCCTGAAGTCGTCGAGCGTTCCGTACGACGAATGGACCTCGCGGTAGTCGGCGATGTCGTAGCCGTCGTCCCGCAGGGGAGACGGGTAGAACGGGAGGAGCCAGATGGCCGTGATTCCCAGATCCCGGAGATAATCGAGCTTCTCCACCAGCCCCCGGAAGTCCCCGATGCCGTCCCCATCGCTGTCGTGGAACGCGCGCACGTGAAGCTCGTAGATGACCGCATCCTTGTACCAGCGTGGGTCGTCCGTGGGGGGGATGGCTCCCGTCTTCCTATCTGACATCGGTCTGGGTCTTTCTCCTTGATGACTTCTGTGTGACTGCCTGGAACCGGTCTCACATGTAGTACTCGAAGTCCGCTTCGCTGCGGGCCCTTCGCGAAACCCGGAAGATGTGAACGGGCATCTGGTCCGGCCTCAGCTCGACGTAGCTCCTGGACCCGTGCCACAGAAAGCGCTCACCACCGAGCTCGTCATGGACCACGTATTCTTCGTGATCGGCATGGGTGTCGTCCGGACCTACGCCGAGTGCGTCGAGGTCGAGGTCGACCCATCCCGACTGTCGGTGATGCGGATCGAGGTTCACGACGACGAGCACGACGTTCGATCCATCCCGTGTGGCCTTGCTGTAGGCCAGGATCTCGTCGTTGTCCGTATCGTGGAAGCGCACGTTGTGGGTCTCCTGGAGCGCGGGGTTCTCTCGCCGTATGCGATTCACGCGCCCGATGAAGCCTCTCAGGCTGTCCGCTCGATCCAGATCCCACTCGCGGATCTCGTACTTCTCGCTGTGGAGATACTCCTCGCTGCCCGGGCGAGCGGGCATGGCGGCCTGGAGCTCGAACGCCGGGCCGTAGATGCCGTAGTTCGACGTGAGCGTGGCCGCCAGCGCGAGCCTGACCATGAACCCGGGTCGGCCTCCGGTCTGGAGATACTCCGGGAGGATGTCGGGGGTATTGGGCCAGAAGTTGGGACGGAAGAAATCGCGAACCGGCTCCGTCGTGAGCGTCTCGACATAGTCGCGTAGCTCGTCCTTGCTGTTTCGCCAGGTGAAGTAGGTGTAGGACTGCGAGAAGCCGAGCTTGGCGAGTCGGTACATGACTTTCGGTCTGGTGAACGCCTCGCTCAGGAAGATCACGTCCGGGTGCTCGGCACGGACGCGGGCGATCATCCACTGCCAGAAGTCGAACGGCTTCGTGTGCGGATTGTCGACCCGAAAGATTCGCACCCCCTGCTCGATCCAGAACAAGAAGATGCTCGCGAGTTCGTCCCAGAGTTCCCGCCACGCGTCCGTTTCGAAGTCGAACGGGTAGATGTCCTGGTACTTCTTGGGAGGATTCTCGGCGTACTGGATCGATCCGTCGGGTCGCTTCCGGAACCATTCGGGGTGGTCGCGTACGTAAGGGTGATCCGGGGCGCATTGGAGCGCGATGTCCAACGCGATCTCCATGTCTTCCTCCTCGACCTTCCGCAGCAGACGCCGGAAGTCGTCCAGGGTTCCGAGCTCAGGATGCACGGCCTTGTGCCCGCCTTCCTTCGCTCCGATGCCCCACGGGCTCCCCGGATCGCCGTCCTCGGCCGTGGGCACGTTGTTCGGACCCTTGCGCTTCATCCGTCCGATTGGATGGATGGGCGGCAGGTAGAGGACGTCGAATCCCATGTCCTTGATATAGGGCAGCAGACGTTCCACGTCCTCGAAGGTCCCGTGGCGCCCGGTTTCCGCCGCGGAGCGTGGGAACAGCTCGTACCAGGTGCTGAAACGGGCTTTCTCCCGGTCCACCTGGACGCTGAGCTCCGTGCCATACTCCGTGGCCAGAGTGCGGTCGGGACACAGGGCGACGAGCTCCGCGAGCTCGGAGCTCAGCGCGTGGTAGGCCGTGGCCCGGCTAGGGGTCATGGGCGTCTCGGTAGCCGACGGAACCGGTAGGTCCGGATCGTCCGTGGGATGCCGGAGCATGGTGACCCACTCCTGCAGCAGCGGTCGGGTCTTCGCATCTGCTCGATCGGCGGCGGCCTCCACGAGATCCGCTCCGATCAGCAGCTCCTGGGTGACCTCTTGTCCAGCTTCGAGACGCTTGTGGAGGTCGAGCCGCCAAGTCTTGAAATGATCGACCCACGCGACGGGCTTGAAGAGATAGTGTCCGAGACGCGCCGCTTCGAAGCTGGCGCGCCAACGATCATTGCCCAACGGCTCCATGTCGGTGCTGCGCCAGTTCTGTTCGCTCTCGTGACGGTAGCGCAGGATACACGTGAGCGCGTCGTGACCGTCGCAGAACGCGTCCGCCTCGACGATGATCTCGTCGCCCAGGATACGCTTTGCCGGAAACGTCCCGCCGTCGATCTGAGGCTCGACACCCTCGATCTTCGCTCTCTTCCTCCCCTCTTCCGGGGACCTACTCCGTTCCTTCGGAATCGTCGCCTGCTCCTTCCGTGACTCGTCGCGCATCCGGAGTCGCGTCTCCGGACCTCATCCTCGCGAAGGATGACTGATCCAGATTCGTGCCAGCAGGCCCTGGTCCCCTTGACCGCATTCTCGTGACGCCCGCAGAGCATCCGGCATCGGCATTGCAATAGAGTCCTTCCGGCATTCCTCAGACAGGCCATCATCGTTTCTGTACGCGGTGAAGTTCAGCCGCTACGGAACCCATATGAAGCATCTCGAGGACCCTGAAGACACCATTGGAAATTTTTTGGAGGTCGTGGGCCGGTTGAAGGATCGGCTCGGTCCCATCCTCGTTCAGATTCCACCGAAATGGAATGTCGACCCGGATCGGTTGGCCGGATTCCTGCAGACCGCGCCGTCCGATCTGCGCTGGGTGGTGGAGGTGCGTGACGAGCGCTGGCTGTGTGAGGACCCCATGATCCTGCGGCGCATCGCACGACGCATGCAGGTCGCGGGGGTCGAAACGCTGTCCGAATACCACCGATATCTGCTATCTGCGCGAGCACGACGACGAGGCCCGAGGACCGCTGAAAGGCTTCCTCATCAGCGTGACCCCACTTCTTTCAATCTCAACGGGGGATGCGCAGGGTGACGAGGCTCCCCTGGCCGCCAGGCGTCAGCACGAGGAGTCCTGTCACGCTCCCCGGCTCGAGCCGGTCGAGACGCTCTGCAACTTCGGTGGCGGAGGAAACGGGTCCGCCGTCCACCTCCAGGATGACCGTTCCTGGACGAATTCCCTTCTGGTGAGCCGGGCTGAGCGGCACGACCTCCATGACTACGGGTCCCTGGACGGCCGCGTCGTAGCCGAGCTCGCTCCGGACGTCCGCGGTCAAGGGACCGAGTCGGAGACCCATCCTGGTCGCGACGGGCCGGACCGCGTCCGCGACGGCCGTGCGGGTCGGCAACTCCGTCTCTCCGAGCTCCACGGAAACGGTCATCTGCTCGCCGTCCCTGATGACGCCGAGATCCACCTCGGGGTCACCGTGGTCACGTTGACGCCGAGGCGAGCGCGCCGCACTTCGCCGAATTCGATGATGTCGTCGGCGACGCCCGAAGCCAGGTTGATCGGCACGGCGAAGCCGTACCCCAGGTCGTAGCCCGTCGGGCTCGCAATGGCCGTATTGATGCCGATGACCCCACCGTTCATGTCGACCAGAGGCCCACCGGAGTTACCCGGATTGATGGCGGCGTCGGTCTGGATGAAGTTCTCGATCGCGTAGCCGGCGAACTCTGCCGTTCGTGGATCCTGGAGGAGCCCGGGACCGAGAAGCTGGAGTGGCCGCCCCATCGCAATCACCATTCCTGCGGTCACGGTCTGCTCGAGTTGGCCTCCTCCCACGCCGGGGCTTCCGATCGCGAGCAGCCAATCGCCCACGCGCAACTCTTGTGAGTCGCCAAGAGGCAGCGTGGGGCGGTTTGTCGCTTCAATGTCGAGCACCGCCACGTCCGTGGTCAGATCCAGTCCCGGGAGCGCGGCCGGGAAGGAACGACGGTCATCCAGCCATACCGTCAGCTCTCCTCCCTGCACGACATGGGCGTTCGTCAGGATCTTGCCGTCCGAAGCGATGATGAAGCCGCTCCCGCCGGTGACGCGAGGAGCCGGATCGGGTGCGCCCGGCTGGGGACCAAAGAACCCCGGCATACGGGTCGTCGGCACGGCCCTGGCAGCCCGGTTCTCGATACGGACCACGGCGGGGAGCGCGGCAGCGGCCACGTCGCCGAAACGGTCGAGTGCGAAGCGCTGATCCGCGGTTTGGGCCGGAAGCGCCGCGACCGTCGCGGGCATCGCGGCGGCATCGGCTCTCGGGTACCGTTCGCATGCGCGTGGCATCAAGAGCACGAAGACCACCACGATCGCGATCAGCACTGAAACCGCCTTTGTGCTGTCGACGCATGGAAGCCAGTCCAGTCATCTTGTCGAGAGCGCGGTCTAGCTCCTTACAGGTCGGCTTCGAAAGGTTTTGCAAGCCCCGTTCCGTTGAGGTCGTGTGGCGTCCGGTCCATCCTTCGGCACCAATTTGACGCGGGGTCGGGATCGTCACGAACGAGTGCGCGCGGGTTCCGGTCGTTCAACTGGTTGCAATCTGAACGATCTGAGCACGATCGGCTGACTTGCCCACGCGCGTCGGAGTTCGCGATGACGAGGGAGTTCGCGATTACGAGGGAGGGCGGGAAGGCCGGAGGGCGGAATGGATCTTGCGCTTCATGGATCGTGGAGTCGCCGACGCTGTATCTGTCGTGTCAGGCTCGTTACCGGAGGGCCGGGTGTCGAGGACGACTGGTGCGCGTCGAGAACCACGACCTTGACCACCGGCGCGACCTTGCCGAAATTAACATGCTGGAAACCGAACTTCCGAGCCCAATCGAGACCTGAGCATGTACGCAGTATTTCAGACCGGTGGCAAGCAGTTCCGGGCAGAGCCTGGGGCACGCCTGCGCATTCCTTCGCTCGATGTGGAGCCCGGAGATGCGGTGACGTTCGATCAGGTCCTGCTCGCCGGAGACGGTGCAGAGCAGGTTCAGGTCGGCACGCCCGTCGTGGAGGGCGCCTCCGTGAAGGCCGAGGTGCTCCGCCATGGACGTGGCGACAAGGTGATCGTCTTCAAGCGGAAGCGCCGCAAGGGTTACCGGAAGAAAGCCGGTCACCGTCAGGGCTTCACGGAAATCAGGATCGACGAGGTCGCCCTCGCCTAGCGGCGGGTGATCTTCATTTCAGGAACGGGAATACGATGGCACACAAGAAAGGTGTAGGATCCAGTCGCAACGGTCGCGACAGCAATCCGAATCGACTTGGCGTCAAGCGGTTCGGAGGCGAGCCGGTACGTGCCGGCGGGATCGTCGTGCGTCAACGAGGGACCCGTTTCCACCCGGGCCGCAACGTGGGCAAGGGCAAGGACGACACGCTCTTCTCGCTGGTGGACGGCGTGGTGAAATTCGAGAGGATGCGGGCTCGCAACGTGGTGTCGGTGTACCCCGCGGAGTAGTTCGCGACAGAGCGAAAAGAGGTCCGGATCGACGGCGATGACGCTGTCGACCGGACCTCTTCGCATACGCGTGTGAAGCTTGGAGCTTCGCGCGCTCGAGTCGCTTCGGACATCCGGACGGCTCATCCGCAACTTTCGGGATGAGCGTCGCGTAGGTAGGATGGACGAGGCGCTAAAGAGAAGGAGGTAGGATGATGTCTATCCAAGACCTTCGCGGGCGATCTGCCCGTGTCGATAGATCGGACTCCAAGCCGGAGTCTCTGGGCCGGATGGTCAAGGCTCATGGTTGGTGGCTGGCGCCGCTCATCGTGGCGCCGTTCTTCGTCGGCTTTCGCCCCGAGACGGGTGAGACGCCGGGGGATGACGAGCCTGCCTATACCGACAGCGCCGACAGCACGCTCATCGTCGGAGCCGAGCTTCCGTTGCACATGAACGAGCGGGTCGAGAAGTGGATGGAGCGCTTCCAGACCAGCGGACGACCCGAGTTCGCAAGAATTCTCGAGGGGTCGGGCCTCTACGACGACCTGATCCGCGACAAGCTTCGGGCGCGAGGTATGCCGGAGGATCTCGTGTATCTGGCGATGATGGAGTCGGGGCTTTCGCCCTGGGCCGTTTCGCAGGTCTCGGCCGTCGGAATGTGGCAGTTCATGAGCCCGACGGCGATCGAGTACGGCCTGCGCGTCGACGACTACGTCGACGAGCGGCGTGACCCCGTCCGCGCGACCGACGCGGCCATCGACTATCTGGAATGGCTGCACGGTCGCTTCGGATCCTGGTACCTCGCGGCGGCCGCGTACAACGCAGGTCCGAGCAGGGTGCAGCGCATCCTGCGGCAGCACGCGGGCGGACGAACCGGTGACGAGGATCTCTACTGGGAAGTGCTCGACCACCTTCCCCCGGAAACGCGCGAGTATGTCCCGCGGATCCTGGCCGCCACGATTCTCGGGCAGGACGCTGACAACTTCGGCTTCGCGGCCTCACAGGCCGAGCCGTACCTGTTCGACCGCGTGTTCGTGCCGGGCGGAACCCATTTGTCCCGGATCGCGAGCGTGTTGGAAATCCATCCGAACGTGTTGCGCGATCTGAACCCGCACCTGACCCAGCAGCAGACGCCGCCCGGGGAGATCTACGGTGTGCGTGTGCCCGTGGGGCTCTCGCCCCAGGTCGTGTCGGCGCTCGGAGTGGAGAACGGGCTCCGGGACGCGGCCGACTAATCCGTGGCGGCGGGGGGCGGACCCCAGTCGGTCCGCCCTTCCTGCTCGGCCCGCGCCGACGCGATGATGCGCCAGATCACGTCGCGCACGAGCTCTTCGTCGGTCCCCATGTCACGCGCGATCCCCGCCACGCGGCGGACGACCCTCGCTTCCTGAGGCGGATCGAGTATGGGTAGACCCAGGCGCTCCTTGAGGCGTCCGACCGCGAGCACCAGATCCCGTCGCTCGCCGACGAGCGCAACGAGCTCCCGGTCGAGCGCATGGATGCGCTCGCGTAGCTTGTCGAGCTCGGTCCGGTCGTCCGTCGTCATGAGGTGCTAGCGTCCCTTGAACTCGGGCTTCCGCTTCTCGACGAACGCCCGCACACCTTCGCGACCGTCCTCCGAGGCGAACGCTTCGAGGAACAGCTCCTTCTCGTGCTCCAGACCCTCTGTCAGCGGCTTCTCGAACGCGGTCCGGATCGCTTCCTTGGCGAGTCGCAGCGAGACCGGGCTCCAGCGCGTCATGCGCGCCGCCAGCGCCAGCGCCCGTTCCAGGTGCTGGCCTTCGTCCACGAGCACGTCCACGAGTCCGATCCGATGGGCCTCCTCGGCCTCCACGAAGTCTCCGGTGAGCGAGATGATCGTGGCCCAGCCGCGACCCACGAGGTGCGCGAGCCGCTGGGTCCCCCCGCCGCCCGGAATCAGTCCGATACGGATCTCCGCCTGGCTGATGCGCGTGGTGCGGTCGGCGACCCGGATGTCGCACGCAAGGGCCAACTCCGACCCGCCCCCGATGCAGAACCCGTGCAGGGCGGCGATGACCGGCTTGGGGAAATCGGCGACCGCTTCGTAGATGCGGGGCTGCCGGTAGACCTCGCGCTGCTCGTCCGGCGTGCGTGCGGCGAACTCCGTGATGTCGGCGCCGGCCACGAAAGCCTTCTCTCCGGCTCCGTGGATCACCACCGCGCGGACCGCGTCGTCATCCCGTAGCTCGGTGAAGAGCTCCTTCAGGCGGCGTCGCACGTCGGCGTTCAACGCGTTCAGCTTCTCCGGCCGGTTGAGGGTGACGACGGCGACGTGGTCGTCACGCTTTTCGACCAGGACGGGCGATTCACTCATGAGAGATCGTTTCCTGTGGGATTCACCAGGTGTAGAAGCCCTGGCCCGACTTCTTGCCGAGCTTCCCGTCCGCGACCATGCGGCGGAGCAGGGCGGGGGGCTCGAACGCGTTCGAGCCGAGCGTCTCGTGCAGATACTCGGCGATTCCGAGGCGTACGTCGAGGCCGACCAGGTCGGTGAGCTTGAGCGGTCCCATCGGATGTCGGTACCCGAGCTCCATGGCCTTGTCGATGTCCTCGGCGCTCGCGACGTCCTGTTCGACCATGCGGATCGCCTCCATCCCCAGAACCACGCCCAGCCGCGACGAAGCGAAGCCAGGCGCATCCTTCACCACGATGGGCTCCTTTCCGAGCCGTCTCGCGAATGCGACGGCCGCGTCTCTGACCTCGTCCGACGTCTCCGGACCCCACACGACCTCGACCAGAGCCATGATGTGGACCGGGTTGAAGAAGTGCATTCCGAGGAATCGCTCGGGACGTGAGACGGATTCCGCGATCCGGGCGATGGACAGAGACGACGTGTTGCTCGCCAGGATGGCGTGCTCGGGTGCCGACGCCGCGACCTCACGGAAGATCCGCTCCTTGAGCGCGATGGACTCCGGCGCGGCCTCGACGACCAGATCGGCACCGCTGGCTGCCGCGGACAGGTCTGTCGTCGGCGTGAGCCTCGACAGCACTCCGTCGCGCTCGGCTTCGGTGACCTTACCGCGCTCGATTCCCTTGGTGAGGTTGCCCTGGATGCGGGCGAGTCCGGCCGTCACGGCTTCCTCGTTCACATCGTAGAGGCGCACGGCGCATCCGGCGGCCGCGCACACCTGCGCGATGCCATGCCCCATCGTCCCCGCGCCGACCACGGCGACCGTGTCGATCTTGCTCATGCGACCTCCCACAGCGTCGCGATGCCCTGACCGACCCCGATGCACATGGACGCGAGCCCGCGGCGCGCTCCCCTGCGCTTCATCTCGTGCAGCAGGGTGACCACGATGCGGGCGCCGGAGCATCCGACCGGATGTCCCAGCGCGATCGCGCCACCATTCACGTTCACCGTCTCCGGATCGAGGTCGAGCTCGGCGATACAGGGGAGGGCCTGGGCGGCGAAGGCTTCGTTCAGCTCCACGAGGTCCAGGTCGGACGCCTTCCAGCCGGCGCGCTTGAACACCTTCCGCGTTGCCGGGATCGGCCCGATGCCCATGCGGTGGGGCTCCACGCCGGCCACGGCGCTCGCCACCACGCGCGCCATGGGCTCCAGGCCGAGCGCTTTGCCGCGCTCGGCGGAAACCACCAGGAGCGCCGCGGCGCCGTCGTTGATGCCCGAAGAGTTTCCTGCGGTCACCGAGCCGTCCTTCTTGAAGACGGGGCGCAGCCGGGCGAGATCGTCCTTGGTCGTTCCGGGACGGGGGTGCTCGTCCTGGTCCACCACCGCCGGGTCGCCCTTGCGCACGGGAACCGTGACGGGAACGATCTCGGCGTCGAACCGGCCGGCATCGATCGCCTCGGCCGCGCGGCGCTGACTTTCCGCCGCGAACGCGTCCTGGGCCTCCCGAGACACGCCGAACTCTTCGGCGATCACTTCCGCCGTCTCGCCGAGGCCGATGGTCCACTCCGGTGCGAGGGCAGGGTTGGGGAAACGCCACCCGAGCACGGTGTCGGCGGTCTCCGGCGTACCCCGGGGGTATCCGGTGTCGGGCTTGAGCATCACCCAGGGGGCCCGGCTCATGCTCTCCACACCCCCCACGATGAAGGCGTCACCCTCGTCGGCGGCGATCGCCTGGAACGCGGACGCGACCGCCTGCATCCCGGAGCCGCACAGCCGGTTCACGGTCTGACCCGGGACGGTCACGGGCAGGTCCGCCCGCAGGAGCGCCATGCGGGCGACGTTCCGGTTGTCTTCACCGGCCTGGTTGGTGCAGCCGAAGATCACGTCGTCGATGACGTGGGGGTCGATACCCGAGCGCTCGACGAGAGCCTCGATCGTGATGGCGGCGAGGTCGTCCGGACGGATGGCCGCGAGCGCTCCGCCGTGGCGTCCAATGGGCGTTCTCACGCCGTCGATGATCCAAGCTTCCCGCATGTG
>JBBDSN010000126.1:0-5368 GCA_040904885.1 Gemmatimonadota bacterium | reverse complement strand
GAGGCGGGTGAAGTGGTGCCGCTGACCCGTCTGGAATGGACGGACGTGTTCGTGGGATGGTACCCGGGGTAGCTCGCCTAGAAGACCCCGCGCACCAACCACTCACCGACGCTGCCGATCAGCGACATCATGAGCGCTCCCCCGAGCGCCCAACCGAAGCTGTCGATCTTCAGCGAATCGCTGAGCGCGTCGGTGATCTTGAGGAGAATCGCGTTGATGATCCACCGGGTGATGAACGCCAGCAGGAGCGCGATCCCGAGGGTCCCGATGGCGAAGACGGTGAAGAAGATCCACCCGAGGAAGAAGTTCAGCACGCCGAAGATGGCGGCCACGACGAACGCGCCCCCCAAGCTCTTCACGTGGAAGCCGGGAAGGACCACCGCGGTGACCCAGACGGCGAGCGAGAGAATGACCCAGGTGAGCAGCAATCCCATGACTTCGACTCCTTCGAGCGGAACGGGGGGCGGGAAGCCGAAGCTCCCCGCGTTCAGCGTATGGTCAGTCGTTCGCGTTGGCGCGGAACGCCCGGATCGCGTCCACGGTCAGCTTCGTCCGGAACTCCATGACCTTCCGGCCGAGCTCCTGCGTCTCCGCGAGCGACTCGATGCTGATGCCGTTGATCGACGCCTGCTCCGCGGCCATGCGCTGATCGTAGCGGATGCTCGTCGGGTCCACGACGGACATGATGGACGTGATGGACAGCTCGTCGTGGATGCCGTCCGATCCCCGGCTGGCCGTGTACTCGATCTGTTCCGGAATGCCGAGGTCCTCCTGGATGTACCGGCGGACCTGGTCGTGGTTGTAGAACTCGTCGACGTGATGGAAGACCGCTGGATCGCCGTTGTACTTCGCGTTGAGCGCGTCGGCGGCGGCCTGCATCCCGCGACGGTTCCCGCCACTGTCGCCGAGGTAGTAGATCTCGGTGAAGCCCATGCCGCGAAGGCTGTCGCCCATGTCGATCAACCAGGCGATGTACGTCTCCTGCGAGACCATCGGGCCGGTGTTGCCGATCGTGACCGCGCCACCGGGATTGCCGGGCTCGAGCGTGACCAGCGGGGCGACGAGGGCGCCGCCGAGGGCCCGTGCGACCGATTCGCCCATGAGCTGGTTCGAGTAGTTGTGCTTCCCCGACGCGAGGTAGGGGCCGTTCGACTCGACACCGCCGGTCAGGATCAGGGCGGTCGTGTTCCCGTCGCGAACCGCGTCCCGGATCTCCATCCACGTCAACTCTTCGAGCCAGACGCTGTTGAGCGCCTCGATCGGCCGGGGCTCGTTCATGGCGGCTTCACGAGCGGCCGCTCGCTCCGCTTGCTGCTCGGGGGTCAGCTGCGGTTGCTGGGCGGCGGCGCTGCCGGCGAACAGAAAGGTCGAGGCCAGCAGCATCAACTTCGTCTTCATGGCTTGTCCTGGGGCACGGTGGGTCTTTCGCACGACTCTACTCGATGACACGCCGGACCGACAGGGCGTTGGGCCGGCGGGGCGGTGTGGGGTAAGCTTCTGAGACGCTCGACAGGATGGCGCGGTCCGCGCCATCCCGAGCCCCGTCGGTCCGGGACGTACACCGCATGCGATTCTTCTACCAGCCCCGCAACCGCCGCGGCGAGCCGCTTCCCCCGATCCGGGAGCGGCTTGCGGCGTTCCGCTTCATTCCGCCGTTCCTGAAAATGGTGTGGGCCACGAAGCCGTCCTACGGCGTGGGGATCGTGCTCGTGCGCGTGGTGAGCGCGTTCATTCCGCTCGCGATGCTGTGGGTCGGCAAGCTCATCATCGATACGGTGGTGGCGAACATCGGCGCTGGGGCTCCGGACTGGGGCGCGCTCGCGAGGCTGGTGCTGCTCGAGCTGGTGCTCGCCATCATCTCCGACCTGTTGGGCCGTCTGTCCGGCCTGCTCGAAAGCCTGCTCGGCGACCTCTTTTCCAACGAGATCTCCGTGCGGCTCATGCGCCAGGCCGCCGTGCTGGATTTGCAGCACTTCGAGGACCCCGACTTCTTCGACAAGATGCAGCGTGCACGCCGCCAGACCATGGGGCGGGTGGCGCTTCTGTCGCAGACGCTGTCCATGGGGCAGCAGGCGCTCACCCTGGTGTCGCTGCTCGTCGCGCTGATCGCGTTCAACCCGTGGCTCCTGCTGATGCTCGTGCTGGCGATCCTGCCTTCGTTCCTGGGGGAGACGGCGTACGCGGGCATCGCGTACTCGTTCATGTTCCAGTGGACCGCGCAACGCCGCGAGCTCGACTACTACCGCTGGGTGGCTTCCGAGCTCGAGCCCGCGAAGGAGGTCAAGCTGTTCGGCCTGGCCGACCACTTCATCGGGCGGTATGCCGACCTGGCCGACGAATACGTCGAAGAGAACCGGCGCATCGCGACCCACCGCGCGGTCACGGGCGCCGTGCTGACCTCGTTCTCGACGCTGGCCTACTACGGGGCCGTGGGCGTCATCGTCTACCAGACGGTCCTCGGGTTGATCACCATCGGGACGCTGACCTTCCTGATCGCATCCTTCGAGCGGAGCCGGGGGCTCATTGCCAGCATCCTCACGTCCATCGCCCGCAGCTACGAGCAGGGGCTGCACCTGAAGGACCTGTTCGACTTCCTGGAGATGCAGCCGAACATCACGAACGCGCCGGACGCACGCCCGATGCCGGCGACCGTGCGCGAGGGCTTCGTGTTCGAGGGCGTGGGCTTTCGGTACCCCGACGCCGAGCGATGGGCCGTGCGTGACGTGTCGTTCACGATCGGGCCGGGCGAGCGTGTCGCGCTGGTCGGCGAGAACGGGGCGGGGAAGACTACGCTCGTGAAGCTGCTGACCCGCCTCTACGACCCGACGGAGGGACGGATCCTGCTCGACGGCGTGGACCTCAGGGACTACGATCTCGAAGCGCTGCGGCGCGCCATCGGGGTCATCTTCCAGGACTTCTTCCGGTACGACATGAAGGCGCGCGACAATATCGCCGTGGGATGGATCGATGCACGGGAGGACGAGGCCCGCATCGCCGATTCGGCGCAGAAGAGCCTCGCGGCGGACGTCATCGCCGGCCTCGACGGCCGCTACGACCAGATGCTCGGCCGCCGTTTCGAAGGTGGCGCGAACCTGTCGGGCGGGGAGTGGCAGAAGATCGCGCTGGCCCGTGCGTACATGCGAGACGCACAGCTACTCGTGCTCGACGAGCCGACCGCCGCGCTGGATGCTCGTGCCGAGTACCAGGTCTTCGAGCGCTTCACGGAACTCACGGCCGGCAAGATGGCCGTGCTCATCAGCCACCGTTTCTCGACCGTGCGCATGGCGGACCGTATCCTGGTGCTCGACGACGGACGGGTCGTCGAGGACGGAAGCCACGAGATGCTGCTCGCGTTGGGGGGCCGCTACGCGGAGCTGTTCAACCTTCAGGCGGAAGGGTATCGGTAGGGCGCTCCTGCATCCCACCGTCCCGACCCATCATCCCCCGACCCATGCCCCCGGGATGCATGTTCTGCATCATGTGCTCCCGATGCTCCCGCATCCACATATGGAACGCCGGCCGGGAGTCCGGCGGCAGGAAGGCCTCGATCTGACGGTGTGCGGCCTGGGTCGCGGCGCGAAGCGCTTCCGGTCCCTCCGTGGCCGCCGACGTCACCTCGACGTGGAGCGAGTCGAGAAGGATGTTCAGTCGGGCTTCCTCCGACGGGTCGAGCCCGAGGCGGTCCGACATCGCCGAGGCGGTGAGGGACATCTCTCCGGTCGGTGCGGGCGAGACCCATGCCCGGTCCGCCGCGATGCCGAGGACGGCTCCGATGAGGAGCAGGGCCGCCGCGGTCCCGGCGGCGCGCGCTCGGGGATGGGTGGACGAGCGGGTCATCGGGGGACTCCCGCGGAGGGCGTCGGCTCCGAGGGAGCGGGAGCGGGGCTGGCGCTGTGGTCCTCGAGCGTGAGGAGCGCGAGAACCGGATCGGCTGCGACGCCCAGAGCTGCCCAGAGCGCGACGGGGTCGCCATCCGCCGCGATCATCGTCAGTGCGAGGCCCTCGGTGGGTTCGGTGGACGGCGACTCCGGCCGCGGGGTATCCGCTACCACGAACACGAGCGCGGCGACGGCGGCCGCGGCGAGCGCCGCGGTGGGTCCCCACCAGCGGGCCAGCTCGGCCCACCACGAGGCGCCGCCGGCTCCGGTCTGCCTCTCGGCGGCCGCCATGATTCGTGCGACACGCGCTTCCCACGACGCGTCGCCTTCCGGCGGGAGCGGTTCGGGGAGCCATTCCCGTGGGAGTGGGCCCGGCTCCACATCCATGTCATTGCTCATGTGATCGACCTCCTTCGGTCTTTGTCACGCCCGCATACTCGCCGAGTGCCTCCCGCAACTGCCTTCGCGCATGGTGCACGTGCGAGCGCACCGTTCCGGGCGCGAGCCCCATGATCCGCCCTGCCTCTTCGGCGGCCATCCCTTCCACATCGACCAGACGAAAGGCGGTCCTGCGCTGCTCCGGCAGGCGGAGGAGTCGCGCCTCGATCCGGGCCCGGATCTCCGATCGTTCCGCCGCCACGTCCGGCTGTGGTTCCAGGGCCTCGGTGCCTCCGTCCGGGAGCGGCTCCGTGCGACGGACGTCTTCGGCCGCCCTCTGGTTCCGGGCGACGTTGCGCGCGATCTGGTACAGCCAGGGGGCGAACGGACGCCGTGGGTCGTACCGATCGATCGCCTGCAGCGCGCGGAGAAACGTCTCCTGGGCCGCGTCCTCGACCGCTTCCGGCTCGGTCAGGAACGCGGCGACCACCGCATGCACGGGCCGGACATACCGCCGGACCAGCCGTTCGAGCGCCTGCCGGTCGCCATGCTGGACGCTGCGGGCCAGGTCTTCGTCCGACTCCGCGTGTCCTCCCGTCATCCAGGCTCCCGACGTTGACTATGGTGTGGGCATGCCGCCTCTCATCATACCCTGCATCCTGCCTTCCATCATCCCACGCATCATCGCGATCATCCCCTCGTCCACCAGCTCCGTCACCTCCGCGGCGTGGGCCTGGAGCGCCTCGACGATTTCGGGGTCGTCCGAGGTCTGCACCACCGCCACGCCGGTCGGGAGATACTCGAACTCGGAGTGGATCTGGTCGTAGTTCTCGAAGATCACGGGAAGGGTGTGGCTGAACAGGTTGAACACCTCGCCCTCCTCCAGGCGGCGCTCCATGCTCGCGACGTGGGCCACGATCTGACCGGCGATCGCGGGGCTCGAAGACTCGGTGAGCGTCCGGATGCCGTTCGGGAGATGGACCACCGAGCGCGTGATGGCCCGATGGTTGGTCACGAGCTCGTGGACGATCTCCATGTCCGCGGCGAAGGCGGGGTCGCCGCCGCCCATGCCCATGTGACGCTGACGACGTTCCATGGCGCCGTGGTCCATC
>JBBDSN010000125.1:0-5468 GCA_040904885.1 Gemmatimonadota bacterium | reverse complement strand
GAGGCGCTTCAACGACGAGGATGGGCCCGTGCCGCCGCAACCCGAAGGGCGACGGACTCACCTGACGCCGGGACGGTCCCGCAAAACTTCGCCGAGCGCCTCCATCGCGGCGACCACCTGGGCATCGGTGAGGTAGGGCGCCGGTCCGAAGCGGAGCGTCTCTCCGCGGAAGTCCGTCCGCACGCCCCGCTCCCTGAGCGCACCGGAGAGGGCCTCGGCCTCCGGGGCCTGCAGCCCAAGGAAGCCGCCGCGTGACGTCCGCGGCACGGCATCGTCCACCGAGATCAACGCGGGATCGGCGTCGAGTCCGAGAAAGGTGTCGATGAGGAGATCGACCTGATGCCGGCTCACGGCCCGCAGGAGCGGCACGTCGAGCCCTTCATCGCCGAAGAACCGGAAGACCCGTGCGGCCCTGTAGTGCGACGTCGGATCGAACGTGGAGCCCGCGAAGCGCGCCGCGCCGGCCCCATAGCGCACCTCGCCCGGCACCTTCGCCTCGGCGACCTCACCGAACTCGCTGAACCACCCCGTGACGACCGGCCGCAAGTCGCACCCCACCGGGACCCGCATCACGCAGACACCCTCGCCAAGCTGGCAGTACTTGTACCCGCCGCCGACCACGAACGCGCGTTCGAGCCCCTGGGGATCGAACGGGACGACGTTGAGGTGATGGTAGGCGTCGACGAACATCTCGGCCCCGTACCGGTTGCACGCTTCGGCGACCGCGGCGAGGTCCGGGACGAGCAAACCCGTGGCGTAGAGCACCGACGACACCATCACGCACGCCGTCCGGTCGTTCACGGCGCCCGCGACCCGCTCCGCGAGTGTCCCGATCGGCGTGGCCGCCACCTTCACGACCTCGACGCCCTCTTCGGCGAGGCGGTCGAGCTGCCGCCGGATGGTGTGGAACTCCCCGTCGGTCGTGACGATGCGAGGTCGGTCGCGCAGCGGCAGCGCGGACAGGAAGCGCACCACGAGCGCGTGGGTATTGGCGTCCAACACCATGTCCCCGTCACAGCTACCCATGAGCCGCCGATACCCCACCCCTACCGCCTCGCTCTGTTCGGCCACCCGCTCCCACTTGTCGTCGACCCACTCGGCGGCGTCGAGCCAGGCGCGCCGCTGACCTTCGAGCGCCACGTCGGGCCACGCCTGATGCGAATGGCCGGTGAGCAGGAGCCGGTCGGCCACACGGAAGTGGGAATACCGGTCGGCGATCGGGTTCGGCGTGGCTCGGAATGCCTCGGGATCGCGAGGGACGGCGCGCTTCCGCGTGGTCGCCAGGTCGTCGTGCGTGCCGGTGCTCACGACTAGAGCCGCGACCGGATCGCCCAGAGATCCGGAAAGAGCGCGTGGTGGAGCGTCGTGTGCAGATAGGCCGAGCCGGCCGAACCGCCGGTTCCGGTTTTCGACCCGATCGTCCGTTCGACCATCTTCACGTGGCGGTAGCGCCACTCCTGCACGCCCTCGTCGAGGTCGACGAAGTGCTCGCAGAGCTGGGCGTGCCTCGGATCGTTCCGGTAGATGTCGACGAAGATGTCCTGGAGCTCCGGCACGGCCTCGATCGGGGCGGTCGGGTCGCGGGAGAGCTGTGATTCCGGAACGGGATAGCCGGCGCCATGGAGGTACCTCAGCAGCGCATCCCACAGCGTGGGCGCGCCCCACCGCGCCTCGAGCGTGGTCCGGGCCCGGGTGCCCTCATCGAAGCGCTCGACGGCCTGCCGGCTCTTGCGGCCGAGCATGAACTCCATGCCCCGGAACTGATCCGACTGGAAGCCGCTGGCGCGGTCGAGGTGATCCCGGAAGGTCAGGAACTCCGTGGGCGTCATCGTCTCGAGGACATCGAGCTGCGCGACCAGCACCTTCAGGATCTTGAGCGTGCGCGAGAGGGTGTGCTGCGCGCGGGTCGCGTCACCCTCCTCGGCCAGAAGCCGACACGCGTAATCGAGCTCGTGCAGGACTTCCTTGAACCAGAGCTCGTAGACCTGGTGGATGACGATGAAAAGCATCTCGTCGTGCTCCAACCGGTCTCTGGGTTGCTGAAGCGACAGCAGCTCGTCGAGCTTGAGATACTTTCCGTAGCTCACGGCCTCGGACATGCGATGGACTCCGGAGTACGGATGGCGGAATGGGAAGCGGGACGGGCCCTCTCGGAGCGGCCAACATGCGAGGATCCAGGCGCCTTGGCCAGCGCAGCCGCTCATGCCAGAACCTTCTACATTCGTGGCGTTCGTTCCGCCCTTCCGCCCCACGACGCCGATCCCATGCCCGCCGACTCCGTGAACGCGCTCAATGCACAGGTGGTCGCCTGCGACCGCTGCCCGCGTCTGGTCGCATGGCGGAAGCGGGTCGCGCGGGAGAAGCGCGCGGCCTTCCGGGATGAGGTCTACTGGGGCCGGCCCGTCCCGTCGTTCGGAGATCCCGCCGCACGGATCCTCGTGGTGGGCCTGGCTCCCGCGGCGCACGGCGCGAACCGCACCGGACGGATGTTCACGGGCGACCGCTCGGGCGACTGGCTCTTCGGAGCCCTCCACCGTGCGGGCCTCGCCAATCAGCCGGAGGCCGTCTCTCGCGACGACGGCCTCGAGCTCCGTGATGTCTGGATCACCGCGATGGTGCGGTGCGCGCCCCCGGCCAACAAACCGACCACGGACGAGCGAGACCGCTGCCGCGCTTGGCTGGAGCGGGAGCTCGACCTTCTCGACGGCGTCCGCGCGATCGTGACCCTCGGAGGGTTGGCCTACGCCCAGACGCTCAGACTCCTCGCGGACCGAGGCGCCACGCTTCCGAGCCCTCGCCCACGCTTCAGCCATGGGGTCGAAGTCGCGCTACCGGACCATCCGACGGTGCTCGCTTCTTACCACCCGAGCCAACAGAACACCTTCACGGGGACGCTCACCGAGCCCATGTTCGACCAGATCTGGTCGCGTGCCCGCGCCCTATCGGAGTCCCCCCGCACCACGGAGCATCCGCACCCATGACCCGGACCATCAGCGGGACCCGCGCCCCCCGGAGCCGCACGCCCGGGAGCCGGACACCCCGAATCGCAAGGGCGAGCCGAGCCGTCGCGACGTGGCCGCTGCGGGCGCTCCTCGCCGCCCTGACCCTGGCCAGCGCCCCCCACGCCGCTCCCGCCCAGGAAGTCGGCGGCGTCGAGCTCATCGAACTGACCATCGCGGAGGCGCATGAAGCGATGCTCGCCGGTACGCTCACCGCACGCGATCTGGTCCTGGCGTACCAGACCCGGATCGACGCCTACGACAAGCAGGGGCCGTCGTTCAACGCCATCCTCCTGCTCAACCCGCGCGCCCTCGACCGGGCGGACTCTCTCGACGCGGCACTGGCCCGCACGGGTCGGCTGACCGGGCCGCTGCACGGCATCCCGTTCATCGTGAAAGACAACTACGACACGCACGACATGCCGACCACCGGAGGGTCCGCGTCGCTCGCCGGCTCGATCCCCTCGGACGACGCGTATCAGGTGCGACGCATCCGGGAGGCGGGCGCGATCGTGCTCGCGAAGTCCAACCTGGCGGAGTTCGCGTTCACGCCCTACGAGACGATCGGCTCCGCGCTGCCCGGGTACACGTTCAACCCCTACGCGCTGAACCGCGTGCCCGCTGGATCGTCGGGCGGGACCGCGGCGGCCGTGGCGGCCAACCTCGGGCTGATCGGCCTCGGCACGGACACCGGCAACTCGATCCGGGGACCGTCGAGCCATACCGCGCTCGTGGGGATCCGCTCGACCCAGGGGCTCACGAGCCGGGACGGCATCGTGCCGCTGTCGGCGACCCGCGACATCGGAGGGCCGATGGCCCGCACGGTGGAAGACGCGGTCCGCGTCCTCGACGTGATCGCGGGCACCGATCCGGCGGACGCGGTCACGGCGGAAGCAGACCAGCGTCGGCCCGCGACGTACCTGGACGCGCTGGAGCAGGACCTGACGGGAATACGGATCGGTGTCGCCGGGCAGATCGCTTACACACGCACGGCAGACCCGGAAGTCCTGGCCCGCTTCACGGAGGCGGTCGACGACCTTCGACGG
The DNA here is from genome assembly GCA_040904885.1 of Gemmatimonadota bacterium. Lineage (GTDB taxonomy): Bacteria > Gemmatimonadota > Gemmatimonadetes > Longimicrobiales > Gaopeijiaceae > JAWLHJ01. The sequence goes on along the minus strand of JBBDSN010000125.1, from coordinate 1,423 downwards.
CTCGGCGCCGTCGTCGACGACGACTTCGAGATTCCGGGGCTCGACGAGCTCCGCCAGGGCCTTGGTTGCGCACGCTTCCGCTACGACCTCGAACGCTACCTCGCAACCCTGCCCGATCCTCCGGTACGCACGCTCGCGGAAATCGAAGAGAGCGGGAACGTGCACGTGACGGTCATGCCGCGCGTGCGGAGCAATCTGGAGAACGGCACGCCCGACCCTGACCAGGACGAGCGCTGCCTGGAGACGGCGGCCAACGAGGAGCGGCTCCGCCAGGCCGTTCGGGCCGCCATGTCGGAACGCGACCTGGACGCCCTCGTCTACCCGACCTGGAACAACCCGCCCCGCCTCATCGGCGACCTCGAGTCTCCCCACGGCAACAACAGCCAGACGCTCTCACCACCCACGGGATTCCCCGCGCTCACCGTCCCCATGGGGTTCGTGCGGAACGGAACGCTCCCGACCGGACTCCAGATCCTGACGGATGCCTGGGACGAGGTGACCCTGATCCGGATCGCGCACGCCTACGAACAGGGGACCCTCCAACGCCGCCCGCCCCCGACGGCGCCCCCGGTGAGACCGGGAGGCTGAGGGCACCGGGCCCGGACGCCGCATGCCGGGGTTTCCGGGTCCGGTGCCACCCGGATCAGGTCGGAAGCCGGACCCCGATCGCGAGGGCTTCGCGCCCGCCGACCGAGGCGCCGAAACGGACCTGGAATCCGGACGTGAACCCGAGATCCATGCCGAGGTCCACGCTTCCGTCGATGTCGAGCTCATCACCGGGACCCGTCAGGATGTCCAGCGCGACGTGCCCTCCGACGCTGGGCGCGAAGACGACCCCGTCCCCTTCGATGCTCCACCCCAGGACGATGCCCGCGGGAAAGCTCGCCACGAGCTCGTCACCCACACCGACTCCCGCGCCGGCCCACCAGATCAGACGCGGATCCCCGCCGCCTTCGAGCGTCGACAGCGGCCCCGATACGTCGAGTCCGAACATGACGGCCAGATCGTCGGTCGCGTCCTCGGCAACACCCACACGTAGCCCGAGGCCGACCGGGGCCGGGGACTGGCGCCAGATGGCGACCGCTCCGAACTCGTTCCCCGGATGAGGCTCGAGCAACAGGAGCGAAAGCCCGGACGGAGCCCCGGGGCGCATCATGGAGGGCGCGTCCCACACGATCTGTGCGGAGGCGGCAGCCGGCGAAAGGGTCAGGGCGAGCAGAAGGAACACGAAACGCTTCATTGGAACTCCTCTATGTCGGTGATCAGGTATGTCGGTGATCGGGCCCGTGGCCTGCTACGGGTGTACCTACCCCGGAGGCCGGAGTCGGATCGCGGATACGCGTCGGAATCGGGTTGCAAATCCCGGGCCGCCGGGGTGCGCACGACCGGCTGGCACGATTCCTTCATCTCGTCGGACCCCAGC
>JBBDSN010000124.1:1716-5496 GCA_040904885.1 Gemmatimonadota bacterium | reverse complement strand
CGATGTCGTCGAAGCGCTGTCCCGATCCCCATGGCGCTAGACCTGGACCGGTGGCATTTTGCTTGCTCACTTACAGCGCCATCCGGAGACTCCTCCGCGCGCCGGAAAGGAGCCCCTTCTCGCAGACCGGGAGCCCGTCATGCCCTCCGACACCTCACCGTCCGATTCCCGCTCGGGTCCAGGGGGCCTTCCGCGTTGGGCCGCCTGGGGAATCGGCATCCTCGTCCTCTTCATCGTCGTGTTCGGCGTCGGGTACATGGCTGGCGGCGCGCCGGTCGGCGACCTGAGCGAGAGGGTGGGCCAGTTGGAGGGTCAGGCCCAGGAAGCCGAGGCACAGGCGGAGCGGCTTCGGTCGGAGGTGAGCGCGCAACAGGCTCTGGCACTGCTCTACCAGACGATGCTGGCCGTGGATGCGCGGAACTTCGGCATCGCCAACGAGCGCCTCGAGGAGGTGGAGGGTGCGCTCGGCCGCATTCAGCCGGAGCTGCTCGGGATTGACGCGCAGGCGTTCCGGTCCGTGCAGGCGGACATCGCGGCCATGGACGTGCGGGTCGCCGAGGATCTGGCGGGTCAGCGCTCCACGCTCGAGGCCCTGGGTCAGCGGTTGTCGGACCTCATCGGGGGGTAGGGCGGGCAGGATCCATGAGCTACGTCTTCGCTCGAGAGCTGACCATTCAGGCGAACGTGCGCCTGATCGCCGGGAGCCAGCTCCGAGACGCGCTGCGTGACATCGACGACCCTGAGCTCGACGTCCACGCGACCATCCACGAGGTACGAAAGACGTGCAAGAAGGTGCGGGCGCTGCTCCGGTTGGTCCGACTGGTGGCCGAGGACCTCTACGGCCGCGAGAACGCGGCGATCCGGAATTCGGCGCGGCGGATATCCGAGCCGCGGGACCTGACAGCGAACCTCGAGTCGGTGGATCTTCTCGAGGACCGATTCGGGAGCGTGTTGGGCCGGGAGATCTTCGCGCGACTGCGGAGTGCGCTCGAGGCGAGGCGCACCGCCCGCTCGCACGATCTGGCCCTCGACGAGCGCGTCGCCACGGTGCGCGAAGAGCTCGCTTCCACCCTCGAGCGCACCGATGAGTGGGTCGTCCCCGACGACGGCTTCGACGCGCTGGCCGGCGGGCTCGGGAAAACCTATGGGCGGGCGGTCCGCCGGATGCGCGAAGCGTTCAGCAAGCCCTCCAGCGAGACCTGGCACGAGTGGCGCAAGCGGGTGAAGTACCACCGCTACCACACGGACCTCCTCGAGGACATATGGGAGGCCGTGCTCGATGAGCGCGAGGCGCAGCTGCACGACCTGACCGATCTTCTCGGCGACGACAACGATCTCTCGGAGCTTCGGGTGGTGCTCCACGACGAGCCCGAGTGGTTGGACGACGAGGATGCGGCGGTCGTCCTCGTCGCCCTGATCGACCGCCTGCGCGCGGAGCTGCAAGAGCGGACACGCCCGGTGGCCCGCCGGGTGTTTGCCGAGAGTCCCGACAAATTGGTTGCGCGCTACCGGTCCTACTGGGATGCTTGGCAGGCCGAGCCCGAACACGTTGAACGGGCGGACCCTGTCATCGAACCTGGCCGTTGAACGTCGATCGGAGTGTTCGCCGGGCGGACCGCGACCACGGCCCCCACCGCACCGCACGGGAGCAGCCACGACTGGAAGAAGGGCTCGACGTCGATCCGATGGACTGGAAGATCATCGCCATGAACGCCGTGAAGACGCCGCCTCCGAGGGCGATGAGCACATAGGTCAGCGCTCCACGCTCGAGGCCCTGGGTCAGCGGTTGTCGGACCTCATCGGGGGGTAGGGCGGGTCGGTTGACAGCCTGGGAAGCGATACGGTGAAGACGGAGCCTTTCCCGAGCTCGCTCTCGGCCGTGAGCCGTCCGCCCATGGCTTCGGTGAGCTTTCGGCTGATGGTGAGCCCCAGACCGATACCTTCCCGCTCGCGGGTGAGTCCCTCGTCGACCTGTGTGAACGCCTCGAAGATGTCCCCGAGTTTATCGCTCGGGATGCCTGGGCCAGTGTCGTGAACACGCAGGCGTGCATCCGCCGGCGTCTCCGCGTAATCCAACCATACGCGGCCACCTCGTGGGGTGACCCCCACCGCATTCAATATCAGGGTCACCAGGACCTGGTGTAGCTTCTTCGGATCTACCCGTATGCGGGCGTCATGGGCCTCGATGTCGATATCGAACTCCACTTCCTGCTCACGTGCGATCGGTTCGACGATAGATCTGATGCCCTTTGTCGCATCCTGTACCGCCATCTCTTCCATCTCATACGAGGTCTCCGTCCCCGCACGTTGAAAATCGAGGATGCCTTCGATGACGCCGAGGAGATTTTCTTCAGCCAGATTCATGCGTCCCAGCACTTTTTCCTGAGCTGGGGTCATCGGCCCGTAGTTGCCCTTGAGCAGAAGGGACGTGTATCCGGAGATCGCGTTCAGCGGAGTCCGCATCTCATGGCTGACAATCTGGAGGAAGTCGGACTTCGCCTGGGATATCCCCTCGGCAAGGCGCTGGGCCTCGGCCACCCGCTCCTCTCGCAGTCTCCCGAGCTCGAGAGAGTAGCGCTCGATGCATTCCGCCAGCGCTTGATCGATCGCCTCGTGGAACCTATTGACTTCGTCGAGCGTGGCCTCGTCCGGCTCGATGTCATCCGTCGCTCTCCAGAGCCGGAGGACGCTGGCGCGCAGCGCCCGGTACTCGGCGATAGTCTCGTCCAGGGAGAAGTTTTCGCCGGCCCGCTCGGTGCCATGTCTCTCGGCTGAAGTCACCGGGGCCGCGGACGAAGACGGAGCGTCCCCCTTGCCCTTGCGCTCCTGCACGAACCGGGATTGCGACTGCCGCAGATCGAGCGCGATCGCCTTCAGGATGCCGGCTGCGTCGTCTCTGAGCGCGGCTATGTCCAACCCGTTTCCGGGAGCCGAGTGAGTGCGCGCGAAGTCTTCGAAGTCCTGGAGGATCCGTTCTTGATTCTCCGTAATGAACTCCGACAGGCTCATTCGCTTTCAGCCTAAGTACAGGGAGGAAAAACAAACATACTTCTCGAGTAACTGGCGGACAACGGGATTCCCCCAGCTAGACCCTCGCCGGTGAAGCGGATGAAGTCCATCCGCCTCTCGGTTCCGCGCCAGCGGCCGCCGACGTACGCCACGCCCACCGCGACGGCCGCGAGGACGAAGGCCCCGGCGCCAACCACATCCGGCTCGACGCCGGCAGGGGGCGCTCCCACGCGAAGTACGCCGCGATGAACGGGAGGATGAAGAAAGCGATGTTGACCGGGTAGAAGAGAGACGCGTCAGGATCGAAGGGGACGCCGAAGAGCGCGGCGACCTTGATGGCCGCCCCCGCCGACACCGCCAGGACGAGCGCGCCCCACATCCTGCGGGCTCCGTACGCCGCGGGCGCGTTTACGCCCTCGCTCCCTCCGTCCCCGGACAGGACGAGCTGCTTCCAGAGCCGGTCCGAGTGTTCACGCGCGAACTCCCGCGACAGGGCATCGAGGTGGCCGATGCGCTTCACCGCCACCAGGAACGCTTCGTCGGTGTCGAGCCCCCCGTCGGCCAGGACCGCGATCTGCTCGCGCAGATGGTCCTCCAACTCGGCCACGTCCACGGCCTGCCACTGCCTGCGCTCCTCCGCGAGCTGCGCCTGGCCGTGGGCGGTGAGCCGGTAGTACTTGCGACGGCGTCCGGTCTCCGCCTTCTCCCACCGTGCCGTGACGTACCCATGCCGCTCGAGACGGTGCAGCACGGGATAGAGCATCCCGTCCG
>JBBDSN010000124.1:0-1616 GCA_040904885.1 Gemmatimonadota bacterium | reverse complement strand
GCGTTGGTCGCTCGCGCGCGGCTCAGCTATCTTCGGAAACACCAGCCAGCCGGAGACCGGATGCGCCTGTCGAAGTTCATTACAGAGAACGAGGAGGAGATCCTCCAGGAGTTCGAGGACTTCGCCCGCACCCGTACCGAACCCGGACGGGACATGGACATCACCGAGCTCAGGGACGATGCCAGAGGCATCCTGAAGGTGATCGCGCTCGATCTGGAGGCGCCGCAGTCCGAGCACGCGAAGGAACGGAAAGCCAAGGGAGACGCTCCACCCTCTGGCGGCACGACGGAGGACACGCCTGCCGAGAAGCACGGGACCGAGCGAGCGATGTCCGACTTTTCCCTGGAAGAGACCGTGTCCGAGTACCGCGCGCTGCGCGCCAGCGTACTCCGGCTATGGACCGCCTCGGGCGGCATCGAGGCAGACCCGGCGACGTTGGAGGACATCACGCGGTTCGACGAGGCGATCGACCAAGCGTTGGCCGAATCCATCAACCGCTACTCGCTCGAGATAGACCGGCTGCGCGAGGAGCAGGCGACCGAGGGTCTGCGCATCGAAAAGGAGGTGACCCGTGCGAGGGCAGCTTTCCTCCAGATCGTCAGCCACGAGATGCGTACTCCCCTCAACGCCATCGCAGGATACACCCATATCCTCCTCGAGGGTATACGCGCCCCGGTGAGCCAGCCACAGGTCGAGGTGCTGCGACGCATGAATTTGGCGCGACAACATCTCTCCGGCATCGTCGAAGGCATCCTCGAATTTCAACGAACCGGCACCGAGAGCGCTTTTGATCTGGTGGAGGTCCCGGTCGAGGAGGCGATCGCGGGGCTCGGGGCGATCGTGGGCCCCACGGCCCGTGACGACGGGCTCGAGTTCACCGTCGATGTCCAGGCCGATGGCGCCCGCATACGCGTGGATCGGCAGAAACTCCGACAGGTCTTGATCAACCTGATATCGAATGCGGTGCGGTCTACCCCCGAGGGCGGCCGCGTGTGGCTGGATTACGTGGAGACGCCGGAGCACGCGTGCCTGCGGGTGCACGACACGGGCATGGGGATCCCGAAGGAACAGGTCGAGGCCATCTTCGAACCGTTCGTGCAGATCGAGAACGAGCTCAACGACGTCCGGGGAGGGGTCGGTCTGGGGCTGGCCATCAGCCGGCATCTCACCGACGGAATGGGGGGGACGCTCACGGTCGAGAGCGAGCTCGGGAAGGGCTCCGTCTTCACCGTGGCTCTGCCCAAGATCGTCCAGGGATAGCGTCCAGGTCGCCCGTTTCCTCCTCGTACCGTCCGACGAAGGTCACGTCAGGAGAGCACGCCCGGAGTGCCGCCACCGCCCGATCGTGGGCCGGTCCGTCCGAACCGCGGACGTCCGCGAAGAAGCGATACTCCCACGGCCTACCCGGAATCGGGCGGCTTTCCAGGCGGACCAGGTCCACACCCTCCGCCACGAAACACCCGATGGCGCGGTGGAGCGAGCCCGGGACGTGGGGCAGCGTGAACGCCAGCGACGTCTTGGGGCGTACGGGGTCGGGCGTGGGGTGCTCTGCTTCGCCCCGCAGCGTGATGGCCAGGAATCGCGTGTAGTTGGCCGGGTCGTCCTCGAGGTCTCGC
>JBBDSN010000123.1:3911-5591 GCA_040904885.1 Gemmatimonadota bacterium | reverse complement strand
AGCGGCTCCGACGCGTTCGCGCTCTCCTGCCGCGCCACGCAGGACGGCGACGACTGGGTGCTCAACGGCCAGAAGCTCTGGATCACCAACGGAAAGGAAGCCGGCGTCTTCATCGTGTTCGCCACGGTCGACCCCGATGCCGGCTACCGCGGCATCACGGCGTTCATCGTCGAGAAGGACTCCCCCGGCTTCACCGTCGGCAAGAAGGAGGACAAGCTCGGTATCCGCGCCTCGTCGACCACCGAGCTCGTGTTCGAGGACGTGCGCATTCCCGGCGAGAACGTGCTCGGTGAGGTCGGCAAGGGATACAAGGTCGCCATCGAGACGCTGAACGAGGGGCGCATCGGCATCGGCGCGCAGGTCGTGGGGCTCGCGCAGGGCGCGCTCGACCACACCATCCGCTACGTGCAGGAGCGCGAGCAGTTCGGCCGCGCCATCGGCAGGTTCCAGGGCGTGCAGTTCCAGCTCGCCGAGATGGCTACCGAGATCGAGGCCTCCCGCCTGCTCGTCTACAACGCCGCGAGGCTCAAGGATGCCGGGCAGCCGTTCCTCCACCAGGCGGCCATGGCGAAGCTGTTCGCGTCCGAGGCGGCACAGAGGGTCACCTCGACGTGTATCGATCTGCACGGCGGCTACGGCTTCACCAAGGAGTATCCGGTGGAGAAGCTCTATCGCGACGCCAAGATCGGCACGATCTACGAGGGGACCTCGAACATGCAGAAGCAGACCATCGCAAAGGCGCTCATGAAATGAACGACCTCGAGCCGGGCCTCGAGCCGACACTCGCCCTGGTGACCTTCGGTGTGGCCGAGATGGTGCTGCTGTTCGGCGTCCTCATGCTGTTGTTCGGCGCCAAGAAGCTGCCCGGGCTCGCGAAGGGCCTCGGCAGCAGCATCCGGAATTTCAAGGGGGAGCTGAGCGCTCCGCCCGAATCCGAAGAAGAGGACGAGACGGCCGACCGCGACCGCGACTCCGACCGGGTCTGAGCAGGCCAGAAACCTTGAAGCCCTCGCTCGACCAGGTGGTCGTCGTCCTCGACCATCCCAAGGACGTGGTGAACATCGCCGGCGTCATGCGGGTGATGATGAACTTCGGCCTCTCGCAGCTGCGCCTCGTGCGCCCCGACGACTTCGACGCGTACCGCATCGAGGGGATCGCGCACCGGAGCGCCCCGCTCATCGAGTCGGCCACCGTGCACGCCACCCTCGCCGACGCGCTCGCCGACACCAGCTTCGTGGTCGGCACCTCCGCGCGGGCCCGCACCGCCGGGCGCATCTACACCGAGCCCCGCAAGGTCGCGCCCGAGATCGCCCAGCGGACCGGGGACGGCCTCGTCGCCATCGTCTTCGGCCGCGAGGACCGGGGGCTCACGAACGAGGACCTCGACCTCTGCAGCCGGGTCGCCATCATCCCCACCGATCCCGACTACTCGAGCCTCAACCTCGCGCAGGCGTGCCTGGTTTTGACGTACGAGATGTTTCTGGCGTTCGAGGGCGGGCTCGGGGAGCTGCCCAAGGGCCGCCGGGCCACCCGCCCGCCCACCCACGCCGAGCTCGAGCAGATGTTCGACGCGCTCGCCGACGGCCTCGACCGCATCGAGTTCTACAAGGCGCGGGCGCCCGAGGCGGTCATGCGCACGCTGCGCACGCTCATCTCGCGGGCCGAGCCCGACCAGCGCGA
>JBBDSN010000123.1:0-3811 GCA_040904885.1 Gemmatimonadota bacterium | reverse complement strand
GCTCCATCTCCTTTCGCCAAGCCTTGCGAGCGCATTCGCAACGTATCTGAGGGTGGGAGGCTTTCCCGCCGCGATCCGCGACTCCCTGGAGTCGCCGGACCGCCGCCCCCAAGCGAGCACGATCCGCATGCTGTGGAGCGTGATCGCGGGCGACATCGCCAGTTCAGGACGGAATCAAACCGCCGCGGTCAAGCTGCTCGAAGAGGTTGCGGTCTCGCTCGGCAACCCGTTGAAGTGGGAAGGCGCAGCCAAGGCCATGGGGATGGCGTCTCACCACAGCGCGCGCCAGTACGTCGAGTTCCTGTCCGAGAGCTTCTCATTGCTCACGGTATTCTTCTGGGACCTGTCGGGTGACACACTCCAGCCCGGCAAACAGCGCAAGGTCTATTTCATGGACCCGTTGTTCGCCGAGATCGCCCCTCTTCTGATGCCGGGTGCCAGAAGGCCGCCCGACGCCGGCCTCGTGGAGAATGCTGTCGCGGCCGGACTGTTTCGTTCCGCTGCCTCCGCCCTGGCCCAGGCGGATCCGGTTCCCGGAGCCGTCGGTTATTGGCGCTCCTCGAATGCTCGCGAGCTCGATTTCGTGGTTCCTGCGGCGAAGTTCGGGCGAGGCGGACGCATGCCGATCGAGGTCAAGGGGGACAACGAGGGCGCGATCTCACGCGCCCGGCTCGCGATCTCGAAGGCGTTCGGATCGGGACTGGTTCTATCGCGGAGCCGCATGGAGCTGGACGGTGAAGTGCCCGTCCTGCCCGCACCCGTCCTCCTGGCCGGTGTCGCGGAGACCACCAGGCGGGACATCGCGGTGGGCTGAAGCAGCCGCAACCGCACGGTTGTTCCCTCCGTACCCCCTACCCTATGTTGAGGGGTCACCTCGTTTCTCCCTGAAACGGCCTTCTACGGGCGTCTTCTCCGATCATGGCAGCTACCGACGGCCGGACCCCACGGTCGAGCGTCGAAGAACGATACAAGGTCCTTCTCGAGACCGGCCGCATCCTCACCTCGACCCTGAGCGCCGAGGAATTGTACGCGGCCATCCACACCGAGACGGCCAAGGTTCTGAACGCAGACAACTTCAGCGTGTCTCTCTACGATCAGGGACGCGACTTCGAGCGCGTCGTGTTCCGCGTGCAGGACGGCGAGGCGCAGGAAGTCGATATCGGGTTCCGGGGCTCCGACTCGGAGGTCATCCGGGCCAGCCACGGGGTCCTCATCGACGACGACCCGGCCGCGATCACGTCGCTCACGCGCATCGAGGGCGACAAGATCACCTGCCGCTCCGGCATCGGCGCGCCGCTCGTGCATCACGGACGCGTCGTCGGCTCCGTCAGCGCGTGCAGCCCGCAGGCCGGGGCCTATACCCAAGACGATCTCGCGCTCCTGCAGGGCATCGGCGACATCGCGGCCATCGCCATCCATAACGCGCTGCAGTTCGCCGAGATCGAGGGTCGCCGCAAAGAGGCCGAGCGCATCGAGGAGATCGGGCGCGTGCTCACCAGCGAGCGCGACCCCAACGAGGTGCTCGGCCGCGTGGTCGAAGCCGTGCTCGACATTCTGGACGTCGACGGGGCGGCGGTGTGGCAACGGTTCGGCATCGAGGGCTCCGCCGGGCGCATCACCGACTCCGGCGGCGAGATCTGCCTGCCGGTCGGCACGCACTGGGACCTCGCGGACGAGCTCATGGAAACACTCATCCACAACCGGCGTCCCGCCGTCATCGACGACATCGCCGCCAGCCAGCTCATCCCCGACCACCTCAGGGAACACCTCGTGGGCGGCTCGGGCGTCGCCGTGCCCATCACCGTCGACGACGAGGTCGTCGGGGCGCTCGCCGCCGGCAGCCGACAACCGCGGCGGTTCGGCTCGGAGGAGACGGCGGTGCTCATGCGACTCGCACGGCAGGCGTCCGTCGCGCTCGAGAACGCGAGGCTGCACGAGACGCTGCGTGCGCTGTCCCTCACCGACCCGCTGACCGCGCTCCCCAACCGCAGACGGCTGCAGCTCCATCTCGAGCAGGAAGTCGCCGCCGCGCGCAGGGGACGGCCGCTCACGGTGGTCATCTTCGACATCGACGACTTCAAGCGCGTCAACGACACCCAGGGCCACGTCACCGGCGACGACATCCTGCGGGCGTTCGCCGAGGTGCTCGTCGACGAGAACCGCGCCATGAACCTCGTCGGCCGCTACGGCGGCGACGAGTTCGTCTCGGTGCTGTCCGACAGCGACCGCGAAGGCGCGCGGCAGTACATCGGCCGGGTGCAGTCCCGGGTGGCCCGCGACCCCGCGATGGCCCCCTACCACATCTCGGTCAGCATGGGCGTGGCCGCGTTCGACCCCGACGAGATGCGGTCGGTCGACGACCTGCTCCGGGCCGCCGACGACGACATGTACCGGGTCAAGGCCGAGCGGCGCAAGGCAGCCCGCGCGGGATCGGGCTCCTGACCCGGCGCGCTCCCGAGCCGCCCTCGAAGCACCTTCATTCCCGAACCACCGATGCCATGACCGACAACACCCGACGCACCGAGGTGCGCGAGCTTCTCGATTTCGCGACCGAGCTGGCCCACGAAGCCGGCGACCTCACCCTCGAGCACTTCGGCGCCGTCGTCGAGCACGACGCCAAGGGCGACGGCTCGCCCGTGACCATCGCCGACACCGCGGCCGAGCGCCTCATCCGGGGGGGCGTCGAGAAGCGCTACCCCGAGCACTCCATTCTCGGCGAGGAGTACGGCGAGTCGAACGCGGGGGCCCGGGTCCGCTGGATCCTCGACCCCATCGACGCCACACGCTCGTTCATGCGCGGCGTGCCGCTCTACGGCGTGCTCATCGGCATCGAGGTCGAGGGTGAGGCCGCGGTCGGCGTGGCGCACTTCCCGCCGCTCCGCGAGACCGTGGCCGCCGGCACCGGGCACGGATGTACCTGGAACGGCAAGCCTTGCCGGGTCTCGGACGTCGGGAGCATCGAGCAGGCCGTCGTGTGCACCACCGACGTCGAGCGGATCCTGTCGCGGCCCGAGGGACCGGGGTGGCGGCGGCTCCAGCAGCAGGCCGCGTTCAGCCGGACGTGGGGCGACTGCTACGGGCACGCGCTCGTGGCGACCGGCCGCATCGAGGCACAGGTCGACCCCGTCATGGCGCCCTGGGACACCGGCCCCTTCCTCACCATCGTGACCGAGGCCGGCGGAAGGTTCACGACGCTGGAGGGGGAGGCAACACTCCACGGGGGGTCGGGTGTCAGTTCCAATGGGCATCTGCACGACCGGGTGCTCGCGGAGTTGGCGAAGGGCTGAGGCGGGGCCTAGGTTGGTGTCACGGGGCCCGTGCGCGAGTCGCGCGGGCCCTCGGCATATCCCTGACGCGAGGTAGTGAACGTGGGTGAGAACCAGGACGGCGCGTCCCAGTCAGGCCGCGGTACCGTGTTCTTCGTCGACGACGACGACCGGTTGCGCACGGTCACCTGCCGCCTACTGAAGGCGAGAGGCTTCCAGGTCCTCGAAGCCGAGTCCGCCGAACGCGCCCTCGAGGTGCTCGAGACCCACGAGGGGCCCATCGACGCCGTGCTCATGGACATCAACCTGCCCGACGGGTGGGGGGCTTCCGTAGCGCACCGGCTGAAGGACGTGCGGCCCGACATGGCCGTGGTGTTCACGACCGGTTATGCGGACGTCGACCCGATCCTGGCGAGCGCGCTCAACGATGCGGAGTTCGTCATCAAGAAGCCGTTCTCCACCGAGAAGCTGGTGGAGGTGCTGGAGCGGGCGATCCGGGGGGAGAGCGGCGGGGTGGAGGGGGAGGCGGCGGGGTAGCGGCCCGG
>JBBDSN010000122.1:0-32271 GCA_040904885.1 Gemmatimonadota bacterium | reverse complement strand
ACCCTGGTCGTGAACCGGAACGTTATCGTAAGAATGCGGCCAATGTAAGACGAGCCCTGGCGCCCGCACCGGACGCTCGTGTACCGTCCGGAATGTCACGTTATCACATCTTTCGAGCCATCGCACTCGCGCCGCTCCTCGTCTCCGCCCCGGTCGCGGCGCAGCAGAACGGCCAGGGCGCTTCGACCCAGACATCTTCGGTCGCCGACCTCGACCGCGCCCCGCGCCCCACCGCGGTCGCGGCGCGTGCGCCCGGCCCGATCATCGTCGATGGCGTGCTCGACGACGGCGCCTGGGCGGAGGCGCCCGTCATCGACCGGTTCATCCAGCAGAAGCCCGATCCGGGCATGCCGGCGACCGAGCGCACCGAGGTCCGCATCCTCTACGACGACGAGCACCTTTACATCGGCGCCGAGATGTTCCAATCCGACCCGTCGTCGCTCGTGATCCCCACGTTGCAGCGCGACCCCAACACCCGCGACGGCGACGCGTTCGGGTTCACGCTCGACACGTTTCGTGACGGCAAGAGCTCGTTCGCCTACTTCGTGAACCCGGGCGGAGCCGTTCGCGACGTGCAGACGTCCGACGACGGTCGCATCAGCAACCCGGCGTGGGAATCCGCGCACGAGATCCGCACCCGAATCCACGAACGCGGATGGACCGTGGAGATGGCGATCCCGTGGTCGACCCTCCGCTTCGACGGAAGCCGCGAGGAGCAGATCTGGGGGCTCAACCTCCTGCGCCGTATACGCACCAAGAACGAGGACGCCACCTGGGCGCCGATGGACCGCCGGTGGCAGCTCTACGTGATGTCGCGCGCCGGCACGCTCTCTGGACTCGACGGCATCCAACCCGGTCGCAACCTCTCCGTGAAGCCCTTCGTCCTGGCAAACCGGCCTTCGGGGGCGGCCCAGCCCGGGGAAAGCTCGAACGTCGACGCCGGGGGCGATCTCAAGTACGGGCTCACGCCCGGGCTCACCCTCGACCTCACGGTCAACACCGACTTCTCACAGGTCGAGGTCGATCAACAGCAGGTCAACCTCACGCGATTCTCGCTCTTCTTCCCCGAGAAGCGGGAGTTCTTCCTCGAGAACTCGGGTGTGTTCCAGTTCGGAGATCAGGGGCAGTACAGCCAGCGCAACGGCGCGACGAACCGCGACTTCACGTTGTTCCATTCGCGACGCATCGGCCTGACGTCGGGTGGGGCGCCCCTCCCCATCCTGGCGGGCGGGCGCGTGAGCGGAACGATGGGTCCGGTCACGGTCGGTCTACTCAACATGCAGACGCGTGAGCAGGAGTCGTTCGAGGCCGAGAACTTCACCGTCGCGCGGGTGCGGGGAGAGCCCGCGGCCGGGCTCACGGCGGGCGGCATCTTCGTCAACCGGACGTCGACGTCGGGGTCTTCCGCGGCCAACCACTCCTGGGGCGTCGACATGGACTGGGAGGCCGTCGGCAACTACCTGCTCGTGCAGTCCTACCTGACCGGAACCGGAGGAACGGCCGCGGACGGCTCGGCGCTCGACGACGGCTTGGCGGGACGGATCTCGGCGGCGTGGCGGGATCCGTTCTGGGAGGTCGAGACCCTCTACCGCCAGTTCGACGACGCCTTCGACCCTGGGGTCGGGTTCGTACGCCGCCGCGCCATTCGCCACGGATACGGGACCATCGGGGTGCGGCCGAGGGTCGAGTGGGGCCCGCTTCAGGAGCTCAACCCGTACGTGGAGGCCCACTACTTCGCCAACCTGGACGGTGTGCTCGAGACCCGCGAGATCAGGGGCGGGCTGGACATGGACTTCGTCGACGGCGCAACGGCCAGTGCGCGGGTGACGGACCGGTTCGAGCGGGTGCCGACCGCGTTCTCCGTGCGCGGGGCCACCGTGGCCCCCGGAGACTACGCTTTCGCGGAGGCTCAAGCCTCGTACACCGCGAGCCGCGCCCGGCCCGTCTCGGGCCAGGTGTCGGTCGGGGGCGGAGGCTATTTCGGGGGCGACCGTCTCACCTTCGGGGGAAGCGTGTTGGGACGACTCGGGTACCGGGCCCTCCTCGACCTCTCCGCCGAGCACAACCGCATCGAGCTCCCGGGCCAGGCTCCGGTCACCGCCGACGTGTACGGGGCCAAGCTCGACGTCTTCTTCTCGACCCGGCTGCTCACGAGCGCGTTCGTGCAGTACAACGAGGCGTCCGAAGAGCTCGTCACCAACGTGAGGCTCAACTGGATCCACGCTCCGCTCTCGGATCTCTACCTGGTCCTCACGGAGCGGCGTGACACCGCGGCCGGGCAGGTGCTCGAGCGACTGCTCAGTCTCAAGGTGACGAAGCTGTTCTCGTTCTAGGCGTCCGCACGACCTGGAGTCACCGAAACGGGCGAGGGTCGGGTCATCACGCCCGTTCTGGCTTGGGGTCGAGCTGTTTGGCCCGCGCCGCTCGCACGAGGTCGGAGAGGCGCTCCACCTCGTCCAGAAGGGCGACGCGCCCACGAGGCGTGATCCGGTAGAAGCGCCGCTTGCCGCCCTCGATCGGGGCGTCGGGGGGTGGCTCCACTTCGGCGATGAAGTCCGAGTCGGTCAGCTCCCGAAGCGAGCCGTACAACATGCCAGGCCAGAGCCTCAGCTCTCCATCGGTTCGATCGAGCACTTCCTCCATGATGGCGGTGCCGTGGAGCGACTGGTCCGCGACGGAGAGCAGGATATGGAACCAGTGCGGCTTCATGCGACCGGTGACAGGCATGGCGACCTCGGGCGGAGCGCAACTACGATTTGATATCTATACGACATGGTAGCGATGACGGTTTCGGGGCGCCAGTGGCCGCGAAGCGATCATTCCGGACTCGGCGCCCGTTTCGGCGCCCGAAGCCCCATGGTACATTCGGCCCACGGACGCTGAACGCCGCACGCACCCGATCCACGCAGTCCCGAGAGGCCATGCCGGAGCCCACCGACGCACAGCTCCATGAACGCTGGAGGAACGAGCCCGCGCCGCTGCTTCCACTCCTGCACGCGCTGCACGACCGCGACGGCCACCTCTCGGAGGACGCGCTGAGGGGGGTCGCACGGGCCCTGCGGATCCCGATCGCCGACCTGTTCGGCACGGTCACGTTCTACCATCACTTCGCGCGAGACCCAGGCGGCCTGCGCGCTCCGCGCGTGTGCACGGGGCCGGTGTGTCGGATGCGGGGAGCCGACCGGCTCCTGGCCGAGTTGGACGGTGCTACGCCGATGCCCTGCTCGGGCCGCTGCGACCAGCCGGTGCCGGTGCTTCGTGGCCACGACACGCTCGTGGGCGCGTCCGCCGACGCGTTGGAGCTCCGGCCGTCCCCCCTCCCGCCCCCGGCCGCTCCCGGGGTCGAGGAGTGCGTCTTCGCCGCCATCCGGTCCGAGGGACGCGCTCGTCTCGAGGGGTACCGGCGTACGGGCGGCTACGAGGCGCTCGCGGCGGCGCTTCAGGGCACGCCCGCATCGCTTCTCGACACCGTGGATGCCTCGGGCCTCACCGGCCGCGGAGGCGCGGGCTTCCCGACCGGCCGGAAGTGGCGCGCCGTCGCCGACGCGTCCGGCACGCCGAAGACCATCGTCTGCAACGCCGACGAGGGCGAGCCCGGATGCTTCAAGGACCGCTGCCTGCTCGACCACGATCCGCACGGCATCCTCGAGGGCATGGTGCTGGCGGCCTACGCGACGGGGGCGACGCGCGGATTCATCTATCTGCGTTACGAGTATCCGGAGACGGAGGGTGTCCTCGAGCGCGCGATCCTCGAGGCACGCGAGGCCGGGCTCGTCGGCCAGGGGATCCTCGGCACCGACTTCGATTTCGAGCTCTACGTACGCCGCGGCGCCGGCGCGTACATCTGCGGCGAGGAAGGCTCGCTGCTGAACAGCCTCGAAGGCAAACATCCGTTTCCCCGGAACCGGCCGCCCTTCCCGGTCACCCACGGCTACGAGAACCTGCCGACGGTGGTCAACAACGTCGAGACACTCGCGTCCGTCCCGCCCATCGTACGGCGCGGCGCCGACTGGTACCGGGGACTCGGGCGGGGAGAGCACGCCGGCACGAAGGTGATCAGCCTGTCGGGCGACGTGGCCCGGCCGGGCAACTACGAGGTGCCGATGGGGTTCCCGCTGCTGGAGCTGATCCACGACGTGGCGGGCGGCCCGGGCGACGGCCGCACCGTGCAGGCCGTGACCATGGCCGGTCTCTCCGGCGGATTTCTCGGCGGCGCGGACCTCGGCGTGACGCTCGACGAGGCGAGCATCCGCACGAAGGGCTCGTTCCTGGGCGCGGGCGGCATCATGGTCTTCGACGACACCCGCGACATGATCGACGTCGCGCACCAGGCGATGTCGTTCTTCGCGCACGAGTCGTGTGGCAAGTGCTTCCCCTGCCGGATCGGCACGCAGCGGCTCACCGAGCGGCTCGCCGGGGAAGCAGGACCGAGGGAACTCCGACCCTGGATCGACGAAGTCGAGGACCTCGGGATCACGATGATGCAGACGAGCGCGTGCGGGCTCGGCACCGCCGCGCCCCTGATCACGAACAGCCTCCTCAAGTATTTTCCGGAACAGGTGGCGCGTCACGTCGAAGGATGAGACGAGGACGGGCGCGCCCGTATCCGCAGTCAAGAGTGGAGCGACGGGCATGAGCGGAAGCAACGGACGAAGCGGGAACGGACAGGGACCGGGCGCCAACGGCGGAGGAAGCGCAGGACTCGACCGCGACGCGCTGCCGACCCTCGTCCTGGACGGCGAGGAAATCCCGTTCACACCGGGCGAGACCCTGTTCGAGGTGTCCGAGCGGCACGCCCGCGAGGTTCCCACCCTGTGCTACGACGACCGCCTGGAGCCGTTCGGTGGATGCCGCCTGTGCATCGTCGAGCTCGAGGGCGCGCGGAACCCGGTCGCCTCGTGCACGACCCGCGCCGAGGCGGGCATGAAGGTCAAGACGAAGGGGGGACGCCTCGAGATGCACCGTCGGGTGCTCCTGGAGATGGTCGTCTCGGAGAACCGCGACATCGACGTGGACCCACTCTCGGGCTACGCCTCCCAGGAGATGGCCGGGCTGGTCGACCGTTACGAAGCCCGCACGGGTCGCTTCGAAGGACGGAAATCGGGCACGACCAAGGCCGACGACCCGAATCCCTTCATCCTGCGGGACTACGAGAACTGCATCTCGTGCTATCGGTGCGTGCGGGTGTGTGCCGAGCAGGAGGGCGACTACGCGATCAGCGTCATGAACCGCGGCTTCGAGACGCAGATCACGACCGAGTTCGACGGATCGCTTCGGGAGTCCGCATGCACGTTCTGCGGCCAGTGCATCCAGGTGTGTCCGACCGGCGCGCTCGGCGACCTGAAGGCGCTTCGCCACAAGGACGTGCCCGGCGAGACCGAGACGACGCGCACGATCTGCACGTACTGCGGCGTGGGCTGCTCGGTCGACGTCATGACCCGCGGTGAAAAGGTGGTGGGGGTGCTCCCCGCCATGGACGGACCGGCCAACGAGGGCGCGCTCTGCATCAAGGGTCAGTTCTCGTACGACTTCATCCAACACCGCGACCGGCTGAAGACGCCGCTCGTGCGTGGAGACGACGGACAGCTCCACCCCGCGAGCTGGGACGAAGCGCTCGACCGCGCCGCGGAAGGCTTCGGCCGGGCCATTCGCGAGCACGGACGCCACAGCTTCTACGCCATCGCGTCGGGCCGCGCGCCGAACGAGGCCGCCTACGTCATGCAGAAGCTGGTGAGGGCCGGCCTCGGCACGAGCTATATCGACAACTGTAGCCGTGCCTGACACGCCCCCACAGTCGCCGGTCTGGCGGCAAGCATCGGAAGGGGCGCCATGTCGAACCCGCTGGCGGACATGGAGCAGCCCGATGTGATCTTCTGCATCGGGACGAACATGACCGAAGCACACCCCGTGGCCGCGACGAGGCTCAAGAAGGCGATCGCCCGCGGGGCGAAGATGATCGTGGCGGACCCCCGGCGGATCGACCTCGCCGAGCGGGCGCACCTGTATCTGCCCATCCGGGTGGGCTCGGATACGGCGCTCCTGCTCGCGATGGCGCACGTCATCGCACGTGAGGGGCTCGTGGACCAGGCGTTCCTGGAAGCGCGCACGAGCGAAGGCGTGGCGTTCCTCGAGCACGTCCAGCAGTTCACGCCCGAGTGGGCGTCGGAGATCTGTCAGGTGCCGGCGGAGGACATCGAGCGTGCGGCCGTTTGGTACGGCTCGGCCGAGCGCGGCGCGATCTACTACACCCTGGGGATCACCGAGCACATCTGCGGCGTCGAGAACGTACAGAGCCTATGCAACCTCGCGCTCATGACGGGCAACGTCGGCCGCGAGGGGACCGGCATCAACCCGATGCGGGGTCAGAACAACATCCAGGGCGCGGGGGACTCGGGCGCGATCCCGAACAACTATCCGGGATTCCAGCCGGTCACCGATCCGGTGAACCAGGCGAAGTTCGAGGAAGCTTGGGGCACGAAGGTCGATCTCGAGGTCGGCATCACCAAGATCACGATGCTCGATCAGGCGGGAGACCGGATCCGCGCGGTCCTCATCGACGGCGAGAACACGGTCGTCTCGGACGCGGACCGCGGACACGCGGAGAAGGCACTCCGAAAGCTCGACTTCCTCGTGGTGACGGACCTGTTCCTGACCGAGACCGCGGAGCTCGCCGACGTGGTCTTCCCGGCTGCGGCCTGGACCGAGGTGGATGGGACCCAGACCAACACGGAACGGCGCGTGCAGCGCCTGCGAGCCGCCGTGAGGCCCCAGGGCGAAGCCAGGCCCGACTGGTGGATCGTGAGCCGGCTCGCCCAACGCATGGGCTTCCACGGCTTCGACTACGAGAGCCCGGCCGAGGTGTTCAACGAGATGTGCTCGCTGTCACCCATCTACCAGGGCCTCGATTGGGACCGCGTGGCGGAGGGTCGTTACCAATGGCCGGTGCCGGAGGTCGGACACCCCGGCACGCCGAGGCTTCACGAAGGGGTGTTCGAGAACGGCCGGGGCATCTTCAAGCTCACGACCTACCGCGACCCCGCCGAGGTGGTGGACGACGACTACCCGGTGTGGCTCACGACGGGCCGCAGACTCGAGTCGTACCATACCCATACGCAGACCGGGCGCACCGAGGGCATCGAGTATCTGCTCCCCGGCGAGGTGCTCGAGATCCATCCGGACGACGTCGGGCGCCTGGGTCTCAGGGACGGCGGCGCCGCGCGGGTATCGAGCCGGCGTGGGAGCGTCGACGTGACGGTGCAGGCGAACACGCGCTCGCCCAGGGGGACGGTCTTCCTCTCGTTCGCCTTCGCGGACGTACCGGTGAACGTGCTGACCGGCGGAGGTTACGACCCGGTCACGCAGACGCCGGAGCTGAAGGTGTGCCCGGTGCGGGTGGAGCCTCTGTCACCGGCCGAAACCCCGTCGGTCAGAGGATGATCGCGAGCGGGAGCAGCACCACGTAGGCCAGCACCAGCAGGAGCGGCGCGGCCGTGATCGAGCCTTGCGCAAGAAGCCAGTACCCGAGCGCGAGCGTCACGAGCCCGGCGACACCGAGCATCGCGTTCACGCGGGTGAACCGGAGCGAGGCCGTCTTGGTCTGCTGGGCAGCGACGGCGGCCCGTCCCCTGGGCTTTCTGGCGGATCGTTTCGTGTCTTTGGCCATGGCGGCTGAATGCTAGGGGTGCGTCCCCTCGGGGTCAATCCGCGTCGAGGTGCCCACGGAGCTCGTCAGGCTCGATCCCCAGCAGATCCGCGGCCGCGGCTTCGTCGCCGTCCGTGCTCTCGAGCACCACACGGATGTGCCGGCGCACCGCCGCGTCGAGGGTGAGGTCGACTCCGTGCCCGTCGGGCCCGTGGTCATCCCCGAGAATCAGGTGGTCCGGCCCGATGACCGTGCCGCGCGCCATGATGGCGGCTCTCATGAGCGCATTCTCGAGCTCTCGCACGTTGCCGGGCCAGGCATAGGAGCGGAGCATGGCCACGGCCTCGTCCGAGATGCGGCGCACGTCCCGATGCGTCTCCGCACGGATCCGGCCGAGGAGCGCATTCGCGATCAGCTCGATGTCGTCCGGGCGCGCACGCAAGGGCGGGACCTCGATCTCGACGACCTTCAAGCGGAAGTAGAGATCTTCCCGGAACCGGCCTTCCTCGATGAGCCGCTGGATCGGCTGGTGCGTCGCGGCGATGACGCGCGCCGCGGTGCGGCGGATCTCCTCGCCACCGACCGGATAGAAGCGCCGCTCCTGGAGCACGCGCAGGAGCTTGGTCTGGAACTCCGGGCTGGTGTCCCCGATCTCGTCGAGGAAGATCGTGCCCTTCTTGGCGAGCTCGAAATACCCCTTCCGCGCCCCCGACGCTCCGGTGAACGCCCCCTTCACATGGCCGAACAGCTCCGACTCGAGCAGTGTATCCGTGAGCGCCGTGCAGTTGACCGCGATGAACGGCTCGTCGGCGTGCCCGGAATGCTGATGGATAGCCCGAGCAATCACTTCCTTCCCGGTGCCGGTCTCGCCGCGCACGAGCACGGTGGCACGATTGCGCGCGAGCACGCCGATGGTCTTGTAGATCTCGATCATGCGCGGGTTGCGACCGACCATCTTGCCCCGCGGCAACGCGTCCTCGTCGTCTTCCGCGTCCGCCGCGCCGTTGACGCCCATGTCGACGGCGAGGGCCTG
Source organism: Gemmatimonadota bacterium (assembly GCA_040904885.1). Taxonomy (GTDB): domain Bacteria; phylum Gemmatimonadota; class Gemmatimonadetes; order Longimicrobiales; family Gaopeijiaceae; genus JAWLHJ01. Next base: position 23,596 of record JBBDSN010000122.1, on the reverse strand, counting down.
CTCGCGGAAGCAACGCTCTGCGAGCCCCTGCACCGCCTTGGGGTCCACAGGCTTCACGAGAAAGTCGAACGCGCCGGCCTTCATGGCCGTGACGGCCGTCTCCATATCGTCATGGGCCGTCATGACGACGACCTCGACCCTGTCCATGGACGAGCGGATCTTCTCGAGCAACTCCAGGCCTGTCATGCCCGACATGCGTACGTCGGTCACGACGAGGCCGGGGGAGAAGGCGTTCACACGGGACAGCGCCTTCTCCGCGCTCTCGGCGGTCTCGACCTCGTAGCCCGCGTGCGCGAGGCGGGTCTTGAGCACCTCGAGGCCGTCGATGTCGTCGTCGACCACGAGGATGCGCTGGGACAGAGGCGAATCGTTCATGGGCATAAGCTAACCTCCGGGCGGGCTCGGTGGCTCCTCGTCCGGATACGTCCAGTAGGCCGGCAAATCGGGAAGCTCCTGGGCCCGCAGGCGGGCGAGCTTCTCCTCGTTGTGGATGCGCCGCACGCGCACCATGTAGAAGAGCGCGAGGCTGAGCACCAACCAGAACACCGAGGAGTGGCCGAGCACGAAGAGCCATCCATAACGGGCTTTCACGTGGGCTCGCCAGTCCTCTTCGAACTGGCCGCTGGTCACGCCGTAGGTCTCGCGCAGGGCGGGCTCGAAGGCGCCCTGGGTCCGCCAGCGTTCCAGGAAGATGGCGAGGCCCCGTTCCCCACTCCCCTCGGTCAGGTAGGTGACGGCGCTCGCAGCGAGGAGGTAGGCGGTCCGCGCTTCCTCCCGACCCGTCGGCCATCCGAGTGCGAGCGAGTCCATCGACGGGGTCCGGCCGAGCGCGAGGCCGACCCGGAGGCGCCACGCGCCCATGGCGTCGAACCCGCTCGACGCCCACTCGGCGTACCCCTCGTTGAACCACCGGGGAATGCGCAGTCCACCGAGATACTGATCGAGGGCGAGGTGGGCCCACTCATGACGCAACGTGCGGAGTCCCTCGCCAGACAGGACGCCAGCGCCCTCGCCCGCGGGAATGACCAGCATGTTGAGCGACGGGATCGCCACACCTGCTCGCCATTCGGGCACGGCGCCGCCCGTGATCTCGTCGAGCGCGGCCGGTGTGTGTGCGAGCACCGCGTGGACCCCGGACGGGATGGTGTCGGGAAGCGCCGGCAGCGGTGGCTGACCGTCGAGCAGCGACCGCATGCGCTCAGCCAGCGCGGCGTGGCCTTCCACGAAGTAGACGGTCACGCTCTGCCCCTGGAGGCTCAGATAGGCGGTCCCGTCGAGCGAGTCGGGGACCGGGCTCGCCGTCCGTTCGTCGCGCGGCACGGTGTCCTGCGCACGCACGGAGGGGAACGCCGCCGTGATGCCCACGAGCGCGACGAGTGTCCACATGCCCCTCGCGCCCGTGCTCACCCGGTCTGCAGCAACTCCAGGTTGGAGCGCACCGCCTCGTTCTGTGGATTGATCTCGAGCGCCCGCCGCCACAGGAGGAGCGCGACGTCCCGGTCGTTGTCCTTGTACGCCATCGTGCCGAGGCGCAGGTAGACGTCGTCACCGAGTCGCGGCGCGAGCTTGACCGCCTTCTCGTACTGGACCCGCGCGCCGTCGAGGTCGCCGTGCGCGTAGGCCTGATCGCCGAGGTTCTTGTGGGCCTGGGGCGGGGGCGGCGTCACCGCCACCGCACGCTTGTACAGAGCCGCCGCGGCTTCCGCGTCCCCCCGCCGCTCCAGCACGGCGCCGGTATTCACCAGTATCGGACCGGACTTGGGGTAATGGCCCATCCCCTCCTGGCCGACCGCGACCGCGAAGTCGAGGTCACCCGCAACGGCGGCGGCGAGCACGGTGTAGGCGTAGTACTGCTCGGCCGGAGACTTCAGACCAGGGTAGGTACGGTAGCGCCGGAACGCCTCGAGCGCCTTGTCCGCCCGGCGGGCCTTGAAGTGGATGATGCCGCGAGCCAGGTACACCTCGTGATCCTTCGGCCGGACGATGGCAGCCGCCTCGAGCGCCTGGAGGGCGTCGTCGTAGCGCCCGAGCGCCTCGAGGGCCAGCGCCGTGTTCCTGTGCACCGCATAGCTCTCGGCGTATCCCGGCGGCATGGAGCCGAAGTGGGCGAGCGCGTCCTCGAGCCGTCCACGCCGGAACGCGATCAGCCCCATCGTGAAATTCGCACGCGCCTGCCGGGGATCGGCTTCCAGCACTTCTTCGAACTCACGCTGCGCGTCGCCGAGCATGCCCGATCGATAGAACGCGATGCCGACGTTGAGATGCTGCTGGAGCGCTTCGTCTCCGCCCGTCTCCTCCTCGGTGGTGCGCTCACCCGCGCGAGACACGAACCCGGCCTGGATCAGCCCGAAGAGCGCCTTGCCCGTATCGAACTCGACCAGTCCGGCCTCGTTCATGATCTCGTGCACGGTCCGCACGCCATCGATGAACGGCAGGATGCGCTTCTGCTCTTTGGTCAGCTCGACGTCGCCACTCGTCTCGGCGGGGTCATGGTCGATCTGGAAGACGATGTCGAACGACGGGATCTTCTTCTCGACCAGGCTCCACTCGTCGACCCGGCGCGCCCCCTCCATGAGGAGCGCCTCGGGGGGGATGTCGACCAGGAGAAGATCATCTTCGTCGGGCATCTGGTCGGTATCGAAGTGGAACGAGCCCTGGGTCCACGTGAAGAGATGGTAGACCGCCTCCTCGACCTGCTTCTGGATGTACAGGCGCAGATCCTCCCGGCTGAGCGATCCCATATCGACCAGGATCTCCCCGAGCCTCTTTCCCTTGTCCTGCGACTGTCGCTCCATACCGGCCGAAAGGTCCTTGCGCGTGATCACGTGGTTGCGCACGAGGAGCTCACCGAGGCGGTCCCTGCGGTTCAAGACCGACGCGTAGATGACGCGGCCCTTCTGGAAGTAGATGTAGCCGAAGTTGGACCGGTCCGTGATGCTGAGGCAGCCGGTCTTGCGACCCATGCCGAGCAACTGGCAGATGTCGGCCAGATTGACGTCCTGGAGTGCCCCTTCGATCGCCATCTAGTCGAGCTCCTCGATGAGGAGGTCCGGCATACGGGGCCAATGGATGACCGCATTCTCCGAGCTCGGGAACCATGCCCCGGCCTTCCGGGACGGTGGCGGCGGCATGACGGGCTCGGCCGGCGAAGCCGCCGGTGGCGCCGCTTCGGGAGCCGCCGGCGCGGACGGTGTCCCGGCGCCGGAAGCGACAGCATCCGAGGGTGCCTTGCCGCCGTCGCTCGGCGGAAGGTCGGGCAGAATCAGGGCGTCGCCAAGGGGGAGCATCTGGTCTTCGAGGATCAGGTCGCTTCCCGGGGTCCCGGATTCCAACTCGAGCACCAGGCCGCCTTCGAACCGGGAGCGCAAGCGGTCGTCGATGCCGCCGATGGACGACGGCACCCGGTCGGAGACGAGCATGACGCGCGAGCCCCGACGCTTGAGTGCTTCGAACAGGTGGAAGAACTCGTCCTGCGCCCGCTCGGTCTCCGAAAGCCCCTCCACCCCGTGCACGAGGAGTAGATCCACGGTCCACCAACGCTCCCGCCATGCCCCAGCCACGCCCTCCCCGAGCGCGCGGATGAAGTCGTCCGCGAACTCCTCGACCGAGGTCACGGCCATGCGGAGGTCGCCATGGGTCGCCTGGAACGTGCGCCCGGCGGCCCCGAGAAGCGTCTTGCCCAGATCTTCGTCGGAGGCAGCCACGAACAGCGGGTTGTACTCCGGCCGCTCACGGCCGACGAGCTGGCCCGCCGCCTTGAGGACGATGCTCGGAAAGTCCTGCAAGTCGGGGAGCACCTGACCCCGCGCGAGCCTCGGGAACGGACGCTGGCGCTCGCGGACCGAAGCCAGGAGCGACTCGGCTTCCTGGAGGCGATCCGGATCCTTGAGCACGCCCGCCGCTGCCTCGGGCCACGGATTGCCGAGCTCGTCCAGCTCGTTCTCGATGTCGCGCAGCCGATCGACGTCCTCCCGGAAGAGCTCGATGAGCTCCTTCCAGCCCTCCGGCTCCCCCCCCTTCATGTGCGGCTCGAGACGCAGGGTGGAATACCCCTCGCGCTCCGCCGCGTCGATAGTCTCCCGGAAGGCCCGGCGCCATGGCTCTTCCTTCTCCTCGACCACCTCGGCCAACGAGGTGACCAGGTCGTCCAGGAATGAATCGAACTCGGGGTCGCCATGGACCTCCCCGGCCGTGATGCTCCCCATCATCAGGGGGATCTCGTCGACACGGACACGCCGGCCTTCCAGCTCCTGCGTGGCCAGCACCTTGTTCAGGCCTCCGCCGAGCTCCCGAACGTTGCGGAACGGATGGCGGGCGAGCGCTTCGGCCACGCCCGGCTCGAGCGACTGGCCTCGCTCCTCCGCCTTTCTCCGGATGATCGCGACCCGCGTTTCGTACTCGGGAACCCCGATGTCGACGATGAGCCCGCCCGAGAACCGTGATAGGAGCCGAGCGTCGAGGCCGTTGATGTCGGCCGGCGGACGGTCGCTGGCGAGCACGACCTGGCTACCCTGCGCGGATAGCTGATCGAGCGTCCGGAGGAGCATCTCCTGGGCCTCGGGCTGTCCGGTGAGGAACTGCACGTCGTCGAGAAGCAGGATGTCGAGGTTCTTGAAGAGCCCGATCCCGTCCTGCTGTCCGTCTTCGAGTGCCGACTCGAGGCGCTCCAGATACCTCTCGAGCGCCATGTACTCCAGCTTGCGGTCCGGGCCGGCTTTCGACGCCTGATGGGCGATGGCGGTGAGGATGTGCGTCTTCCCCAGGCCCGACGCCGAATAGACGAATAGCGGATTGTAGCTCGTCCCCGGCGAGTCCGCGGCCCGCCTGGCCGCAGCGGAGGCCAGTCGGTTCGCGGGACCCACCACGAACGACTCGAAGGTCAGCTTGGGATCGAGATCCGACATCGCGTACAGGAGGTGTCTCTCTCGGAAGGCACGGAAAAGAGCGACTCGCGGGGAAGGATAAGTATCGACCACACCCGACGCGAAAAAAAGGGTGCGGGGGGACGAGCGGCCGGACTCACGGTCCGGTCTGGGAGCCTGGTTCCCTCGTCTTCCGGGCCCAGTCGGCCAGGGCGGCGAGGTCCGGCGGGAGCGGCACGCGGAATCGCATCCGCTCGCCGGTGACGGGGTGATCGAAGCCGAGCGCGGCCGCATGCAGGAACTGGCGGGACACTCGACGGGCGAGCTCGTCGGCCCATTTCCGGCTCCCACCCCCCATCCCACGCTCCCAGCCCCGGCCGTACACGACGTCTCCGACCACGGGGTGCCCGATGTGGCTCAAATGCACCCTGATCTGGTGGGTGCGGCCGGTCTTCAACGCGACGTCGAGGAGATCCGCGCGAACCCAGCGCTCGGCCAACCGGACCCGGGTCACCGCGTTCCGTCCGTCCTCCACCACAGCCATGCGCTTCCGGTCCCGCGGATCCCGGCCGATCGGGGCATCGATGGTGAGCGCGTCCCTGTCGATGTGGCCCCAGACCAACGTCTGGTAGAGCCGCTTGATATCCCTCCGCTTGAGCGCCTCGCTCAACGACTGGTGCGCCACGTCCGTTTTCGCGACCACGAGGAGCCCGGAGGTGTCCCGGTCCAGGCGGTGCACGATGCCGGGCCGCAGACGGCCGCCGACGCCGGACAGGTCACGCACGTGGAAGAGGAGGGCGTTCACCATGGTCCCGGAGCGGTGTCCGGGAGCGGGGTGCACGACCATGCCCGCCGGCTTGTTCACGACGGCCAGGTGACTGTCCTGGTAGACGATCTCGAGCGGCAGGTCCTCCGCTTCCATCGACACGGTGCGGGGGGGCGGGACCCGCACCTCGATGCGCTGCCCCTCCTCGACCGGCTCGGACTTGCGGCCGGGACGGCCATCCACGGTGACCTTGCCCTCTACGAGCAGCTTCTGCACCCGGGTCCGCGAAAGCTCCAGCCGGTCGGACACGAAAAGGTCGAGCCGGCTCTCGTCGCCCGCCTCGACCGTCAGCTCGTAGCGTTCTTCTTGCGTCAAGAGGTTACCGCGCCACGGGCCGAAGAGCGATCCAGGCGGGCGTCCCGTCGATGTCCACTTCCAACGCGTGCGGGAATCCGTTGCGCTCGCCGGTTGCTTCGTCCAGCAACGCGACATCGAGCGCGAGCGTCTCGCCCCCGATGAAGTCGCGGTGCGCGCCTGCCGCCGCCCGAATCGCCTCCGGCCCGGCAATGCCGAGCTCGATGCGGTCGGTGATCTCGAGGCCGGCGTCCTTGCGCAGGCGCTGAATGCGGTTGATGAGCTCGCGCGCCACGCCTTCGGCGCGAAGCTCGTCGTCGAGCACGGGATCCAGGGCGACCGTGAAACCTCCCTCTCCCTTCACCACCAGGTCACCGGTCGCCTCCTGCAAGACGTCGAGGTCTCCCTCGAGCAAGGCATGACGCTCACCGGCGATCTCGATCTCGACCGCGTCGCCGCGCTGGTAGGCGAGGATCCGCTCCTGATCGAGCGCCCGAATCGCGTTGGCTGCGTCGTTCGTCTGCTTGCCGAACCGGTTGCCGAGCGCCCTGTAGTTCGGCTTCGCCTCTAGCGTCACGAGGCCTTCGGCCGTGGTCAGGAAGTGCACGTCCTTCACGTTGAGCTCATCCCGCACGACATCGAGCACCTCGCCCGACAGCGAGCGCCCGCCCGGCACGACCGCTTCCATGCCACGGAGCGGCTGGCGCACGCGGATGCGGACTTCCTCACGTGCGGCCCGGCCAAGCGAAACGAGCGTGCGTGCGGCGTCCATGTCGGCCTCGAGGCGGGTGTCGCTCCGCCCGGTCACCTTGGGGAAGCGCTGCAGGTGGACACTCCCGTCCGACAGCGCCCGGTGCAGCCAGTCCGCGGCGAAGGGCACGCATGGCGCCGCGAGGAGGCTGACCGTGCGCAACGCTTCCCAGAGGGTCCGGAACGCCGCGCGCATGTCGGGCTCGTCGGCGTTGCCCCAGAAGCGCGCACGATTGCGGCGCACGTACCAATTGGACAGGTCCTCGACCACGAAATCGCCGAGCGCCCGGTAGGCCCGCGTGAGTTGATAGGCCTCGAGCTCACGCTCGACCTCGGCGACGAGGGTATCGAGCCGGGACAGGAGCCAACGGTCGAGCAGCGGGCGCTCATCCGGCGCCGGATCGGCATCCGAAGGCGACCAATCCTCCACTTCGGCGTAGAGCGTGAAGAACCGGTACGTGTTGAATAGCGTGTCGAAGAACTTCCGCGCCGCCTCGCTTACGCCGGCGGGGTCGTACCGCTTAGGGACCCACGGATTCGACGAGGTGATGAAGTACCAGCGCAGCGCGTCCGAGCCGTGATCCTGGATGGCGTCCCAGGGATTCACGACATTCCCCTTCGACTTCGACATCTTCTGACCCTCGGCGTCGAGGATCAGGTCGTTCACGACGACGTTCTTGTAGGCCGGCCCACGCCCGAGAAGCGTCGAGATGGCCATGAGCGAGTAGAACCAACCGCGCGTCTGGTCGAGCCCCTCGCAGATGAAATCGGCGGGAAAGTGGCGTTCGAACTCATCTTCATTCTCGAACGGATAGTGCCACTGCGCGTACGGCATGGCGCCGGAATCGAACCAGACGTCGACCACCTCGGGCGTGCGTCGCATCGTGCCGGAGCACACCGAGCAGCGCCAGGTGAGCTCGTCGATGAACGGACGGTGGGGGTCGAAGTCCTCGGGCAACGTGCCCGCCGCCGCTTCCAGGTCGGCCAGCGAGCCGATCCAATGGACGTGCGTTTCTTCTTCGTCGCACACCCAGACCGGAATCGGCGTGCCCCAGTAACGATCCCGGGACAGCGCCCAATCGATGTTGCCGCGGAGCCACTCACCGAAGCGGTTCTCGCCCACCTCCGGCGGATGCCACGAGACCTGGTCGTTGTTCTCGAGCAGCTTGTCGCGCAGCGTCGACGTCGCGGCGAACCAGGAGTGGCGCGCCACGTACAGGAGGGGCGAGTCACAACGCCAGCAGTGGGGATAGCTGTGGGTCATCCGGCCGATGTCGAACAGCAGATTCCGGTTCCGGAGCTCCTCGACCAGCGCCGGGTCGGCATCCTTCACGAACTGCCCGGCCACGAGCTCCACCTCGGCGACGAAACGACCCGCTTCGTCGATCGGGTTCAGCATGGGGAGGTCGTGGCGCTGACCCGCGGCGTAGTCGTCCGCGCCGAACGCGGGCGCCATGTGCACGATGCCGGTGCCGTCCTCGGCGCTCACGAAGTCCTCCAGGACAACGGTCCAGCCGTTGCCCCGGTCGTCGGGCTCGGGCACGAGATCGAGCGGCCGGCGGTAGCGCACGCCACCGAGCTCCGCGCCCTTGTAGGTTCGGGCCACCTCGGCGTCCTCACCGAAGAGCGCCTCCACCCGGTCGCGCGCGACGATGTAGCGGCGCCCGTCCCGGGGCACCTCCGCGTAGACCAGATCCGGATGGACGGCCAGGCCCGTGTTGGACGGAACCGTCCAGGGCGTGGTCGTCCAGGCCAGGAACGCCCGTCCCTCGGGATCGGGCGCGCCGTCCGCGCCCACGACCTCGGCCACGAAGGTGAGCGATGGGTCCTCGACGTCCTTGTACCCGAGCGATACCTCGTGCGACGACAACGTCGTGCCGCAGCGCGGGCAGTACGGCACACTCTTGTGGCCGCGATAGAGCAGCCCGTCATCCGCGAACTTCTTGAGGATCCACCAGACCGACTCGATGTAGTCGGTGTGGAAGGTCACGTAGGGCCGCCAGTACTCCAGCCAATACGCGATCCGCTCGCTGAGCCGCTCCCATTCCTCCTTGTAGGTGAACACCGAGTCCTGGCACACCTCGTTGAAGCGCGCGATTCCAAGCGCTTCGATCTCCGGTTTCCCGCTGATGCCGAGCTTCTTCTCGGCCTCGATCTCGACCGGCAGCCCATGCGTGTCCCAGCCGGCGATCCGCGTGACGCTGCGCCCCTCCATGGAGCGGTAGCGGCAGACCAGGTCCTTGATGGTACGGCTGATGATGTGGTGGATGCCCGGCCGGCCGTTCGCGGTCGGAGGACCCTCGTAGAAGACGAACGGCTCGCCGTCCGCATTGGCTTCGAGGGTACGAAGGAACAGGTCCTCGTCCCTCCAGCGGCGGAGACTTTCTTCTTCGATCTCGAGCAGCGTGCTCGGAAGCTCAGGGTAACGCATGTCTGGTGGTTCGGAGGGGATCTAGGCGCTAGGCGCGGTCTTCGTCGTCGTCTTCGTCGAGATACAGGAGGAGATTCTCGGCGCGCCGGGGCGCATCCAGCGGCAGCGGCTCCGGGCCGTCGCCGGGCTGCTCGGTCCGGGGCTCCCCTTCCTCGGGTGCGTCTTCCGATCCGGCGGGCGCCGGCTCGGCAACGTCCGACACATCGATCGGGCTTGTGCCGTCCGTGGGAGGCGGTGCGTCGTGCGGAGCCGAATCGTCTTCAGGCCGACCGCTTTCCGGCCGACCGGTCGGCTCGGCTTCGCCACGCAGCTGACCGAGCTCCAACTCGAACGATTGTTCTTCGAGCGGCGTGCGAGACTCCTCGACTTCGACGACGTCCATCTCGCGCTCGAGCATCTGCCGGAACGAGCGGAGGAACCGCAGGCGTCGGCGCTCGAGCTCCCCGAGCGTCGTCACGGCCTTGTCGGCCTGCCGTTCGGCCATGCGGAGGCGCATCCGCACTTCGGCCTCGGCCTCGGCGATCATCCGGCGCGCCTCGGTTCGGGCGTCCTCGACCACCTTCTCCGCGTCGCGCTGGGCAGTCTCGCGGATGTCGGTGCGAAGCTCCTGTGCGGTCACGAGTGCGTCGCGCACGGCCTCTTCCCGATCGGTCTGGGACGCGACCTGCCGCTCGAGGGACTGCATCCGTTCCCTCAGCTGGAGGTTGTCACGCACCAGGTCCTCGAGACGCTCCGCCACGAGCTCGAGAAAGTTGTCTACCTCCTGCGGATCGTACCCACGCATCCCTTTGCGGAAGTCGCCCCGCTTCTTCCGCACGTCCAGTGGTGTCAAGTCGATCATGCCCGGCCCCTCTCCCCGAAGAGTGCGGTTCCGATGCGTACCATGGTGCTCCCCTCCCTGATCGCGATCTCGAGATCGTTGGTCATGCCCATCGAAAGCTCCGGTCCGACGCCTCCCGAGACGGAGCGTAACCGCTCGGACAGCGCACGCAGGCCCGCGAAGGCCTCCGCGAGGACGCGCTCGTCCTCGACGAACGGTGCCATCGTCATCAGGCCCAGGACCCGAAGTCCCGGCAGCTCCGCGACTTCGTGGAGCGCCTCCACGACCTGGTCGCCCTCGAAGCCGCCCTTTGCATCTTCCCCGGATGTGTTCACCTGCAGGAAGACGGGCATGGGTTCGCCTCGGTCCTCGCTCGCGCGTCCCACCCTTCGCCCCAGCTTCAGGGAGTCGATGGAATGGATGACGTCGCTCGCGGCCACCGCCCGGCCCGCTTTCCGGCTCTGGATGTGGCCGATGAAGTGCCAACGCGCGGCCACGTCTCCGAGCTCGGTCCGCTTCCCCTCCAGCTCGCCTACCCGATTCTCACCCAGGTCGTCGAGTCCGGCCTCCAAGGCGGCACGGACGGCCTCCACCGGGTGGCCTTTCGTGACGCCGACCAGCGTGATGGAGGCAGCGTCGCGCCCGACCGCCAACGCCGCCTCCGCGATGCGCGCGCGCACGCCCGGGAGTGTCTCCTCCAGCAGGGAGGCGTAGCCCTCCAAGGTCACAGCCGTCATCGATCGCTCATCCACACACGTTGCAAATACAAAGGGACCCCGCCGGAGCTCCGGCGGGGTCCCAAAGGGTCCTCTCAGGCTCCGTGTCAGCGAACCTGGAAGGTAATCGGGAAGGACACCCAGACGGGAACCTTCTGGTCGCGGTTCAGCGCCGCTGAGAACTGGTAGATCTCGGCCACGTTCAGCGCGGCCTCATCGAGCGCTTGGTGCCCGGAGCTCTGGTCGATCCGCCTGTCCTGCACGCGGCCGTTCTCGTCGATGAAGAAGTACACGCGCACCGTGCCACCGATGCCGGCGTCACGGAGGAGCGGCGGATACTCCCGCTCCATCGCCCGGATGACCTCCCTCCGGTTCTGGATCTCCGGCGCAACCGTGAACGGTGTGAACGTCGGTGCGGCCGACAGGTCCGTCCCCCCCGCCTCGGGCGGCGGCGGCAGATCCTCGACCGGGTTATCCTCGAACGTCGTCGGGGCGATCGTGATGTCTTCCTCGATGTCCGCCTCGGCGATCACCGGCGTCGCGGGCCGCGAGATGGCCTCAGGCGGCGGTGGAATCTCGATCTCCGGCGGGAGCTCGATCGACTCCAGCTCCGCGGATTCGAACGAGAAGTCCTCGGCGGTCAGCTCCGGCCAAAAGGCGAAGGCGCCGAAGTGGATCAACGTGGCGGCGATCATCGAGCCCCAGAACCACGAAGCGAAGGAACTCTTCAGACGATCGTTCGCCGTCTGTGCGACCTCGATCGAGGGTACGGCTTCCTGTGCGCTCATCGTCTCGCCCTCTGCATGCTCTGCTCCAACTGTGCGGCGAACACCACACGCACGACGCCCGCCTCGACCAGCTCTTTCTGGACCTGGTCCATGAAGCGATACGGCACGTCGCGATCTCCACGGATGGAGATGACGAGCGCACGATCGGACGCCGCGTAAAGCGGCGCGACGATCGTCGACACGTCAGGCATCGCGGTCAACTGGTCGTTGATGTAGACCGAGCCGTCCCGCTCCATCCAGATATTCAAGATGTTCTTCTGCTTCTCATCGATCTTCTCGGCGGCTTCGGCGTCCGGCCACTGGATCGGACGGTCACGGTCCGACTGGAAGACGGTCGTGACCATGAAGAAGATCAGCAGGAGGAACGCGATGTCCGCCAATGAAGAGGTCGGCACCTCGGAGGACGCCTTCGACTTGCGGCTGAAGCCGCCACCTTTCATACCCATCTGTCTACTCCAGGATCTGGAGGGAGATTCTCGCAGCGTTCGCCGCGTGCAACGCGTCGAGCACGTCCACCATGTACGCGTACGGCGCGTCGGGGTGCGTCTTGACGGCCGCGATCAGGTTCTCGTTCGCCGCCACCTCCTGACGCCAAAGGCCCTCGACATCCGACGGGCTCATCGTCTGCACCTGCTGGCTCTCACCCCGGCGGACCTCGACGAGGCCGTTCGGCTGGATGATCAGGTGGAGGATGTTCCTCTGACTCACCTGGGCTTCCTCACCCGGCTCCGGCAGCACGATCGCGAGTCCCTTGTCCTTCGGGAACGTCGTGGTCACCAGGAAGAAGATGAGGAGCAGGAACGCGATATCAGCCGTCGACGAGGTCGGAACCTCGTCGCTGACCCGCTGCTTCTTCTTGTTCAGAACTGCCATGCTGTTCGCCCTCGTGTGTGATCAGAGGTACTTAGGAGGCCCACAGAGGTTCCACTTACTCTTGACTCGGCTTCTCCGGAGCGGCGGGTCTGGCCGACGTGCCCGGCTTGTCCGACGCCGCGCCCGTGGGCGTCGAAGCGTCGGGCCTCGGAGGCGTGTGGCGCGCGGCTGCGGCCTGGGCCTGGACCTTCGAAACGATCCGGATTTTTCCTTCCTTCTCCAGGTCCCAAGCGAGGTTGATGATCCGCTGGGCCCCCTGCTCCATGTCCACGATCAGCGTGTCGATGCGTGTCACGAAGAAATTGTACGCAATGTTCACGGGGACCGCGATCACCAGACCGGCGGCCGTCGTCAGCAGCGCCACCTTGATCCCACCCGCGACCAGCGTCGGATCCACGTCGCCGGCGAGCTCGATCGCGGCGAAGGCGATGATCATGCCCGCCACCGTTCCCAGGAAGCCCATGAGCGGAGCAACGTTCGCGACCGTCGCCAGGATCACGAGCCCCCGCTCGAGGAACGCCAACTCGATGGTGCCGGTGGTCGCAACCGCCGACTCGATCTCGCCGGTGGCGAGCGTCTTGGTCTGAATGCGACGCAGGCCCGCCAGCAGAATGGCCGAGGCTGGCCCGGGCGTGTCGCTCGCGATCTGGATCGCACCCTTGATATCTCCGGCGCGCGTCGCCTCTTCCACCTGCTCGAGCACCTGGGAGGTGCCCCTATGGGCGACCCAGAGCGTCCAAGCCTTGGCGATGATCACGCCTACCGCGATCAGCGAGCACAAGACGAGCGGGTACATCATCCACCCGCCGTCGGCAAACAGGGTCAGTAGCCGATACTGGGACGCCACGGAGACTTCGCTCCTGATAATGAGTTGGGCGCACCCGACGAGGGACACGCGGGCACTGAATCATGGAACGTCGGCAATCTACGGGTGCCGTCGCCGGAGTGTCAACGCGACCGACGACAACGTGCTCAAGCTCGCGCTGCGGCCCTCTGTGACTGAGGCGCGCCCGTAGAGGCATCCGGGCTCGCCACACCGCCGGCCACGATGGCTCGGAGTCGATCGGACGTCACGCCCCGCTCGAGGCGCCCACCGAGCGCGACAGACACCTGTTGGGTCTCCTCGCTCACCACCACCACGATCGCGTCCGTCTCCTCGCTCAGCCCGAGGGCGGCCCTGTGCCGCGTCCCCAGCGAACGGTCACGCACGGTGGTCTGGGTGAGCGGCAGGATGGCTCCAGCCGCTCGGATCTGGCCGCCCGCGATGAGCACCGCCCCGTCGTGCAACGGTGAATACGGCGTGAAGATGGTCGCGAGCATCTCGGCAGACACGTGCGCCTGCACCCGGCTGCCGGTCTCCGCATACTCGTCGAGCCCGACTTCCCGCTCGATCGCGATGATGGCCCCGTGCTTGGCGCGGGACAGCCGCTCCGTGGCCTCGACGATCTCGTCGATGACCTTGCTGCCTTCCATCTTTTGGAAGAAGCGGATCATGCGGCTGCGGCCCAGACGCGCGAGCGCCGCACGCAACTCGGGCTGGAAGACCACCAGCGCGGCGATGGCGCCATACTGGAAGACCGCCTCGAGCAGCGCCCGGATGAGGATGAAGTCGAGCAGCCGAGCAGCACCGTACGTACCGGCCAGGAGGGCCACGCCCAGCATGATCTGCATGGCGCGGGTCCGCTGCAGCACGAGCAGCACCCGGTAGAGCAGCACCGCGACGAGCAGGATCTCGATGAGATCGGTCCAGCCCGGTCGGAGGAGCCTGAGTTGCTCCCAGGCGCTAGACAACGGAGGGGAGGCCCGCCGGCCGCATCAGGGCACCTCGTCCGCCTCGGGCTCGTCCCTGACGCCCGGCGCCGGCCCCGGCAGTGGCCCTTCTCCGCCCGGGAGTCCGAACGGGCGGGGGCTCTTTTCCTTGGCGGGCTTGATCACTTTCACCGTGGCCGCTGGATTTTCGATCTCCGGCTCGGGCATCGGTGGCAATGTTTCGCCGCGCTCGAGCATCTCGATCTCGTCACGATTCAACGTCTCGCGCTCCAGGAGCGCCTGAGCGATCGCTTCGAGCAGGTCGCGGTTCTCGCCCAAAACTTCGTGTGCGCGCTGATGGGCCTCGTCGATGATGCGTTTTACTTCCTGATCGACGATTCGTGCGGTGTGCTCCGATACCGGGCGCCGTTGCATGATCTCGCGACCCAGGAAGACTTCCTGCTCGCTGTCCGCGACGGCCACGAGCCCGATGACGTCGCTCATGCCGAACGTGGTCACCATCCGGCGCGCCATGGTCGTGGCACGCTCGATGTCGTTGCCTGCCCCGGTCGTGACGTCCTGCTCGCCGAAGGTGAGCTCCTCGGCCACCCGCCCGCCGAACAACATGGCGAGCTGGCCCTGCATCCAATCCTTCGTATAGGAGTGACGGTCTTCCTCGGGCAGGCTCGCCGTGATCCCGAGCGCACGTCCCCTGGGAACGATGGTCACTTTGTGAACCGGATCGAGCCCCGGGATCTTCAGCCCGAGCACGGCATGTCCGGACTCGTGGTAGGCCGTCAGCCTCCGCTCGCGCTCGGTGAGCACGAGGCTCCGCCGCTCAGTGCCGAGCATGACCTTGTCCTTGGCCAACTCGAAGTCCTCCATGGACACCTTGTCGGCGTTACGGCGCGCCGCGAGAAGCGCCGCCTCGTTGCAGATGTTCGCGAGGTCCGCGCCGCTCATGCCGGGCGTGCCGCGTGCGATGAACGAAAGCTCGACATCGTCCGCGAGCGGGAGCTTCTTGGCATGTACCCGGAGGATGCCTTCGCGGCCCTTCACGTCCGGCGCGTCCACGATGACCTGACGGTCGAAGCGGCCGGGACGGAGTAGCGCCGGATCGAGCACGTCCGGGCGGTTCGTGGCCGCGAGCAGGATGACGCCCTCGTTCGACTCGAACCCGTCCATCTCCACCAGGAGGGCGTTGAGCGTCTGCTCGCGCTCGTCGTGCCCTCCGCCGAGCCCGGCGCCGCGATGACGTCCCACCGCGTCGATCTCGTCGACGAAGATGATGCACGGCGCGTGCGCCTTGCCCTGCTCGAACAGGTCGCGCACACGTGAGGCGCCCACGCCTACGAACATTTCGACGAAGTCGGAGCCCGACATCTGGAAAAAGGGGCACCCCGCCTCACCGGCCACAGCACGGGCAAGAAGCGTCTTGCCCGTACCCGGCGGGCCTACGAGGAGCACGCCCTTCGGCAAGCGACCACCGAGACGGCTGAACCGGGCCGGATCTTTGAGGAACTCGATGATCTCCTCGAGCTCTTCCTTCGCTTCGTCCGCGCCCGCGACGTCGGCGAACGTCACCTTGGGCGTATCGGGCGAAATCATCTTCGCCTTCGAGCGCCCGAACTGGAACGCCTTGTTCCCACCGCCCTGCATGGTCCGGAAGATCCAGATCCAGAAGGCGATGAAGAGAAGCCACGGAAGCGCGGTCAGGAGAAGCGTCCCCCATCCGGTGTCGGTGGCTTCGGCCTCGACGATGACGTTGCGCTCGGCGAGTTCCTGGAGCAGCCCGTCGGTGACCTCGCCCGGGAGGCGCGTCTCGAACTGCGTGAACTCCTGCCCCTCGCGCATCACCGGCTGCGTGAGCTCGCCTTCGAGCTGGCGGTCACGGAACACGACCTTGTGCACGCGTCCCTCGGCGAGGTGCGCGCGGAATTCCGTGTAGGTGAAGTCCGCGACCACTTCACCCTGGCCCCGCATGATCTGGATGGCCAGGAGAAGCATGAGGGCCATCATCATCAAGAACGCGGCGTTCTTGGAGAGACGACCTACGCGGTTGTCGGGGTCTGGACGGTTGGGTTGTTTTTCAGGCATCACACTTCACTCGGTCGAGCCCGGCTGGGCGCTCGGGCACACCCTTATAGGCTCGCGATATATGGCAAATGGCGAAAGTCTTCGGCACGATCCAATCCATACCCCACGAGAAAGACATTGGGTGCATCGAAGCCGACGAACCGCGGCTCGTGGTCCGACTCGGCGATCCTCTTGTGCAGGAACGCGCAGGTCTCGACGGTCGCGGCCCCTTGTTCGCGGAGATGCGCGACGACACGGTCGAGGGTGGTCCCCGAGTCCACGATGTCCTCCACGAGCAGGACGTTACGGCCTTCGACGGACATCCGGGCATCGTGCTCGATCCGCACCATCCCGCTCGAGACCAGACCGTCTCCATAGCTCGACACCGACATGAAGTCGATCTGCACCGGGATCGTCAGCGCACGCGCGAGATCGGACATGAAGATCACCGCTCCCTTCAAGACCCCGAGCAGGAGGAGGCGGTCGGTGGCGGTGTAAACCGCCTCGATTTCCCGGGCGAGACCGGCGACCCGCCGCCGGATCGCCTCCTCGTCGTAGACCACCTTGCCCACCGGAGTCTCGGACGGGGTACGGGGGCCAGCTTCGCTCATCCGACGCCGATCGGGAGCACGTCCCGCGCAGGAGCCTCCCCGGGAGGCCGAGGCGCCCGCTGCACCCCCGGGATCCACAGCACGACACCTTCCGCATCGGCGAGGACCGGAACCCGGCGCCGCTCCGCCGCGGGGATCCGCGCTTCGAGGAAGACGCGCTTCAGCTTGCGCCGGCCAGCCGAGGTGCGGATGCGGTCTCCGTCCTCCCAGCCGCGCACCGTCAGCGGAAAGCGGAGCTCGTCCGGACGAAACCGCTCGACGACGCCGGGCCGCGTGCCGGCGGCCGCGCCCCATCCCACCCAGATGCTCCGGCCCGCCAGAACGACCTCACCGCTTCCACTCGCGGGCTCGTGGATGAGGAGGGGCCGGTCTTCGGTGGGAGAACCGGTCCGTCGGCGCTCGAGGGTCAGGCGATCGAGGTCACGCCGGAGCACGAACGAGCGTCCCAGGTCGATGGTCCGGCCGCTCCCGGCGGACTCGGCGAAGTCGACCGCGAGCGCTGTCACGCCGGATCCGGGACGGAAGCCGAGCTCGAGGGCGAGCGTCCGGAGGATCCGAGCCCTCACGGCCGGATGGAAGGCGAGCAGGCCGGCCCGGTCGACGGTGACGCCCTCGGGACGCCACTCGGGATCGAGCGAATCGAGGAGCCTCGGGATCAGGCTCTCCCATCCTGCCTCGTCGTGCGCGGCCCGCTCGGCGAAACGGACGAGCGCACGCTTCGCACCCGGAGCGACTAGACGCTCGGCATCCGGGATGACCCGGTGGCGCAGCGCGTTACGGGCGAAGCCCAACGCCACGTTGGTGGGGTCTTCACGCCACCGGAGACCGACGGTCCGGGCGTAGTCGAGGATGTCTTGGCGCCAGACTCCGAGCAGCGGACGCCACACGCCGTCAGCGCGCTCGGCCTCGATGCCCTGGAGGCCGGCCGGACCCGTGCCCCGAAACATCCGGAACAACACCGTTTCGGCCTGGTCGTCCTTATGGTGGGCCGTCGCGATCGTGCGGGCGCCCAAATCGCGCCGCACCTCGCGCAGGAAGCCGTAGCGCGCGGCTCGAGCCTCGGCTTCGGAGGTCGGAGGCTCGGACGCCACGCCGGTGACGAGATCCACGCCCCAGGCGGCGCACAGGCCCCGCAACCAGCGCGCGTCCGCGTTGCTCCCGGGACGCATCCTGTGGTCGAAGTGGGCCGCGACGAGCCGGCTCGGTTGGAAGGCACCCTCCCTCAGCATGGGTACGACCGCTCCCGCGCCGGGGAACCGGAGCATGTGGAGCAGCGCGCACGAGTCGAGCCCGCCCGAGACGGCCACCACGACCGTGCTCACCGCGTCGCTTCTCCGAGCCCCGGCGCGGCAGGGCGCCCGAAGTGCTCGTGCAGCACCCCGGCGAGGACGTCGGGGCGGTCGGTCTGGATCCCGTCCACACCCCATTCCAGCAGGCGGACCATGTCACGCCGGTCGTCCACCGTCCAGACCTGGACGGGAATATTCTTGCGATGCGCCTGTTCGATGAAGCGCCGAGTCACGATACGCTGACCTTTCCACGTCTCGGGTACCTGCAACACGTCCACCCCCGGCGTGTATCCGGCCGCGCGGGGGAGGCCACAGAGTACCCGGAAGAGGAGCACGTGGTGCCGACTGGCGCCCCAAGGACCCCGGTAGCCGCGGGCGTCGCGTCGCCAACGCTCGTATTCGGCCGCGATGAGCACGCGGGCCTCGGCCCCGTGCCGGCGGACCGCCTCGACCACCGGCCGCGCCGCGGCCGCCGTCTTGCACTCCAGGTTGATCCAGACGCCAGGAAACGCCTCCAGGACCTCGTCCACGGTGGGCACACGCACCCCACGGCTCCGATAGGTGGCGCTTCCTTCAGGATCCCGAAAGCGGTGCCCCGCATCCAACGCCCGGAGCTCGGACAGGGTCAGCTCGCTCACCGCCCCCGAGCCGTCCGTCGTGCGGTCCACGGTCGGGTCGTGGATCACCACCGGCACTCCGTCGCGTGTGACCTGCACATCCATCTCGAGCATGTCCGCCCCCCACACCTCGACGGCCTGCCGAAACCCCTCGAGCGTATTCTCGGGAACGATTTTCGAGCCCCCGCGATGCGCCACGAGCATCGGGGCCCCGGCCAGGTACGGCCGGCCCGGGCGGGGGCCGAACCCGAGTTCCACGAAGCCCGGCTCGCCTCAGGTGGAGGCGTGCCGGTCCGCCTCGAGCCGCTCGATCTCGTCGGTCGAGAGCTCGTGGTAGACGTACAGCACGATATCGAGGAGCTGACCCGTCGTGTCGAGCTCGAAGCGCAGGCGGGCCTCCGACTCCTCGTCCGGGCCGTCGATGCGCTCTCCCAGCTCGACGATCCGGCCAGCCAGGAAGGCGAGGATGTCCTCGACGACCTGAGGCCGGGGGTTGGCCGGTGCCTTGGCGTCGGGCATCACCTCACGGAGCAACAGCCCCCGCACGTAGGCGAGGAAGCCCGGGAAGATGAGCTCGGTGAGCGGACCCTCATCGAGGGCTTCCTCGTCGGTGATGCTCTCCCATTCCAGCTCGTTCCAGTAGAGATCCTTGGCCTCGTCGAGCAGGTACGCCCGGTTCTTACCGGGGAGCGGACCCGTCGAGCGGTCCACGGGTTGGCCGAGCTTGCGTCCGAGAACGCGCTCGAGGCGCTCGCGGCGACCGCCGAGGAGGGTGCTGGCGCGATCGTTCATCGTTTCTATTATCTCGTTTCGTTGAAGGGCGGTTCGAGAACCGTGAGTATACGTCCCGAGCGCGTCCAGTGAAACGTGGGAGGATCGAGCCGCCGTGGAAAACAACTGGATCCGTATCCCGATTCTGCTCGTGCTCGTGTGGATCCTCCACTCGCACCTCGACGATCCGGGCTACACATCGATCTTCGGAGGCGTGAACCTCGCCTTCCACGAGATGGGGCACGCCGCCTTCATGGGGTTCGGGAACCGCATGCTCACCACCGCGGGAGGCACCCTGTTCGAGATCGGGATACCCGTGGCGGCCGGAGCGTACCTACTCTTCAGACAGCACGACCCGTTCGGCGCCGCCGTATGCGTGTTCTGGACGGGCACGGCCCTCGTGGGCGCCGGCATCTACGCCGCGGACGCCCGGGTCCAACTGCTGCCGCTCGTCTCGCCCTTCGGACCGGTCGACGTGGACAGCCACGACTGGACGGTGATGCTGCTCAAAGTCGGTCGGCTATCCCAGGACCGAGAAATCGGCGCCGCGTTGCGCGGGAGCGGGATCCTGGCGATGACGGTCGGCCTCGCGGCCGGGGCGTGGATAAGCTGGACGAGCTTCACGACACGCGCCGAGCCGGAGGACCGTCCAAGGCCCTGAGCCCGCTCAGCCACCCACCTGGAACGCCGCCCGCGCGAGCACCGAGCCGTCCGCGTCCTCGATGCGCGCTTCCCACTCACCCGTCCAGTCTTCCGGAATGGTCTTGGTGCTCCACGTGCGCCAGCGCGGTCCGCTCACGGTGAGCGGCACACGGGCCACCTCCTCTCCGTTCCGGACCCAGACGTGTTCGACCACCCGCTGGGTGAAGCCGCCCTCGAGGACCGTGTAGAAGACGAGCTCCTGGACATCTGCCGAGAACGATGCACCCGTGCCCACCGGTTCCCGGTCCTCCACGCCCGTGGCCACCACCGCGGTGGTCACCGCCAGATCCTGCGCCTGCAGGGGAGAGGTGGAGGCGACCAGCGCGCCCAGGGTCATCAAGACACTGCCTAGTGCCGCCCTATGCGTTGAAATGGATGGTGGGGTCATCTCGACCTCCTCGCTCGCGGATGGGGAAATCCGGAGACGCCGGATTCCATCTTCCATCACTCGGGCAGAGCCGACCCATCGTCAAGGGTCGCGTCCGAGCCGGCGGATGGAGCCTGTACGCCGGTGGCCGCGAGGGGCGGCATCGGAACGTCGAGCGCCTCGGCCACGGCCCGCAGCAGCTCGTGCTCCTCCACCGTCACCTCCCGATCCGCCACGACCGTCCGCTCGAGCGCCTGGAGGAGCTTACGGCGGTCCTGAGGCGGCAGCGTCTCGAGCCGGCCGAGGGCCTCGTCGACGCGCTCGAGATCGAGCCCGGCGGCCGGCTGTAGGGACAACGCCTGAGCGGTCGCCGCACGGAACAGTCCGGTTCCGGCAGCGAACGCAGCCTCAGCGCCTTCACGGTCGGTCGCGCCCGCCCAGGCGACGGCCGACAGGAGCGTTTCGGCTTCTCCACGCCGGCGGGACAGACCGGGCCCGACTCGTGCGGTGCTCGCCGCATCGGGCCCTCCCGGAAGCGCGCGCCGGAGCATGTGGAAGAGCGCGAAGTCGAAGGCGTGCACCTTGCCGTCGGCTCGGGTGAGCGGTCCGATGGAATCGCGCAGCGCGTCGGCCCGCTCCATAGAGAGCGAGCGGAGCGCCGGGAGGCAGAGCTCGAGCAGGGGCAGGCGCGCGCCCCGGCCCGCCGAGCGGAGCCCCGATGCGAGGCTGCGCGCCCGGTCCAGCGTCTCGACTCCGAGCGCGGCCTCGACGGTACGTTCCTGACGGCCGCGGACCTCCGGGTCTTCGTCCAGCAACAAGCCGACGACGACCGCCACCGCGCCCTCGGGACCCCGCGTGGCCGATCGCACGTCGTCCGAGATTCCTTCCAAGAGCGACCGGGCCTGCGCGAGATGGCCCGCGGTCAGCGTACCCGCCGCGGCCACCGCGCCGAGTGCCGCGCCGGAAAGCGCTCCCCCACCCTGCGGGAGGCCCGGGACAGGGAACGGCAAGGGAAACGGGGTCCGCCCACCCCCACCCCCATCGCCGCCGCCCTTTCGAGGCCGCCGCTCGTCACCGGCCGCCACGGCCACGGGCTTCGGCTCGAGATAGCTTCCGTCCCATGCGGGATCCACACGCTCGATGCGCTTCTCGAGCGGCGGGTGGGTCGCGAACGACCGCGCGAACGCACCGCGCACGCCATCGGAGAAGAACAGATGGCCCGCTTCCTGGGCATGGTGATTCTGGAGCCGGGAGCCGTCGGCCGCCCCACCGATCTTGCGGAGCGCACCGGAGATGCCCTCCGGGTTGCGGGTGAACTGCACGGCGGCCGCATCCGCCAGGAACTCGCGCTGCCGTGAGACGGCCGCCTGGATGAGTCTCCCGAAGAGCACGCCGAGGTACCCGAGGATGATCAGCGCGATACCCATCAGGATGATCTGGCCGCCGCTTCCGCCCTTTCCGCCGCTGCGGCGGCGCCCCCCCGAGATGTAGCCTCCGCGCAGAATCCCGCGTCCCACGACCGTCAGCAGAAGGATGCCGAACAGCACGCCCATCAGCCGGATATTGAGCCGCATGTCGCCGTTCAGGATGTGGCTGAACTCATGCGCCATGACGCCCTGCAGCTCGTCACGGCTGAGCGTTTCCAGACCGCCCCGGGTAATGGCGACGGCCGCGTCGTGGATGGTATGCCCCGCCGCGAACGCGTTGATACCCTGCTCGCCGTCCATGACGTATACCGCCGGGACCGGGACCCCCGAGGCGATCGCCATCTCCTCGACCACGTTAAGGAGCCTGCGCTCCAGCAAATCGCGAGACTCGGGGTCGAGCCGCCGCCCCCCGAGGAGCTCCGCTACGGCCGAGCCTCCTTTTCGGAGTTGGGCCGTGCGAAAAGCCGAGCCACCTCCGATGAGGAGCAGCATACCAGCAGCCACGGCGAGGAACAGCCCGGGATGGAAGAGTTCTATGGCCGCCGGATCGGCGCCTTGCTGAGAAGCGCCCACCCCGAGCGCCACCACGACCGTCAGGTACACCCCGACGATCATGAGCGTGACCGCGAGCCCGAAAAGCAGGACCAGCCGGTGGGACAGGCTTCTGGCCTTCCCCTGTGCCTCGAAGAAATCCATGGTGCGAAGCCGGAGCTACGCCTTCAGCCGAACGAGATGCGGGGCGCCTCTCGCTCCTCTTCCCGGTCGATCTCGAAGAGTTCGGCTTCCTCGAAGCGGAACGCGTTCGCCAGGATGTTCGTGGGCACCGTCTGCCTCGCCGTGTTGTAGGTCATGACGGCGTCGTTGAACGCCTGCCGCGCAAAGGCGATCCGGTTCTCGGTCGAAGCCAGCTCTTCCTGGAGCTGCATCATGTTCTGGTTCGCCTTGAGATCCGGATACGCTTCGGAGAGCGCAAAGAACTTGGTCAGGGTGCCCCCGAGTGCCTGTTCGGCCCCCGAAAGCTGATGCATCGCATCCGGGTCACCGGGGTTGCGCGCTGCCGCCTGCCCGGCCTGCTGAGCCTGGTTACGGGCGTGGATCACGGCCTCGAGGGTGTCCTTTTCGTGACTCATGTACCCCTTGGCCGCCTCGACGAGGTTGGGAATCAGGTCGTAGCGGCGCTTGAGCTGCACGTCGATCTGCGAGAAGGCGTTCTTGAACCGCTCACGGAGCGCGACGAGCCGGTTGTACTGCGAAACGCCATAGAAGATGACGAGGGCAACGACGATCAGCGTAATCAAGGCTCCCACGGGGTCCCTCCCTGTGCGGAATGTGCGATGGCCAGCGAACTCTGCCGGACGGAACCGGCGTCGATGAGACGCCGCTCCACCCGACGTTACGCCCCAGGCAGCCTGAATCTTCAAAGACGTGCGCCTCGACACCAGGACCGACCCGCGTCCGTGGCCACGCAGAAGGGTCTACACGCCGGCCGCGTGCCAGCGCGCCAGGACTTCGCGCTCCCGGCTCCGACTCAGGCCCGCGCCGCGGCTTTCGCGTTCCTCGGCCGGACGGGACCGGTCCCACTCGAGCGTATCCCGGGCCGTGGCTACGAGAGATCGATACGTGAGGC
>JBBDSN010000121.1:0-5814 GCA_040904885.1 Gemmatimonadota bacterium | reverse complement strand
CTAGCCCCTCTGGGGGCCTTCGATGTTGGAAACCGAACCACCCGTAAAACGGGGCCTGGGCGTCACACGCCCAGGCCCCGTCCTTCCCCGCTGCAGAGATCCCGTCAGCAGGACAGGCAGTTGTCGTTGTTCTTGGATCCGAGCTGCTCGAGAAGCTCGATGGTGGAGGGGAACGGCTGTACCCGCTGTAGCGGCCCGTTCGCCATGTCAGCCGTAGTCTGTCC
Organism: Gemmatimonadota bacterium; assembly: GCA_040904885.1. Lineage (GTDB taxonomy): Bacteria > Gemmatimonadota > Gemmatimonadetes > Longimicrobiales > Gaopeijiaceae > JAWLHJ01. The sequence continues at coordinate 5,590 of JBBDSN010000121.1, read as the reverse complement.
TTCCCGGCTCACGACCGTCACATCGGCTCCATGCTCTACCAGGTAGCGGATCATCTCGTCGTCACCCCGTGCGGCCGCATGGTGCACCGCCGTGTATCCACCAGCGTCACGGGCATTCACGTCCGCGCCGCACTCCTCGACGAGAAACCTCACCGCCGCCATCCATCCATTCGGCACGTAGCGGTGGGCATTGCCCGCGAACGACTGACCGTACCCGACGCCCGAAGCGGCATGGATCGGGAAGATCGCGGGTCCGTTGGTCGGAACCGGAGGCAGTCCCGAAGGATCGAGCTCGGGCTCAGCTTTCTCCTCTTCGGCGGTCTCCTCTGGATCGTCCGGCGCACGGCGGCGTCTCTCGGGCGCCTTCATGGTCGGAACATCCGTATCCGCCCCGTACTCCTTGAGGAGTTGCATCGCTTCGACATCGAGCGCGTAGGCGGCACGCCAGAACGGCGTCGCGCCCTTCACGTAGATTCCGCTGCCCCCGAGCACGCTGAACGTGTATTCCATGTACCAGAGATGCCGGTTCAGGCGCGCATTCGGATCCGCGCCGGCCTCGAGAAGGGCACGCATCATCTCGAGATGCGTCGTCTCCTGCTTCCGGTGCTCGACCGGGTGCGCGTAGGACGCCCTCGGCTCCCACTCGCGCTCGAGCACGACATAGAGCGGAGCCGCGCCAGCCACGCTCGGCTGGTTCGGGTCGGCGCCACGCTCGAGCAGGGTTTTCGCGAGATCCCACTGCCCGTTGAGCGTCGCCATGAGGAGCGGAGACGTCAGGTCCCCACTGGTCGCGTTGATGTCGGCGCCCCCCTCGAGGAGCGTGAGCGCGGCCTCCACATGTCCCTGCCGGACGGCGTGAAGCAGCGGCGTCAAACCACCCCAGCGGTCGACCTGCTCCGCGTAGGACATCGGCCGCTCCTCCTCCTCCGCCTCCTGCTGCTCCGTCTCGTCCTCGGCCGCAGGCTCATGCTCTTCCGAAGGCTCGCCCTCCGCGGAGGGCTGGCCCTCTTCCTCCGAGGGCTCGTCCTCGTTCGTTCCCACGTCCGGCCACTTCCGCTGAATCTCGCGAGACATCTCGACCGCGGCCTGGACCTGAGCGGGCGTCGGTAGCCAATCGGAGCCTCCTCCTTCGCGCTCTCGGAACTCGTCGAGCGCCTCGGTCAGGCGCGATCCCGCGGCCTGGTCCGCGGCCGCCCATTCGGTCACGTCCACGGAGCGGGCCGACATGTTCGGGTCGGCGCCCCCCGCGAGAAGCACGCGAATCGCGTCGGCGCGGTTGTTCGCCGCCGCGAAGATCAAGGGCGTCTGTCCCCAGGCCCCTTCCGTGACATTGGGGTCGGCACCGCGTGCCAGAAATACCGACACGATCTCCGGGTCTCCCGAGGCGGCCGCAAGATGGAGAGGCGTCGAGCCGCTGTTGGTGGTTCGCGCTCCCGGGTCGGCGCCCGCGTCCAGCAGCGCGATGACCACATCCTCCCGCGCCTGCCGTGCCGCGATGTGGAGCGGGGTGTAGCGCCCGATGCGCGTGCCCGCCTCCACGTTCGCACCCGCGTAGAGCAGGAGCCTCGCAAGCTCGACATCGCCCCGGTCGGCCGCCCAGTGGAGGGCGGTCATGCCGTCTCCCTGCGCCTCGTTCACGTCGGCCCCGGATCGGACCAACGACCGCACGGCATCCACGTCGCCCCGCATCGCGGCGTCGGCGATGGGCGCATCGGGTGGTGTCGCGGCAGTGACCCACATCGCCAAGCCCATCGTCACGAGTGTCCTCAGCGACGCCCTAACTGCTGTCTGCTTCCTCATCAATGATCCCCATCCCTCGATCTGAAGGCGTCCTAAAGGATGAACTCGCCGGTGCTGTCACCGAAGCTGGTGATATCCGAATGACCCAGCTTCTGCATCAGGCTCACGAACACATTGGCCATCGGCGTGCCATCCGGCGCCTTGTAATGCATGCCGCCCTGAAGCGCACCATTGCCCCCTCCAAGGAAGATGAGCGGGCAGCGGCGATGGTTGTGCAGGTTCGCGTCGCCCATCGGCGAGCCCCACATGACGACGGTCTGGTCGAGCAGGCTCGAGTCGCCGTCCATCGTGTTCTTCAAGCGCTCCATGAAGTGCGCGAGCATGCTCACCCGGTACTGGCTGATCTTGTTGAACTCCAGGATCCGGTCTTCCCGGTCCCCATGGTGGGAAGCCGGGTGGAATCCGCTGTCCGACCCGCTCTCCGGGAAGGTACGGTTGGACGCGTCCCGGCCGGTCTTGAACGAGACGACCCTCGTCGTGTCGGACTCGAACGCCAAGACCTGCAAATCGAACATCAGCTCCATGTGCTCACGGAAGGAGTCCGGCACACCGGCCGGAGCCTCTGGAAGCTCACGCTCGTCACCGCTGCTGTTCCGTGCCTCGACCAGTTGGATCCGCCGCTCGATCTCGCGCACACTCTCCAAGTAACGGTCGACACGCTGACGGTCGACGGCTCCGAGGTCACGCTTGACGTGAGCGACCTCGCCAGCCACCCAATCGAGGATGCTCCGGTGGGAACGACGCCGAGCCGAACGCTCCGCCTCGCTGCCACCCGCACCGAACAGCATGTCGAACACGGCGCGCGGGTTCCGCACCTGCGGGAGTGGGGTATCCGGCGACGCCCAGCTGATCGAGTCGGTGTAAGCGCAGGAGTAGTTGTAGTCGCAGCCCCCGCCCTTGTCCGTGGGCTCGATGCAGAGCTGGAGCGACGGAAGCGCCGTGTCCTGCCCGAACCGCCGGGCGTGCACCTGGTCCATGGACACACCGACGTGCAGGTCGGACCCTTGCGTCTGCTTCGGGTGCGACTGCGTCAGGAAGACTGCACTCGACCGGAAATGATCCCCGCCGATCTCTTCGGGCGAGAACGCCTCGGCCATACGCACGTCCGTGTTGCTCACGATCGTGAGGTGGTCCTGATACGGCGCGAGCGAGCTCAGCACGTTGTCCGGCTTCAACTCGAAGCCCCGTCCGACCGTCTCCGGAGCGAACAGATGCTGACTCTCGCCCCAACGGTTGCACCCGGGCACGCCGTGTACTTCCTCGATGGCGACGAAACGCGTCGGTGACGTCTCGACCCCCGAACGCCGACCTGCCGGAACCATGGCGTCGAGCATGGGCAGGCCGACCATGGCCCCCATGCCGTGGAGGAACGAGCGGCGTGGAATGTGCTTGCCGGTTATGAACTGCATTGTCGTATGTCTCCTGGCCTGGTGGGGCTTGTCAGTCGTTGTCCGCTTCCGTGGCGACCGCCCGCTTCAAGCGGAACTGGTCACTGGTCACCACACCGACGATGAAGGAGGACATCCGATACCCGTCCTCCTCCGCCTCGCCGGCAATGGCACGCACGGCTGGCTGATCGAGATGGCCGACCCGTCGTCCGAGCGCGTATGTCATGAGATTTTGCGTGAAGTGCCGCACGAACGGGATCGGACGGCGCATGAGGACGTCCACCAGACTGGCCGGTGTCGAGATCTCGCTGCCGTCGTAGAACTCACCCTTCGTGTCGAGGGGCATTCCGTTCTCCCTCACCCGCCACTGGCCCGTCACGTCGAAGTTGTCGAGTGCCATCCCGATCGGGTCAATGAGCTGATGACAAGAGTTGCAGGTCGGGTTCGCGCGATGCATGCGAAGCCGATCGGCGGTCGTCACCAATCCCGCGGGCGCGTCCTCGCCCGTCGACTCGTCCAGCGTCGGGACGTTCGGCGGCGGCGGCGGCGGCGGTGTTCCCAGAAGCACTTCCATGACCCATTTACCCCGAAGCACCGGGGACGTGCGGTTCCCGAACGACGTCTGCACCAGCATGCTTCCGTGCCCGAGAACGCCCTGGCGACGATCGTTCGGGTACGGGACCCGACGGAAGTCGTCGCCCACGACCCCCGAGATGCCGTAGTGATTGGCGAGCCGCTCGTTGAGGAACGTGTAGTCCGCCTGCAGCAATTCGAGCAGACTACGATCCTCCTGGATCAGATCGTGGAAGAACAGCTCCGTCTCGCGGCGCATGTCTCCGGCGACCTGCTGGCTGTAGTTCGGGAACCAGAACGCGTCGGGCTTCACCTTCTCCAGGTCCTGGAGGCGGAGCCAAAGCGACGCGAAGCGCGTGGCCAACGCCTCGGAGCGCGGATCCTCGAGCATCCGCAGCGCCTCGCGCTCGAGTGCCTCCCGACTGTTCAACTCACCACGGCTCGCGATGTCGAGGAGTTGCTGATCGGGCCCGGTGCCCCAGAGGAAGAAGGAGAGCCGCGAAGCCAGATCGAGATCGTTGATCGCGAACACCTCGCCGGGGCGCACGTCCGAAGGTGTGCGTTCGAAGCGGAACAGGAAGTGCGGGCTCACGAGCATCGCCTCGATCGCCGACCGTACTCCCCGCTCGAAGCCACCTTCCCGGGCGCCTTCGTCGTAGAAGTACATGAGTCCGTCGATGTCACGCTGTTCGAGCGGGCGTCGGTATGCCTCGGCCGCCAGCCGGACGATGATCTCCTCGGCACACGGACGCGCCTCCTCCGACGACGCCGGGCGGCACGAGAACACATCCTGACGCGCGGGGGTCTCCGACACGCCGGATGGGTCGAATGGCCCCTGGACCGTCATCTGCATGATGTGCGGCAGCGAAGTCGTTCCGTAGCTCGCTTCGGTGCCGGTCAGCGACCAGTCGTTCGGACGGATGAGGTCTTCGTAGGGTCCGTCCATCTTCCGGACGAACGCCGCGGTGAGCCGGCGCTGGCCGGCCCGGACGAAGATGGAGTCCGTCCGCACGGGGTACGCGAGCCGGCCCTGGAAGTCGATCAGCCGTGTGCTCGCGCCTTGGTAACGCAGAAGCGCGACGCGCTCTCCGTCGACCGAGATGTCGATGTCGTGAAAACGCTCGCCCCACCCCGAGATGAAGCCGAGGGAGACGACGTACTTGCCGTCGGCCGGGAACGAATGCAGCACGCTGATCCCGCCGCGCGTCCCATACGGCGCGCCTTCCACCCTGTCCCACTCGTGCTGCGAGCGGTACGGCTCGTTCTGGTAGGTCGCCTCCACCGCGGTCGCATCGGGATTTCCGAGCACCTGTCGCGCGATCTCGCTCGCCGCGTTCAGGTAGGCATCCATGAGCGTCGGTGAGAACGCCTGAACGTCCGCGACGTTGTCGAAGCTCGCACTGATCTGATCGAGCGGCAGCCACTGTCCGGCATCCACCTGGATCCCGAAGAGATCCTCGACGGCCCGCTCATATTCGGCCCGGTTCAAGCGCTGGAACGGACGGTTCCCTGGCCGGGACTCGCGCGCCGCGGCCTCGTCGATGGTCCGCTCGAGAGTCTCAACCAGCGCGACCAGCGAGTCGCCGGCCGGCCGGTTCGCGCCGGGCGGTGGCATCATGTCGGCTCTGAGCTTGCGGATGACCCGCTCTGCGATCTCGGCCTGCTCGACCGCTTCCGCCACCGTGAATTCCTCCAACGAGAGGTTGCCGGTGAGGCGGCGCTCGCTGTGACACCGGACGCAGTAGCGGTCGACCACCTCATCGAGCGCCTTCGGCTCGACGGATGCCACCGATGCGGCGGCGTGCGACGCGCCCACGGAGGACGCTGAG